>NZ_HG322950.1:4583400-4899301 GCF_000689415.1 Pseudomonas knackmussii B13 | reverse complement strand
ACCGGATCGCGCCAAAGAGTCACCCGCAAATCACTCTTTGGATGGATGAACGGTCATGGTCTGGGCCCTAGAGTCGGCAGCATTCTTTCTCCCGTACAAGATCCGACAGGTAAGCCGACGATGCTCAAGACCCGACTCCTCCCCGCCGCGGGCAATGCCTACCAGTACCCCCTGCTGATCAAGAGCCTGCTGCTCTCCGGGGCGCGCTACGAGCGCAGCCGCGAGATCGTCTACCGGGATCTGGTGCGCTACGACTACGCCACCTTCAACGAGCGGGTCGCGCGCCTGGCCAACGTGCTCAGCGAAGCCGGCGTGAAGGCCGGCGATACCGTCGCCGTGATGGACTGGGACAGCCACCGCTACCTGGAGTGCATGTTCGCCATTCCGATGATCGGCGCGGTACTGCACACCATCAACATCCGCCTCTCGCCGGACCAGATCCTCTACACCATGAACCACGCCGAGGACCGCTTCGTGCTGGTCAACGCCGAGTTCGTGCCGCTCTACCAGGGCATCGCCAGCCAGCTGACCACGGTGCAGAAGACCCTTCTGCTGACCGACGGCGCGGACAAGAGCAGCCCGCTGCCCGACTGCGTCGGCGAATACGAGGCGCTGCTCGCCGCAGCCAGCCCGCGCTACGCCTTCCCCGACTTCGACGAGAATTCGGTGGCGACCACCTTCTACACCACCGGCACCACCGGCAATCCCAAGGGCGTGTACTTCACCCATCGCCAGCTGGTGCTGCACACCCTGGCCATGGCCTCGACCATCGGCAGCCTGGACAGCATCCGCCTGATGGGTAACGCCGACGTCTACATGCCGATTACCCCGATGTTCCACGTGCATGCCTGGGGCGTGCCGTACGTGGCGACCATGCTCGGCGTGAAGCAGGTGTACCCGGGCCGTTACGAGCCGGACATGCTCTGCCGGCTGATCCGCGAGGAGCAGGTGACCTTCTCCCACTGCGTGCCGACCATCCTGCAGATGATGCTCAACGCGCCCAGCGCCAAGGGCCACGACTTCGGCGGGCTCAAGGTGATCATCGGTGGCAGCGCACTGAACCGTGCGCTCTACGAGGCGGCCAAGACCCGTGGCGTGCAGCTGACCGCCGCCTACGGCATGTCGGAAACCTGCCCGCTGATTTCCTGCGCCTACCTCAACGACGAGCTGATGGCCGGCAGCGAGGACGAGCGCACCACCTATCGCATCAAGGCCGGCGTGCCGGTGCCGATGGTGGACGCCGCCATCATGGACGAGCACGGCGAGCTCAAGCCGCACGACGGCGAGACCCAGGGCGAGCTGGTACTGCGTGCGCCCTGGCTGACCCAGGGCTACTTCAACGAGCCGGAGAAGAGCGAAGAGCTGTGGGCCGGCGGCTGGATGCACACCGGCGACGTCGCGACGCTCGACGGCATGGGTTACATCGACATCCGCGACCGCATCAAGGATGTCATCAAGACCGGCGGCGAGTGGCTCTCCTCGCTGGAGCTGGAAGACCTCATCAGCCGCCATGCGGCGGTACGTGAAGTAGCGGTGGTTGGCGTACCCGACCCGCAGTGGGGCGAGCGTCCGTTCGCCCTGCTGGTGCTCGTCGATGGCCAGCAGCTGGACGCCAAGGGCCTGAAGGAACACCTCAAGCCTTTCGTCGAGCAGGGCCATATCAACAAGTGGGCGATTCCGTCGCAGATCGCCGTTGTTACTGAAGTTCCCAAGACCAGCGTCGGCAAGCTCGACAAGAAGCGCATTCGCGTCGATATCGCCCGTTGGCAGGAGTCCGGCAGCGAGTTCCTCTCTACCGTCTGAGCCCCGCCACAGCCCACGGGCCGCCCAAGCAAGCGCTTGGCGCGGCCCGTTTCATTTCTGTTGCAATCGCCGCCCCCTCTAGTCCGCGCCTCGCTGACCGGTTCGAGTGCGAAATCACACTTTCGAGGGATCAAGGGTATCGGGGGGCTGGCTATAGTCGGCGCCACTCATAACAAAAAACACATGGAGTAGCGTCGATGACAACAATGAGGAAAATCTGGCGCCTGGCGCGTTTGCCGCTGGCCGTCAGCCTGGCTTCTTCGCTCGCCGCCCCGGCTTCCGCGGTGACTTTCAACATTGGGGAAATCGAGGGCTCCTTCGACTCCTCGCTGTCCATCGGGGCCAGCTGGTCGACCCAGAACCCGAACAAGAACCTGATCGGGGTGAACAACGGCGGCAAGGGGCTGTCGCAGACCTCCGACGACGGCCACCTGAACTACAAGTCCGGTGACGCCTTCTCGAAGATCTTCAAGGGCATCCATGACCTCGAACTGAAATACCAGGACACCGGCGTCTTCCTGCGCGGCAAGTACTGGTACGACATGGCCGTCGAGGACGACGACACCAACTTCAAGCCGATCGAGGACAGCGGCCGCAAGACCGCCGCCAAAGGCAAGGGCGCCGAACTGCTGGATGCCTTCATCTACCACAAGTACACCATCGGCGAACTGCCGGGTAACGTGCGCCTGGGCAAGCAGGTGGTGAACTGGGGTGAGAGCACCTTCATCCAGAACGGCATCAGCGTGATCAACCCGGTGGACGTCTCCGCCTTCCGCCGCCCGGGCTCCGAGATCAAGGAAGCCCTGGTGCCGGTGAACATGTTCTATCTGTCGCAGAACCTCACCGACAACCTCTCCGCCGAAGGCTTCTACCAGCTGGAGTGGGACCAGACGGTGGTCGACAACTGCGGCACCTTCTTCTCCCAGCCTGACGTGGTTGCCGACGGTTGCTCCAACAACCTGGCGGTGCTGAGCAACAACCGCGCCTCGATCAACGCCCTGAACGGCTTGCTCGGCCCGAACCTGGCGGTGACCCAGTCGGCCTACGGCGAAGGTGTGATCGTGCCGCGCGGCCCGGATCGCGATGCCCGCGACAGCGGCCAGTACGGCCTGTCGCTGAAGTACTTCGCCGATGCCTTGAACACCGAGTTCGGCGGCTATTACATGAACTACCACACCCGCCTGCCGATCTTCAGCGGCAGCGGTGCGTCGGTCGCCAAGGTCAACGCCATCAATAGCCGCATCACCAGCCTGGCGGCGATCAGCCCGACGCTGGCCGCGCAAGCTGGTGCAGTGGCCATGGCGGGTAACTCCAGCTACTTCATCGAGTATCCGGAAGACATCCACCTGTATGGCCTGAGCTTCTCCACCACGCTGCCCACCGGCACCGCGTGGCAAGGTGAAATCAGCTACCGGCCGAACGCTCCTGTGCAGCTGAACACCACCGACATCCTTTACGCGGGTCTGGACCCGGTGGCCATCGGCGGCAACCACGTCTACAGCAACGCCTCGGTGCTCAACGGCCAGGCCGGCCAGGACATCCACGGCTACGAGCGCAAGGAAATCACCCAGCTGCAGACCACCTTCACCCAGTTCATCGACCAGGTGATGGGCGCGGAACGTCTGACCCTGGTCGGCGAAGTGGGCTGGACCCACGTCGGTGGCCTGGAGAGCCAGTCCAAGGCGCGCTACGGTCGTGACCCGGTGTTCGGCCCCGGCCCGCTGGCCGGCACCCTCAACGGCGCGCCGACCTGCCAGGCGCTGAACGCCAGCACCCTGGGTACTACCAACGCCAACAACGTCAGCCGCAACTGCGAGAGCGAAGGCTTCACCACCGCCGACTCCTGGGGCTACCGCGCTCGCGCGATCTGGGACTACAACGACGTCTTCGCCGGCGTGAACCTGAAGCCGAACGTGGCCTGGTCGCACGATGTCGACGGCTACTCCCCCGGCCCGGGCGGCAACTTCGAGGAAGGCCGCAAGGCCATCAGCCTGGGTGTGGATGCCGACTACCTGAACACCTACACCGCCAGCCTCTCCTACACCAACTACTTCGACGGCAAGTACTCCACCGTCGACGACCGCGACTACGTCGCGCTCAGCGTTGGCATGAACTTCTAAGCGAAACGCCCGCCGGCGCGAGCCGGCGGGCCCATAGCAGACCGGAGATCGCGAGTGCGGCACCACGGAGGCCGCGCGAGCAGTAACGACCCACTCGAGGACGACGCGATAATGAGAACAAAAAGAATTCTGCTGCAGACCAGCGCACTGGCTCTGAGCCTGCTGGCCACCCAGGTGTTCGCGGCGGTATCCGCCGGCGACGCCGCCAAGCTGGGCAGCACCCTGACCCCGGTGGGCGCCGAGAAGGCCGGCAACGCCGACGGCAGCATCCCGGCCTGGACTGGCGGCCTGTCCAAGACTGCCGGCACCGCCGACAGCAAGGGTTTCCTCTCCGACCCGTTCGCCAGTGAAAAACCGCTGTTCACCATCACTGCGCAGACCGCCGACAAGTACAAGGACAAGCTGACCCCCGGCCAGCTGGCCATGTTCCAGCGCTACCCCGACACCTACAAGATGCCGGTGTACCCGTCGCACCGCACCGCGACCATGCCCGACGCCGTGCTGGAAGCGACCAAGAAGAACGCGACCACTGCCACCCTGGTACAAGGCGGCAACGGCCTGCAGAACTTCCAGACCGCCAACCCCTTCCCGATTCCGCAAAGCGGCCTGGAAGTCATCTGGAACCACATCACCCGTTACCGTGGCGGCCACGTGCGCCGTCTGGTGACCCAGATGACCCCGCAGGTCAACGGCACCTTCTCGCCGGTGTACTTCCAGGACGAATTCGTCTTCCGCACCGACCTGAAGGACTACGACCCGAGCAAGCCGAGCAACGTGCTGTTCTACTTCAAGCAGCAAGTCACCGCGCCGGCACGCCTGGCCGGTAACGTGCTGCTGGTCCACGAGACCCTCGACCAGGTCAAGGAACCGCGCCTGGCATGGCTCTACAACGCCGGCCAACGCCGCGTGCGTCGTGCCCCGCAGGTTTCCTACGACGGCCCCGGCACCGCCGCCGACGGTCTGCGTACCGCCGACAACCTGGACATGTACAACGGCGCGCCGGATCGCTACGACTGGAAACTGATCGGCAAGCAGGAGCTGTACATCCCGTACAACAACTACAAGCTCGACGATCCGAAGCTGAAGTACGCCGACATCGTCAAACCCGGCCACCTGAACCAGGACCTGACCCGCTACGAGCTGCACCGCGTATGGCACGTGACTGCGACCCTGAAGCCGGGCGAGCGCCACATCTACGCCAAGCGTGACTTCTACATCGACGAGGACACCTGGCAAGCCGTGGAGATCGACCACTACGACGGTCGCGGCACCCTGTGGCGCGTGGCCGAGGCCTTCTCGCAGTACTACTACGACCACCAGGTGCCGTGGTACACCGCCGAGACCCTGTACGACCTGCTGTCCGGCCGTTACCTGGTGCTGGGCCTGAAGAACGAGGAGAAGTCGGCCTACGACTTCAACTACACCGCCTCGGAAAGCGACTTCACCCCGGCTGCGCTGCGTCAGGACGGCGTGCGCTAAGGGCGAGGTCACTTGCTGAAAAACCGGCCTTCGGGCCGGTTTTTTTTCGGCTGTCATTTGCCAGGATTCTGATTTCCGTAGACGATCCGGACCTACTGATAGGGCGCTATTTCCTTATCGAATGAGGGAATTTCTGCTTGTCTAGTCGGTTCAGTTACTTGAAGGTGGCGTGCGTTTGTAGGCAAGTTCTGAAGAAATGAGTGGAAAAGCGCCGCGACAGGTAACAAATTCGACTTCAAATGGACTGGGCAAGCGACTAGTCTCGGCGACTGATGTTCCATTAGAAGAGCTAGAGCAAGAGCCAGGCGCAATGACCGACTTCTCGACTCTGCCAATCCGCCAGGAGGCGTCTGCACCTGCGATCGGCAGCCGTTTCTATCGCCCGCCGCTGCCGGCGGGGGACGTCTATCGCCCGCGCCTGTGCGAACGCATGCGCACCGGGCTCGATGGGCGGTTGCTGCTGGTCTCGGCGCCGGCCGGCTTTGGCAAGAGCTCCCTGGCCATCGAATTCTGCGAATCCCTCGACGACGGTTGGCGCAGCCTCTGGCTCGGCCTGAGCGCGCGCGACTGCGACCCTGGGCGATTCCTCGAACGCCTGCTGGAAGGGCTGCGTCAATACTTCCCGAGCCTGGGCGATGACGCCCTGGCCATCCTGAAGATGCGCCAGCGCCACCAGCCGTTCGCCTTCGAAGCTTGGCTGGATGGCCTGCTCGACGAACTGGCGGAACAGCTCAGCGCCAAGACGCCGCTGCTGCTGGTGCTCGACGACTATCACCTGGCACAGGGCGTGGTCCTCGACCGCTGCCTGCAGTTCCTGCTCAACCACATGCCCGCCGGCCTGGTGCTGCTGATAACCAGTCGCCAGCGGCCGGACTGGCACTTGGCGCGCCTGCGCCTGTCGCGCCAGTTGCTCGAATTCAACGAGCAGGACCTGCGCCTGACCGCCGAGGAAATGCTCGAACTGGTTACCGCCAGCGGCTCGCGAGTCAGTGGCGAAGTCATCGAGCGCCTGATCGAACGCAGCGAAGGCTGGATTGCCGGATTGCGCCTCTGGCTGCTGGCGCATCCCGAAGGGGCCGCGCAGGGCTGCGAAGTCCCGCTCACCGGTGCCGAAGAGCTAATCCGCGACTACCTGCTGGAAGAGGTGATCGACAAGCAGTCCGCGGAGGTCCAGGCATTCCTGCTGCAGACCGCGCGCTTCGAGCGCTTCTGCGCCGAGCTGTGCGACGTCCTGCTCGACAGCCATGAAAGTGCGGAGATCCTGCGCCACCTGCAGCGTCACCAGGTTTTCCTCGTGCCGCTGGACGACCAGGGCGTCTGGTTCCGCTATCACCACCTGTTTTCCGACCTGCTGCTGACCCGCGATCTGCCGGCGGCCGGTCCTTCCGCGGCGGCGCTGCACCTGCGCGCGTGCCGCTGGTTCAGTTCCCGCGGGCTGCTCGACGAAGCGGTCGACCAGGCCCTGCGTGCCGGCCATCCGGAAGTTGCGGCCAGCCTGGTGCAGAGTCTTTCCGAAGAGCAGTTGCTCGCCGAACAGAACGTCGCCACCCTGCTGCGCTGGAAGATGGACCTCCCCGACAGCCTGCTGGCCAGCGCCCCGCGACTGGTGGTGCTGTACGGCTGGGCGCTGGCGCTGGCCTGCCAACTCGACGCTGCCGAAGAATTGGCCGCGCAGCTGGCGCGCTTCCTGCCGGCTCCCGACGCTGCCACACAGCGCGATTTGCTGGCCCAGTGGCAAGCGCTGGCGGGGATCATCGCCCGAGGACGGGGCGACATCGAACTCGCCGAAAGGCACTGCGCAGAGGCTATCGAACATCTGCCTGCGGAGCGTTCCGGACCGCGCCTGATGTGCCTCTCCAGCCTGGCCAACCTGGCCATCGTCCGTGGCGATTCGTGGCGCGCGCGCGGCCTGAACCGCGAGGCGCTGGAGCTGGCGCAGCGCGTCGGCAATCCGTTGCTCGAGGCGCTGGTGCATTACGACCGCGCCCGCGTGCTGCAGGCGCGTGGCGAGGTACGAAGGGCCGAGTCCGAACTTGAGCAGGGGCTGGCGCGACTGAATGGTTTGCCCGCGCACAGACGCTATGCGCGTTGCGCGGACGTTTGCTGGTCTACCAGGGCTACCTGCGCTGCCTGAGCCTGCAGGCGGAGGACGCGCGCAAATGGCTGCGCGCCGGCATCGAAGAAGGGCGCGGCTGCCGCGACGTCAACCTGGTCATCGGTTACGCGGTACTGGCCAGCCTCGAAGGGCGCCAGGGCAATTTCACCCAGGCCTTCGCCCAATTGGCGGAGGTCGAGCGGCTGATGCACGTCTGGGACGTGCCGCCGGTCTACTACCTCTCGGTCATCACCCTGGTGAAGTGCGAGCTGTGGCTCGCCCAGGGCCAGCTGGAACTGGCCGGCGCCTGGCTCGAGCGCCTGGGGGAAACCTATTCGGGCGAACAGCCCGCCACCCCGCCGGAATGCAATCCGCAGTTGCCTTACTGCATCGAGTTGCTGCGGGCGCTGCTGGCCGGTCTGGAAGGGCGCACGGAAGAAGCCGAGCGCCGCCTGCGCACCCTGACGGCTTCTGCACAGCAGGCCGGCACCACGCTGCCAGCGAGTTATGCACAGGCGTTGCTGGTGCTCTTGCTGCTGCAGGGCGGACGCGAAAGCGAAGCGCGCGAGGCCTTGGGCAACTGCCTGCAAGCCGCGGTTGGCGGCGCTTTGCTGCCTTTGCAGGTGCTGCTGACCCAGGAACCTGAGTGGCTACGCGAACAACTCGCCGGCCGCGCCAGTTGTCCGCTGCAACGCGCACTGCAGGAGCGCCTGCCGGAGCAAAGCGAACGCGGAGTGGCCCAGGCCGACTGCCTGAGCGGCCGCGAACTGGCGGTGCTTGAGCTGATCGCCCAGGGCTGCTCGAACCAGGAAATCAGCGAGCGGCTGTTCATCTCGCTGCACACCGTGAAGAGCCACGCCCGCCACATCAACGACAAGCTGGGCGTGGAGCGTCGCACCCAGGCTGTGGCGCGAGCCAAGAGCCTGGGCCTGCTGCGCTAGATCCCGCGCTTATTCCTTGGGTGCGCTCAGGTCCAGGGTCGGCGGTGCCGCCGCACCCTTGACTGGGGCCGCCAGCTGGCGCTGCACATCGGCCTGGATGTTCTGCAGCACCGGCAGCAGGTCATGCATGTTGCCGCGCACTTCGGGGTAGGGATGCTGCTCGGCGAACTGCTGCACGCGAGCCAGCATCTGGCCGCGCACCTCGCCGGGCAGGTGGACGAAGAGTTCGGGCATCTGCTTGGACAGCTCGGCGCTGTAGAGCACCAGGTCCTGGCGCTCGAACTGCGCGGTCAGCCCCAGGTAGTCGAGGGCGCTGCTGGTCAGCATCGAAGCCGCCGCCTTGGCTTCCTGCATGCCCTTCAGGCGCACCGGGTTGCGCTGCTCGCTCTGCGCCAGGGTCATCCAGAATTCGACGGTCAGATTGAACAGGATCGCCTGTTCGCGCAGCGAGTAGCTCATCAGGCCGAGCGCCTCGGCGCCGTAGGGCTGCATCGCGGCGCGGAAGTCGAAGTACAGGCGCATCAGCTCCTTGAGCTTGAACAGCACTTCGCGCGCCTCGTTCTGCCGCAACTCCAGCGGCGCGTAGATGTTCATCTGCGGGCGGAAGTTGTCTTCGCTGACCATGCGCTGGTAGATCGGCCCGGTGAACTCGCCGCTGCGCCGGGGCAGGGCGTTGGCCTGGGTCTTGTCGAGCGCCTGCAGGGCATCGATCAGCTTCTGGTAGTCCTCGCTGGTCCAGGCGCGCTGGATATCCGGAATGGGTTGCCCGAGGTAGTACAGCTCGCCGCTAGCCAGGGCGCTGCGGCCGACAACCAGCAAAAGGATGGCCAGCGGCCAGAGCAGGCGGCGTGATAGGTTCGGCACGAACGGGCTTTCCTTGCGCGAAGGGCGGAAGGCTAGGTTAGCGACGGGCGCGGTCGCCGTCACCCCGCGCCTTGGTTGGGTGGAGGGGACATGACGCGACAGGAATCCGGAGCGGTGCTGGCGGTGTTCGAGGACTTGGGTGGCTACGGAGCATTGGCCCGCCAGGAAGGTAACGCCGAGGGGCCGCTGGTCAACCATCTGCAACGCGCCAACATCCAGCTGGCGAGCATCCCGGTGTTCGTCGCCAGGGGCCTGGCCGAGACCACGGTGAACGACCTGCTGGCGGCGGCCAAGGTGTCGCGGCGCACCTTCTACAAGTACTTCGACGGCAAGCTCGACGTGCTCGAAGGCATCTACCGCACGGCGGTGCAGCTGCTGCTCATGCGCTTCCGCGAGATGCGTACCGTCGCCGGCAGCAGCGAGGCCTGGCTGCGCGCGATGATCGAGCGCTTCTTCGACTATCACCTGGCCGTGGGGCCGATCATCCGCCTGATGCACGAGGAAGCGCTGCGCGCCGGCTCGCCCTTGGCAGGCCATCGCCGCGAGGCACTGCGCGAATTGCAGGCGCTGCTCGAAGAGCGCTTCCTCGCCGATGGCTTGCAGCATGCGCCGTTGACCTACCTGGCGCTGCTCTGGGCGATGGAGTCGGCCTCCCACGAGCTGCTCGGCGACCCTGCCGGGCACGACATCGGCGAGGTCAAGCGGGTGCTCGGCGACCTGCTGGTGAACAGCCTCTGCAGGTCTGCGCCCCAGCCCTAGGTTGGGCGCGTCGTGCGTCGCGCTGTGGTGTGATCGGGCCTCAAGAACAACAAGCACCGGAGTGCCCCATGTCCGCTACCTACGCCCTGCAGCCGCCGCTGGCGGCCGGTTTCGCCCGCTTCGGCTTCGGCGCCCTGCCGCTGGACGCCCTGATCGCCCGCTACGCCGCGCCGGAAACCGGCTCGCGCTTCATCGAAGTGGATGGGTTCCGCATCCACTACCGCGACGTAGGCAGCCACGACAAACCGGTGCTGGTGATGGTGCACGGGGTGATGGCTTCACTGCATACCTGGGACGGCTGGGTGGCCGAACTGGGCCGGCACTTCCGTATCGTTCGCCTGGACGTGCCGGGCTTCGGCCTGACCGGTGCCGGGCGTGATCGCGAATACAGCGGCGAGCGCCTGGTCCGGGTGTTCGCCCAGTTCCTCGATCGCCTGGGCCTTGACCGGGTGTCCGTCGCCGGCAACTCGCTCGGCGGCTACATCGCCTGGAACTACGCGGCGCAGCATCCGCAGCGGGTCGAGCGGCTGATCCTGGTCGATCCGGCCGGCTACTACATGCAGAAGGTGCCGCTGATGATCGCCAGCGCGGTGCTGCCTGGCGCCGGCCTGCTGATGCCGGCCTGGATGCCGCGCGCCCTGGTGGCCCAGGGCATCAAGGAAGTCTACGGCGACGCCAGGCGCATCCAGCCGGGGGTGGTCGACCGCTATTACGACATCAGCCGCCGCCCGGGGAATCGGCGGGCGATGATCGATATCTTCCGCGTGCTGGTGAAGGCCAACCGCGAGGAGCTGCCGACCGCCCCGGAGCGAGTCGCGCGGATCAAGGCGCCGACGCTGCTGATGTGGGGTGAGCGCGACCGCTGGATCTCGCCGCGCCACGTGCCGCTATGGCAGCGCGACTTGCCGGGCATCGAGGTGAAGACCTACGCGGGAGTCGGGCATGTGCCGATGGAGGAGATTCCCCAGGAGTCGGCTGCGGATGCGTTGCGCTTCCTGCACGCTTGACGTGGATGAACGATGCAAAAAGCCCCGGGGTGTCCGGGGCTTTTTTCGTTGCGCCCGCCCTGTAGGAGCGAGCTTGCTCGCGACGAGGGCTGTCCGGCGTCGGAGCGGATTCGTCCGCGAAAAGCCCCGCGCCGATCCACCCGTAGGGCGCATAACCGCGTTCGCGGTTATGCGCCGCCGCCCGGCACGAAAATGGCGGATAACCCCTTCGGGGTTATTCGCCCTACAGACTAGGCATTCGTGTCGGGCGATTCGCGAGCAAGCTCGCTCCTACGAGAGGCAAGGCTCCTGAAATGACAACGCCCCGGCAGTCCGGGGCGTCGACGGAGGAGGGGAATCAGCCCGCATGGGCCAGCGGCTGCGGGTCGTATTCCTTGCGCACCTGGTACAGCAGGTCGAGGTTGTTGTGCTGCCAGGGATGGAAGTCGTCCTTGAAGAAGTCCAGGTATTCGCGCACCAGCGGGCGGAACACGCCGTGCTTGCCCCAGCTCCATTTCAGGCCGTCGCGCCAGACCCGCCAGTTCCACAGCAGGCCGTCCTTCTTGAGCATGTGCACCAGGCCGCGGAAGGTATCGAGGACGAAGAAGAAGGTCGCCATGCGCATTGCCCGGCGCAGCAGGTCGCGGTTGCCGCAGACCTGGTTGTAGACGTCGAAGGCCACCGCCTTGTGCTCGGTTTCCTCCAGGGCGTGCCAGCGCCACAGGCGTTGCATCACCGGATCTGCCCCTTCCATGGTGCGTGGGTCGGTCAACAGCCCGTTGGCCATGATCGCGGTGATGTGCTCCAGCGCGGCGGTCGCAGCCAGCTGGCGCTTTGCGGGGAATTTCTTCTGGGTGAAGCGGATGCGCGCCTGGGCGCGCTTCTCGATGGTCGTGATGTCATAGCCGAGGTCGCGCAGGCGTTGGCTGTAGGTCAGGTGCTCGCGGCTATGGTGACCTTCCTGGCCGATGAAACCGCGGATCTGCTCCTTGAGCACCGGGTCGCTGATCTGCTCGCGGAAGTTGCGCACCGAGTCGATGAAGAAGCGCTCGCCGTCGGGGAAGAGCACCGACATGGCGTCGAACAGATGGGAGCGGAAGGCGTCTCCGCCGTGCCAGTGGCGCGGCAGGGGATCGGGCAGCTCGAAGTCCATGTGCCGGGGCTTGATTTCCAGTCCTGCGGGGGTCGTGCTGGCCATGACGGCTCCATTGTTGTGGGTGTCCATGGCAGCTACTTTGGGCTTGCCGGACTAGTGTCACAAGGTTATCTTCTGCCAACATTTCGGTCATATCCGGCCAGTGGCGATAACAAGAAAAAGCCATGAAGCAACCGCTCACCTTCACCGCCGAACTCGTTCCGGTGGCCTATGCCCAGGCCTTGCTGGATCTCGCCGAGGAGCTCGGCGTGCCGCGCCAGCGCCTGCTCGAACTGGCCCGCGTGCGCCCCGAGGTGCTGCAGAGCCCGGCCGGGCGCCTGTCCTTCATCGACTTCAACCTGCTCGCCGGCGCTGCCCTGACGCACTGCGGCGAGCCTGCCTTCGGCCTGTTGCTGGGGCAGCGGCTGAACGTCTCCACCCACGGCATCCTCGGTTACGCGGTGCTCTCCAGCGCCAACCTGGAGCGGGCCATCGACTTCGCCCTGAAGTACTACCGTGTGCTCGGCCTGGCCTTCGACCTGGAACGGATCGAAGAGCATGGCCGTGCGCAGTTGCGCGCCAGCGAGTCGATTCCGCTGGGGCCGATGCAGCGCTTCGCCAGCGAAGGCCTGATGACCAGCCTGCACACCATCGCGCGCTTCCTGGTCGGCGAGCCGTTGCAGGGCGTCGAGGTCGGCTTCGCGTTCTCCGCGCCGGCTTATGCCGAGCGCTATGCCGAGGTGTTCGGCTGCGCAGTGGCCTTCGACCAGCCATACCACTTCATCAGTCTGCCCCACGAATACCTGACCCGGCCGATGGCCCTGGCCAACCCGGCGACGGTGCAGATGTGCGAACAGCAGTGCGAAGCCCTGCTCGCCAGCATCGACGTGCAGGAAGGCCTGCTGACCCGCATCCGCCGCCTGCTGCTGGCGCGGCCCGGCGAGTTCCCCGACCTGGACAGCGCGGCGCGCGAGCTGCACACCAGCGGGCGCAGCCTGCGCCGGCACCTGTCGAGCCTGGGCACCACCTACCAGCAGGTGCTCGACGACGTGCGCAAGCGCCTGGCCGTGCAATACCTGACGACCACCCACCTGCCGCTTTACGAAATCGCCTTGCTGCTCGGCTTCAACGATCCGTCGAACTTCCGCCGCGCCTTCCGCAAGTGGACCGGGAAGCTGCCCACCGACTATCGCGGCGACTGAAACCAGTTGCGGCGACGGGAAAAACTTCGAACCTGCTCGACGGCTTTTCCTCGTCTGTGACGCGTCGCCGCTGGCGTGGCGGGGCTCGCCGTTCGCACGTCCGGAGTCTGGAGGAGTTGAAGTGATGCGGCTTTGCCGTCACGCTTCGCGCCTTGTCTCACTTTTCAGGACCTCCCCATGGACGCCGCCCAGCCCGCGCTGATCCGCGAAACCTTCCCCGTCGGCCCGTTGCAGTGCAACTGCACCATCATCGGCGACCCGGTGACTAAGAAGGCCATCGTGGTCGACCCGGGCGGTGACCACGAGCTGATCCTGGCTCGCCTGGAGGCCCTGGGCCTGAAGGTGGTCAGCATCATCCACACCCACGCGCACCTGGATCACTTCCTGGCCTCCGGGCAGATGAAGGAGAAGACCGGCGCGACCCTGCACCTACACCAGGGCGACCAGTTCCTCTGGGACAACCTGGAAATGCAGTGCCGCATGTTCGGCGTGCCCTACAAGCCGGTGCCGTCGCCGGATCAGTGGCTGAAGGACGACGAGGAGCTGGCCTGCGGCTGCGGCGTGGCGTTGCACACGCCGGGGCATACGCCGGGCTCGATGAGCTTCTGGTTCCCCGGTGCAAAGCTGCTGATCGCCGGTGACACCCTGTTCCGCCGCGGTATCGGCCGCACCGACCTGTGGGGTGGCGACTACGCCACCATCGAGCGCTCGATCAAGCAGCGCCTGTACAGCCTGGACGAGGAGGCCACTGTCGTTACCGGCCACGGCCCGGATACCCGTCTTGGCGACGAGATGCGGGAAAATCCCTTCATTCGCGCTTAATTTTCCTATGGAATCTTTTGCACACCTTGTGCTCTAACCTGCCGCCCGAGAACGGGCGTACCGCAATTCGAGGAGTCGTCCTTCATGTTCACCCCACGTAGTCTCTCGATGGTCGCTGCCGCCACCGTCCTCGCTCTCATGGCCGGTTGCGCCGCGCAGAATCCCTACGACCCGAACACCCAGGTGCCGCAGGAAGGCGGTGTCAGCAAGGCTGCCAAGTACGGTGGTCTGGGCGCGCTGGCCGGCGCTGTCGCCGGTGCCGCGATCAACCACGACAACCGTGGCAAGGGCGCGATGATCGGCGCCGCCGTCGCCGGCCTGGCCGGTGCCGGCTACGGCTACTACGCCGACAAGCAGGAAGCCCAACTGCGCCAGCAGATGCAGGGCACCGGTGTAGAGGTGCAGCGCCAGGGTGACGACATCAAGCTGATCATGCCGGGCAACATCACCTTCGCCACCGACTCGGCGAACATCGCCCCGTCCTTCTACACCCCGCTGAACAACCTGGCGAACTCCTTCAAGCAGTTCAACCAGAACAGCATCGAGATCGTCGGCTACACCGACAGCACCGGCAGTCGCCAGCACAACATGGACCTGTCGCAGCGCCGTGCGCAGAGCGTGGCCGCCTACCTGACCTCGCAAGGCGTCGATGGCACCCGCGTAAGCACCCGCGGCATGGGCCCGGACCAGCCGATCGCCAGCAACGCCGACGCCAATGGCCGCGCGCAGAACCGTCGCGTCGAAGTGAACCTGAAAGCCCTGCCGGGCGCCCAGGGCACCGCCGCGCCGCAGCAGCAGTACCAGTAATAGCGCTGCATGAAAAAGCCCGCCGATTGGCGGGCTTCTTCGTTTGTGCTGTTTGCTGGGTCCCTGCGTCCGCGGGGATGACGACTGGTCGAATCCGTTGCGTCCTTCCCGCGAACGCGGGAATCCAGAAAATCCTCAGGCGCTGGCCGGGTACTCGCGGTGCAGCTGCGCCAGCAGTTGCTCCTTGCGCTCCCACAGCTGGTTCACCCACTGCTGGAACTCTGCGCGATAGCCCTCGTCCTGGTCGTAGCTCTTGCCGATGAACTGGCGCGGGATCTCCAGCTCCTCGAAACGCACCACCACGCGCTTGAGGCGGCCGGAGAGCAGGCACCAGAAGGTCGGGCTGCCGTCCGGATAGTGGATGGTGACGTTGACCAGCGTGCGCAGCTGCTCGCCCATGGCGTCGAGGACGAAGGCGATGCCGCCGGCCTTGGGCTTGAGCAGGTGCGGGAAGGGCGATTGCTGCTCGTCGTGCTTGGCGCGGGTGAAGCGGGTGCCTTCGAGGAAGTTGAACACCGACACCGGGATGCGCTTGAACTTGGCGCAGGCCTTGCGCGTGGTCGCCAGGTCCTGGCCCTTTTTCTCCGGGTGCTTGGCCAGGTAGGCCTTGCTGTAGCGCTTCATGAAGGGGAAATCCAGCGCCCACCAGCACAGGCCGATCACCGGGACCCAGATCAGCTCCTGCTTGAGGAAGAAGCGCAGCAGCGGGATGCGGCGGTTCAGCTGGTACTGCAGGACGAGGATGTCGACCCAGCTCTGGTGATTGCTGGTGACCAGGTAGGAATGGTCGTAGTGCAGACCTTCCAGGCCCTGGACCTGCCAGCCGGTGCGTTGCACCAGGTTCATCCAGCCCTTGTTGCAGGCGATCCAGCCCTCGGCGATCAGGCTCATCAGCTTGCTGAGAGCCGACTGCGCGGCGGAGAAGGGCAGCACCAGCTTGAGCAGGGACATGCTGAGCAGCGGCAGGCACCAGCACAGGGTGCTGATCACCAGCAGCAGGCCGGCCAGCGAACCTCGCAGGGCGTGGGGAAGGAAATTGAGCATCGAGCGTTCCTTGTACATGGGCGCCGGCGGAGTCGCCGCGCGTGGTTGGGGTCCCGGCCCCTTGGCGTTTCGGGTGGCACCTTCCTGTGCCGGCGTTGGCCTGGGCCGCTCGGCGGAGCGGCCCTCCTGGGTTCATGGGTGTTGCGTGTCGGCCTGGATCGCGGTGAGAGCAATGGTGTAGACGATGTCTTCCACCAGGGCGCCGCGAGACAGATCGTTCACCGGCTTGCGCAAGCCTTGCAGCATCGGGCCGATGCTTATGCAGTTGGCGCTGCGCTGTACCGCCTTGTAGGTGGTGTTCCCGGTATTCAGGTCGGGGAACACGTACACGGTCGCGCGGCCGGCCACCGGACTGTCGGGGGACTTCAGCTGGCCGACGCTGGCGATGGCGGCGGCATCATACTGCAAGGGTCCGTCAATCAACAGATCGGGGCGTTTTTCCTGCGCGATGCGTGTTGCTTCCCGCACTTTGTCGACATCCGCGCCACTTCCCGACTCGCCCGTCGAGTAGCTGATCATCGCCACTCGCGGCGTGATGCCGAAGGCCTGCGCGGACTCGGCACTCTGCACGGCGATCTCCGCCAGGTCACTGGCCGAAGGGTCGGGATTCACCGCGCAATCGCCATACACCAGCACCTGGTCGGGCAGCAGCATGAAGAACACCGAGGACACCAGGTTGTACCCGGGCGAGGTCTTGATCAGCTGCAGCGCCGGGCGAATGGTGTTGGCGGTGGTGTGGATGGCGCCGGAAACCAGGCCGTCCACTTCGTCGAGGGCGAGCATCATGGTGCCCAGCACGACGTTGTCTTCCAGCTGCTGCTCGGCCATGGGCGCGTTCAGGTTCTTGCCTTTGCGCTGCGCCACCATGGGCTCGACGTAGCGGCTGCGGACCTGGTCCGGATCGATGATCTCCAGGTCCTCCGGCAGGGCGATGCCGAGCATCTGCGCCACCGCGCGTACGTCATCGGGCTTGGCCAGCAGCACGCAGCGGGCGATGCCGCGGGCGTGGCAGATCACTGCCGCTTGCACGGTACGCGGCTCGCTACCCTCGGGCAGGACGATGCGCTTGTGGGCCTGGGCCGCGCGCTGGGTCAACTGGTAGCGGAATACCGGTGGTGACAGGCGAGGTTCGTGCGGCGCGCCGCAGCGCTGGCGCAGCCAGTCGAAGTCGATGTGCCCGGCGACGTACTCGCTGACGCGCTCGGAGCGCTCGCGGTCGTCCACCGGGATTTCCTTGTTCATCCCGGTCAGGTCGCCGGCGGTGTCGAACGAGCCGGTGTTCACCGAGAGCACCGGCAGCCCGCCCTGCAGGGCGCTGCGGCACAGCTCCATGATGCGTGCGTCCGGTGCCAGGCCGCTGCACAGCAGCAGGCCGGCGAGCGGAACGCCGTTCATGGCGGCGAGGCAGGTGGCGAGGATCACGTCGTCGCGATCGCCGGGCACCACTACCAGCACGCCGGGCTTGAGCAGGTGGACGATGTTCGGCACCGAGGGCGCGCAGAGGATGATCTTCTGCACCCGCCGCTGTTCATATTCGCCGGCATTGATCACGCCGGCATTGAGCAACTCCGCGACGTCGCGGGTGCGCGGGGCGTTCAGGTCGTCCTGCCAGGGGATGCAGCCGAGCAGGCGGAAGTCGCCATTGCGCATCAGCGGCGAATGTTCGCGCAGGCGCTGGGCGTAGCGTTGCGCACCGGCTTCGCCTTCCAGCGGGCGGCCTTCTTCGTCGATATCGCGGACCTTGTTGAGGATCACCCCGAGCAGCTGCGGGTCGTGCGGGCCGCCGAACAGCTGGGCCTGGATATCGAGGCGGTCGGAGAGCTCGTTGAGCGTCTCGTTCTCCGGCGCGGAAACCAGGATCACCTCTGCGTCGATACTCTTCGAAAGGTGGAAGTTGACGCGCGCGGCGTAGCTGACGTGGCGGGTCGGAACCATGCCTTCGACGATCATCACGTCCTGGCCTTCGGCGGTCGCCTGAAACTCGCGGATGATGTTTTCCAGCAGCTCGTCGAGCAGGCCGTCGCCGAGCATGCGTTCGACCTTGCTCAGTGGCATCGGTGTCGGCGGTTTCAGGCCGTGGGTGCGGGCGACCAGCTCGCTGGAGCGCTCCGGGCCGTCGTCGCCGGGTTGCGGCTGGGCGATGGGTTTGTAGAAGCCGACCTTCAGGCCGGCGCGCTGCAGGGCGCGGATCAGGCCGAGGCTGATCGAGGTGAGGCCGACGCCGAAGCCGGTTGGGGCGATGAAGAAGGTGTGCATCCGGGCTCCTTAAGCCGTTCGGGTTCGAGCTGCCCTTGTGGGGCGAAGGCGCAATCTTCAGCCGAGCACGGCCAGGGTGTCGAGGACGATCTGGCGTTCTTCGTTGGTCGGGATCACCAGCACCCGCGGGTGGCCGGCGAGGTGGATCGGCCCTTCGACGCCGCGCACGCAGCGGGCGTTGGCTTCGCCGTCGAGTTCCAGGTTCAGCACATGCAGGTGGCGCACGGTGAGGTTGCGCACCAGCGGCGAGTTCTCGCCGATGCCGCCGGTGAAGATGATGCCGTCCAGCCGCGGCAGGGCGCAGGTCATGGCGGCCAGCGACTTGGCCAGGCGATAGCAGAACACTTCGATGGCCAGCGCGGCGCCGGCGTGGCCCTGGTCGCGGGCGTGCTCCAGGGTGCGCATGTCGTTGGACAGGCCGGACAGCCCGAGCAGGCCGCTGTCGTGGTTGAGCATGTGGTCGATGCGCTCCAGGCTCCAGCCCAGGGTGCGCGCCAGGTGGCTGTGCAGGTTCGGATCGACGTCGCCGCTGCGGGTGCCCATCATCAGGCCCTCCAGCGGGGTCAGGCCCATGCTGGTGTCGCGGCTCTGGCCGTTGGCGATGGCGCAGGTCGAGCTGCCGTTGCCCAGGTGCGCGGACAGCCAGTTGCTGTCGCCCAGGGCCAGGCCGCTGATCTCGGCGGCGCGATGGCAGACGTAGCGGTGGCTGGTGCCGTGGAAGCCATAGCGGCGCACGTGCTGCTCGCTATATAGCGGCTCCGGCACGGCGTAGCGGTAAGCGCGCGGTGGCAGGCTCTGGTGGAAGGCGGTGTCGAACACGGCGATATGCGGCAGCTGTGGATAAAGCGCCATGGCGGCATCGATGCCGAGCAGGTTGGCCGGGTTGTGCAGCGGCGCCAGGGGCGCGGTGTCGCGGATCGCCCGAAGGACCTCGGCGTCGATGCGGCAAGCCTGGGTGAAGCGCTCGCCGCCATGCACGACGCGATGGCCGATGGCGTGCAGCGGGCCGTCCAGCGCTTTCTCCACCAGCGGCAGCAGGTGGGCGAGGGCGGCTTCGTGGCCGGCGCCCTGCAGGTCGATGCTGTCGCGCAAGTCACCCTGCTGCCAGGCGAGCACGGCGCCGGGTTCGCCCAAGCGTTCGGCCAGGCCGTGGAGAATGAAACCCTCACGAGCCTCGCAGGCGAGGGCGAACTTGATCGACGAGCTGCCGCAGTTGATCACCAGGATGTTGCGCGCCGTCATCTTCACCTCATTCCTTTGTCGTCGGGTCGGTTTCGCGTGCGCACCAACCGCAGGGGAAGGGCTGCCCGATCTGGGCGGCACGCTGCGTCGGATCGAGCACCCAGGGCCGCGACTGCCACGGTGGCTCGTGGCGCAGATGCTGGGTATGGCCGCAGGACAACACTGCCACCCAGTGGCCGTCCTCGTCCTGACGGAAGTCAAGCAGCCGCGGGGGCTCGCGGGCGGGCCATCCGTCTGCCCTCGGGTCGCTTTCGTCCCCGGGCCGGCGTAGACTTGCGCGCTCTACTTCTTTTTCGGAAAGGTTCTTCACCATGCAGATCGCAGCCAACAAGGCGGTTTCCATCGACTATACCCTGACCAACGATGCAGGTGAGGTCATCGACAGCTCCGCTGGCGGCGCTCCCCTGGTGTACCTGCAGGGCGCGGGCAACATCATCGTCGGCCTGGAGAAGGCCCTGGAAGGCAAGCAGGTCGGCGACGAACTGGAAGTTTCCATCGAGCCGGGCGACGCCTACGGCGAATACAGCGCCGAGCTGGTCGCGACCCTGAGCCGCGAAATGTTCGAAGGCGTCGACGAACTGGAAGTCGGCATGCAGTTCCACGCCTCCGCTCCGGACGGCGGCATGCAGATCGTCACCATCCGCGACATCGACGGCGACGACGTCACCGTCGACGGCAACCACCCGCTGGCCGGCCAGCGCCTGAACTTCAAGGTGAAGGTAGTGAACGTCCGCGAAGCTTCCGCCGAGGAAGTCGCCCACGGTCACATCCACGGCGAAGGTGGTCACCACCACTGATTGCCGGGACTGTATTTCGTCGGGTCGATTGATGGCCCGATGAAGCCCGGTCGAAGCTGCTAAGCTTCATCCACGAAAGGCGCCTGCGGGCGCCTTTCGCATGCACGGACGCAGGGTCTTTTTTCCCGAACCGACTGGGATGCGTCGCGCGGACCGATTGTCCGGCCGGACGCAGGGCACTTCGCTGTGCCGAATCATCTTCAAGGAGTACTCCATGAGCGCTTTTCACGATCTGACTCTGCATGGCCTCGACGGAAAGGATCTGCCGCTCGCCCCGCTCAAGGGCAAGGTAGTGCTGGTGGTGAACGTCGCCTCCAAGTGTGGTCTGACCCCGCAATACGCCGGGCTGGAAAAGCTCTATCAGCAATATCGCGATCGCGGCTTCGTGGTGCTCGGCCTGCCGTGCAACCAGTTCGCCGGCCAGGAGCCGGGCAGCGAGGCGGAGATCCAGTCGTTCTGCTCGCTGAACTACGGCGTCAGCTTCCCCATGTCGGGCAAGCTCGATGTGAACGGTTCGGAGCGGCATCCGCTGTATCGCCTGCTCGCCGGCGAGGGCGCCGAATTCCCCGGCGACATCACCTGGAACTTCGAGAAGTTCCTCCTCGCGCCCGACGGCCGCGTCCTGCACCGCTTCAGCCCGCGCACCACGCCGGAAGACCCGGCGCTGATCCAGGCCATCGAGAAAGCCCTGGGCTGACTCTCTGCCGGCGGGCGTGGCGCGCATGCCCTTCCCGCCGGAATTCCTTCTTTCCCGCGAATCGCCGCCTGCGTTCAGCCGTTCTCGGCCGGCAGGGCGAAGATGCCCATGCGTCCGCCGCCGAACGACCAATCCTCGCTGCTGCTGGTGGTGACCTGCACCATCACGTCCTCGCCGGCGATGCCGGGGCTCTCGCCGAGCAACTCCACCAGTCGCCGATAGAACGCCTGCTTGGTCGGCGTATCGCGCGGGCGTCCGGCGGTAATCGCGATCAGCACGAAATCGTCCGAGCGCGGCCCGCCCAGGTAGTTGCGGTCGTAGTGGAATTCCCAGGGATCGAGTTGGTGGATCATCACGAAGCGGTCGTTGGCCGGTACGTCGTAGGCTTCGTGCAGGGCGCGGTAGACGTTGTCGGCGAGGGCGCGCAGGTACTCGGGCGACTTGCCTTTGTGCAGGGCGATGCGGGCGAAGGGCATGGCGTCATTCCTCCTGGCTGTCGAGGCGGTTGAGGGCCGAGGCGGCGACGGGCCAGCCGCCATAGAAGGCCAGGTGGGTGATCAGTTCGACCAGTTCCTCGCGGGACAGGCCGTTGCGTTGCGCCAGCTCGAAGTGGAAGGGCAACTGTTCGCCGCGACCCAGCACCACCAGCGCGGCGACCGTCGCCAGGCTGCGTTCGCGCGGCGAGAGTTCGTTGCGTTGCCAGACGTCGCCGAAAAGCACTTGTTCGGTGAGCTGCGCCAGCTTCGGTGCCTGCTGCTGCAGGCGGGAGGTTGCTTGGGGTGGAAGGGACATCGCTGGGTTCTCCTGCTTGGGTGACTTGACGAAGTCAGGCTAGCGCGTCAGTTTTGTCCCGAAAATCGGGAAATATTTAACTGATAGTTCGATAAAGCAGGATTGTTGAAATGGCCCGGGTGAACTTCGATCTCGACGTGCTCCGCACCTTCGTCACCGGCATAGAGCTGGGCAGCTTCGCCCGCGCAGCGGATCGCCTGGGGCGCTCGACCTCGGCCGTCAGTGCGCAGTTGAAGAAGCTGGAGGAGCAGGCCGGCACGCCGGTGCTGCGCCGCGAAGGGCGGGGCATGGCGCTCACCGAATCGGGCGAGACGCTGCTGGCGTATGCCCGCCGCCTGCTGGAACTGAACGACGAGGCGGCCAGCGCGTTGCGTGGCGCAGCACTCGAAGGGCGAGTGCGCCTGGGCATGCAGGAAGACTTCGGCGAGACGCTGTTGCCGGCGTTGCTCGGCCGCTTCGCCCGGGCTCATCCAAAGGTGCGTATCGAGGTGCGCACCGCGCGCAACCAGGAGTTGCTGCGTGGCGTGCGCAACGGCGAACTCGATCTGGCCCTGGCCTGGGACACCGGCGAACGGACTGCGCACCTGGAGCACCTGGGTGCCGTGCCGCAGTGCTGGATCGGTTCTGTCGAAGGTCAGGCCTGGGCAGGCGAACGGCCGTTGCCGCTGGTGGTGCTGGAGGCCCCTTGTCTATTGCGCAGCGCGGCTACGGCTGCGCTCGATCGCGCGGGCATCGCCTGGCGCGTGGCCTTCACCAGTGCCGGGCTTTCCGGCATCTGGGCGGCAGTGGCCGCTGGCTTGGGTGTGGGCCTGCGCACGCCGCTCGGCCTGCCTTCAGGGGTCGTCGTGCTGGATGCCGAAAGCCTTGGCCTGCCGACCCTGCAGCCGCTCGGCCTGTGCCTGCACCGCGCCGAGTCCGAACCCGAGCCGGGCGTTGCACGTCTGCGCGATCTGCTCCGCGAGTGCGTGGCGGAATTGCTGCCCGAAGACACCACCGAGCGCTGAGCACGCTGTGGGGCTCAATCACCGATATCAATAGTGCTGGGCGGGGCGAGACGACCGGTCATATTCTTGCGCCCATGAACAGCATCCGACTCGACAAGCGTGACCTGATCCTCGCCAAGGGCTCCCTGGCGATGACCCGCTGCGGCTACCACGGCACCGGCGTGCAGGACATCGTCCAGGCCGCCGGCATCCCCAAGGGCTCCTTCTATCACTACTTCGAGAGCAAGGAAGACTTCGCCCTGCAGGCCCTGGAACACCTCTACGGCCCGCGCCTGCAGCGCTACGCCGAGGCCCTCGGCAATCCGGCGCTGGGGCCGCGCGCGCGGATCCTGAGCTACTACGGCGAGCTGATGGCGCACTTCGCGCGCAAGGAAAAGCTCGAGTACCACTGCTTCATCGGCAGCCTCAGCTTCGAGCTGACCGAGCTGTCGCCGGCGCTCGCCGCCAAGGTCGACGACATCCTGCAGCGTGGCACGGACATCCTCCGCGCCTGCCTGCACGAGGCGCAACAGGCGGGCGAACTGCCGGCCGACGAACACTGCGACAACCTCGCCGACTTCGTCAGCAATGCCTGGCAGGGCGTGCTGTCGCGGCTGAAAGTGAGTGCATCGCTGAAGCCCATGGAAGCCTTCATTGCCCGCCTGGAGCGGGTGCTCAAGGCCTGAAACCCTTCACCCACAGTACGAGACGACCGGTCGCCTGGACGTCCTGGAGAACCTTCGTGAGCGCATCCGTAGAGAGCCTGTTCGAGCCCTTCCGCCTGGGCAACCTGGAGCTGCCGACCCGCGTGGTCATGGCCCCCATGACCCGCAACTTCAGCCCCAACGGCGTGCCCCACGCGCAGGTGGTCGAGTACTACCGCCGTCGCGCCGCCGCCGGTGTCGGCCTGATCGTCACCGAGGGCACTACCGTCGGCCACAAGGCCGCCAACGGCTACCCGAACGTGCCGCGCTTCTATGGCGAAGACGCCCTGGCCGGCTGGAAGGAAGTGGTCGACGCCGTGCATGCCGAGGGCGGCAAGATCGTCCCGCAACTCTGGCACGTCGGCTCGGTGCGCCGGCTGGGCGTGGAGCCGGACGCCAGCGTCCCCGGCTACGGCCCGAGCGGCAAGGTCAAGGACGGCCAGGTGCTGGTCCATGAAATGACCAAAGAGGACATCCAGGAAGTCATCGCCGCCTTCGCCCAGGCCGCTCGCGACGCCAAGGCCATCGGCATGGACGGCGTGGAGATCCACGGCGCCCACGGCTACCTGATCGACCAGTTCTTCTGGGACGGCAGCAACAAGCGCACCGACGAGTACGGCGGCAGCCTGGCCAACCGTTCGCGCTTCGCCATCGAGCTGATCCGCGCGGTGCGCGAAGCCGTGGGCCCGGACTACCCGATCATCTTCCGCTTCTCGCAGTGGAAGCAGCAGGACTACAGCGCCCGCCTGGTGCAGACCCCGGAAGAGCTGGACGCCTTCCTCCAGCCGCTGTCCGAAGCCGGCGTCGACATCTTCCACTGCTCGACTCGCCGCTTCTGGATTCCGGAGTTCGACGGTTCCGACCTCAACCTCGCCGGCTGGACCCGCCAGCTCACCGGCAAGCCGACCATCACCGTGGGCAACGTCGGCCTGGACGGCAGCGAGTTCCTGGCCTTCTTCGGCAAGACCGACGAGGTCGCGCAACCCTCCGGTATCGAGGGTCTGCTGGAGCGTCTGCACAAGCAGGAGTTCGACCTGGTAGCCGTCGGCCGTGCGCTGCTGGTCGATCCGGACTGGGCGCTGAAAGTGCGTGACGGTCGCCTGGAAGACATCAAGCCGTTCAGTCGCGATGCGCTGATGTCGCTGGCCTGATCGACACGGAATGACAAAACCGCCCAAGGGTTTTTTCCCCTGGGCGGTTTCTTTTGTCATAGGGTCGGGAATTTTACTGACGCGTTTACAAAACTTTTCCTACGCACGCCTTCCGATGTGCTGACTTAAAGGTCGGAAACGGGCATTGTTATGACCGCGATCACACAACAATAGGCCGGCCAGCGGCCAAAAGGAGTAAGCCATGCGGATTGGCCTGGTGGTCGATGCGACCTGCGACCTGCCCCCCGAATTCCTCGCTGCCAACAACATCCGCGTCCTGCCCATCGGCATCAAAGTGGGCGAGAAGCGGATCATCGATGACCGCGACCCCGACACCACCCTGCGCTTCTATTCCGAGGACCTGCCCAAGGTCGCGCCGGAAGACGGCAGCGTGCCGCTGACCCCCGCCGAAACCCAGGAGTGGTTCCTCGAGCAACTGGTCACCGACTTCGACTACGTCATCTGCCTGACCGTCAGCAGCGCCCGCAGCCCGATCTTCGAGAACGCCACCCAGGCTTCCTTCGGCCTGCTGCAGAACTACCGCGAACGGCGCACCGCCGCCGGCGTCAACGGCCCCTTCGCCCTGCGCGTGGTGGATAGCCAGACGGTCTTCGCCGGCCTGGCCGTGCTGGTCGCCGAAGGCGTACGCCTGCTCGGCGAAGACAGCCATCCGAACGCCATCCGCACCCGTCTGGAGCAACTGAGCAACCAGATGAACACCTTCCTGGTCGCCAGCGACCTGGGCCACATCCGCCGCCGCGGCTTCCAGAAGGGCGACCGCAGCAGCATCGGCGACCGCCTGCGCGGCGCCTTCCTCGGCATAGGTTCGATGCTCGACATGAAGCCGGTGCTGAGCCTGGTGCAGGGCGAGGACAAGCCGGTTTCGGTCTCGCCGAACTACGAGAAGTCCGCCGAGCGCCTGCTCAACTTCGCCCGTGCGCGGGTCGAGGCGGGCGAGTTGCTGGCGCCGCACATGTGCCTGAGCTATGCCGGCGATCCATCGGCGCTGCGCGACCTGCCGGGTTTCGATGCGCTGGAGAGCGCTTGCCGCGAGCGCGGTATCGCCGTGCACCTGGCAATGCTCAGCCCCACCGGCGGCATCAACCTGGGCGCCGGAGCGATGAGCTTGTCGTTCGCCGCCGAGCCCAAGCCCTTCGCCTGATTCACTTGCGCGCGACGTCGGCGCCCGGCGCGGCTTGCGGTTCCACCGCAGCGCCCGGGAGCCGATGGCTGGCGTCGAGCAGGTAACCCTCGAACCGTTCGACGATGCCCGACCACTCCAGGCGGCCGGCGTGCTGGCGCGCATTCAGGCGCACCCGGCGCAGGCGTTCGCGGTCTTCGAGCAACCAGTTGGCGGCATCGATGAACTCGGCCTCGTCGCCCGGTGGGGCAAGCACGCCATTGTGACCGTGGCGGATGTGCTGGCCGGCTGCGGCCTGGTCATAGGCCACGACTGCCAGCCCGGAGGCGAGCGCTTCCAGCACCACGTTGCCGAAGGTTTCCGAAAGGCTGGGGAAGAGGAACAGGTCTCCGCTGGCGTAGTGGCGGGCCAGTTCCTCGCCGCGTTGCAACCCACAGAACAGTGCATCCGGCAGTTCCTGGGCGAGTTGCGCACGTTGCGGCCCATCGCCGACCACGATCAGGCGCATGTGCAGATTCGGGTGCGCCGCGCGCAACTGGCGGAAGGCGCGGCCGAGCAGGCCGAGGTTCTTCTCCGCGGCCAGGCGACCGACATGCAGCACGGCGATGTCCTGTTCGCCCAAGCCCCATTGGCGGCGCAACTCATCGTCGCGGCGACCGGGTTGGAACAGTCGGCCATCCACCCCGCGAGCGAGTTGCACGACATGGGCGAAACCACGCCGTTCCAGCTCCAGCGCCTGGCTGGCGCTGGGCACCAGGGTGCGCAGCGTGCGGTTGTGGAACCAGCGCAGGTAAGCGGTCACCAGGCGCGTCAGCGGACCCAGTCCGTAGTGCGCGCTGTACTGCTGGAAGTTGGTGTGGAAGCCGCTCAGTGCCGGAATCCGCAGGCGCTTGGCGGCACGCAGCGCGGCCAGCCCGAGCGGGCCTTCGGTGGCGATGTAGAGGACGTCCGGGCGCAGGCGTCGCCAGTGCCGCAGCAACTTGTGCAGGCACGACTGGCCCCATTGCAGGCCCGGGTAGCCGGGCAGCGGCCAGCCACGGGTCAGCAGCAGTTCGTCGTCGCTGTGGCGGCCGTCGTCGACGCTCTGCCGCGGGCGGACGACCTGCACCCGATGGCCGAGTTGCATCAGGCCACTGGCCAGGCGCCCGAGGGTGTTGGCCACGCCATTGATTTCCGGCGGGAAGGTTTCGCTGATCAGCGCGATGCGCAGGGGAGTCGTGCTCATTGAGGCAGTGTCCGTTGCCGTCATGTAGCCGATGTGAACTTCGGGTGACATCCATATGACGGTGCTGGCCGGGCTCTTGAAACGCGCGGGTTAGCCGCGTCGTCACAAAGCGCTGCTAGAGTGCCGCCGATCAATGGCCTTGGGGGACTGCGCGATGAGCGACAAGCACGACAACGACAACGCTGCCAACGACAACCCGGACGCCTTGCCCGACGCCAGCCGCCGGCGCTTCCTCGGCGGCGCCGCCGCGCTCGGTGCGGGCGCCGCGCTGGTCGGGTTGGTCGGCGAAAGCCCGGCCCAGGCCGCCGAGGCCGCACGCGAGTTGAACGGCGCGGAACTGGACAAGACGCTGCGCGAGCAGATCAAGACGGTGGTGGTGATCTACGCCGAGAACCGCAGCTTCAACAACCTGTTCGGTGACTTCCCCGGGGTGGAGAAGCCGCTCTCCTCGCTCAAGCCCGAGGGCTACCAGCAGCGCGACCGCGATGGGAGCGTCCTGGAAAAACTGCCCAAGGTCTATGGGGGTGTGCTGCAACTCGGCCAGACCCTGGAAGGCGTGAGCTACGCCGAGGGCGTGCAGTACCAGGAGAACCTGCCGAACGCGCCCTTCGCACTCAAGGGGCCGCAGGGCGAGGACCTGCCGCTGGGCCTGGTGACCCGCGACCTCTGGCACGTGTTCTACCAGAACCAGATGCAGATCAACGGCGGCCGCAATGACATGTTCGTCGCCTGGGCCGACTCCGGCGCGTTGCCCATGGGCTACTACGCGCAGACGCAATACAGCCTGCGGCTGTGGGATTTGGCGCGTGAGTACGTGCTTTGCGACAACTTCTTCCAGGGCGCCTTCGGCGGCTCCTTCCTCAACCACCAGTACCTGATCGCGGCGGCTCCGCCAGTGTATCCGGATGCGCGAAATTCGCCGGCCCGTACGCAGATCGCCGAGCTGATGAGCGACGACCCGGCAGATCCGCGGCTCAAGCCGCAGGAAGGCTCGCCAGCCAGCGTTACGGGTGGCGCACCGAAATTCGGGCCGAGCGCACTGACGCCGGACGGCTTCGCCGTGAATACCATGATGCCGCCGTACTGGCCGACGGTGCAGCGCGATCCGCAGCGCCCGGACTACGCGCTACCGGATCAACCCAACGTGATGGTGCCGCAGAAGCACGAGCACATCGGCGACAAGCTGAGCCGCAAGGGCATCGACTGGGCCTGGTACGCCGGCGCCTGGGCGGCGACGCTGGAGCAGTACAAGAACTCCGGCGGCATCCCGAAGATCCCGAATTTCCAGTACCACCACCAGCCGTTCAACTACTTCGTCCAGCAGGGCCCGGAACATGCCGAGGAGCGTGCGCGGCGCCTGCGCGACGCTGGCCTGGGCGACGATCCGTCGAGCAACCGATTCTTCGCCGACGCCCGTGACGGCAAGCTGCCGGCGGTGACCTTCTACAAGCCGCAGGGCAACCTCAACATGCACGCGGGCTACGCCGACATCGCCAGCGGCGACCGGCACATCGTGCGCGCGGTGAAGCACCTGCAGGAAAGCCCGCAGTGGGCGAACATGGTCATCGTCATCACGGTCGACGAGAACGGCGGCTGGTGGGACCACGTGGCGCCGCCCAAGGGCGACCGCTGGGGCCCCGGTTCGCGGGTGCCGGCGCTGGTGGTATCCCCCTTCGCGCGCAAGGGCACGGTGGACCATACGGTCTACGACACTGCATCGATCCTGCGGCTTATCACCCGGGTGTTCGACCTGGAGAAGCTCGACGGCCTGAAGCTGCGCGACGACGCCATGATTTCCCGCGGCCAGCTGCCCATGGGTGACCTGACCGCCGCCCTGCGCTTCACCGCCTGAGCGGTCGTCGCCAGGCCCGGACTCCTTGGCTACGCTGGGGAGTCCAGGCAGCCAGGAGCGTTCCTGGCCGCAGCGCCTTCATACAGCCCAGGGAAGCCCGGACCATGAAGAAGTCATTGTTCCTTTCGATGCTCATCGCCTTGTTCTCGCCCATCGCGCTGGGCGCCGACAAGGTCACGACGGTGCCGGTGCACTTCGCCAAGGGCGCCAGCAACGCGCAGCTCAAAGGGACTTTCGGCGGTTACGACAGCATCGAATACACCCTGTCGGCCAAGGCGGGCCAGCGGATGACGGTGAAGATCAGCGGCAGCAGTAACGCCAACTTCAACGTGTTCGCCCCGGGCAGCAAGCCCGGCGAGGCGGAGGCATTGGGCAGCGGCAGCGTCGGCACGGACTGGAGCGGCGCGCTGCCGGCATCGGGGGAATACCGCGTGCAGGTCTTCCAGATGCGCGCCTCGGCGCGGCGCGGCGAAAAGGTGCCGCACACCATCAGCATCGCCATCGAATAGTCAGGATGTCGTGCGGGCGGCGCCGAAGCGCCGCCCGGAGGCGCGCTCATTTGACGAGCGCTTTATCGCCCTCTTCGCGCACCCAGAACAGCACTGCGCCGGCCACGGCGGCAGGCATGATCACCAGGTTCACCACCGGGATCAGCAGGCCCAGGTAGGTCACGCCGCCGAAACCCATGCAGCTCCAGCGCTTGCTGCGCAGCCAGGCGAGCATCTCGTGCCAGCCGAGCTTGTGGTTGTCTGCCGGGTAGTCGATGTACTGCACGGCCATCATCCACACGCCGAACACCAGCCACAGCGGGGTGGCGATCAGGTTCACGCCGGGGATCAGGCTGAGGATGAACAGGCCGATCGCGCGCGGCAGGAAGTAGCCCAGCTTGCGCATTTCGCGGGCGACGGTGCGCGGCACCATGGCGGCCAGTTCCCTCCAGCTGAATTCGGGGAACTCGTCCTTGCCGCGCACCACTACTTCGACCTTTTCCGCGAGGAAACCGTTGAACGGCGAGGCGATCAGGTTCGCCACCAGGCTGAAGCCGAAGAACAGGATCAGCAGCACCAGCAGGACGAACAGCGGCCAGAGGATGTACTCGAGGAAGTCCAGCCAATGCGGCAGGCTCGGCATGAACCAGTCCACCCAGTGACGGAATTCGCTCACGGCGAAGCCGATCAGGCCGGCGAACAGCAGCACGTTCACCGTCAGGGGCAGCAGCACGAACAGGCGCAGGCCCGGACGCATCATCAGTTTCAGGCCTTCGCCGAGGTATTGCGGGCCGCTCAGGGTCGACATGAAGCATCTCCTTGGAAATCCAGGCTGCGACCTTAGCAGGGAGCCCGCAGCGCCGCGAGCCGGCTGTATTGCCGGTCGTTAGACGCGCCTCAGGATGGTGTGTGCCGGGCGAAGCGATTGCGCTCGAGCTTGGCCTGGTACATGGCGCTGTCGGCGGCCTGGATGAGCGCTTCGGCTTCGCCCGCGTCGCCCGGATAGAGGGCGATGCCGATGCTGGCGGAGAGGAAGTCCAGGCACTGGCCGGCGGCATGGTAGTCGGCGTTGAGGCTCTCGAGCAGGCGCGCGGCCAGGCGATCCGCGGTGGTGGTGTCGGCGTTCTCGACGAGCACGGCGAACTCGTCGCCGCCCAGGCGGAACGCCAGGTCGGGCTGGCGCAGGCTTTCCCGCAAGCGCTTGCCGACCTCCGCCAGCACGGCGTCCCCGGCCGCGTGCCCGAACTGGTCGTTGACCGGCTTGAAGTGGTCCAGGTCGATATACAGCAGCGCCACGTTGCTCTTTGGGGCACAACGCTGCAGCGCCTGCGGCAATTGCTCGGAGAAGGCCTTGCGGTTGCCCAGGCCGGTGAGGGTGTCGCGGTAGGCGAGGTCGAGCAGGCGCTGCTGGTAGGCCACCTGCAGGCTGATATCGCGCAGGATGCCGCGCATGCCGGCGAACTGGCCCTGGGCGTCGAGCACCGGCGAGACGCGGGTCTCGAAGCTGATGCGGCGCCCGTCGCGGTGTTTGATCGGGGTGATGAAGCCGGTCTCGGCTTCGCCCTGCAGGACCTGCTCGCGCAGGTCGCGGGCGCGCTCGATGTCCTGTGGGTCGAGCAACTGGCGATAGGAGCGGCCGACCACCTCTTCGACGCTGTAGCCGAGCATGCGGCAGAAGGCGGCGTTGACCTGCATGACGTTCCCTTGGCCGTCGGTCTCGAAATAGCCATCGCGGATGCTTTCGAGGATGACCCGGTCACGTGCCTCGCTGCGTTCCAGGCGCGCGAGCATCTGGTTCAGCTCGCCGGCCAACTGGCCGATCTCGTCGTGGCCCATGTCGCTCAGGCGGGCCGGGGCTGACTCGCCACCGATGGCCGCCACTTCGCTGTTGACCCGCTGGACGCGGCGGATGATCCACAGTTCCAGGGCGATATAGGCCAGCAGCAGCGCCGCAAGGACGATGAGCAGCGCCATGCCGAGGAATAGCTGGATTGCCTCGCGACCCTGCTCGTAGGCCTGGCGCAGTTGGCTGATCTCGACGCGAAATTGCGGTTCGCCTCGGGAATCGAGGTAGAGCAGGGCGCCGCGCTGCCTGCCGTTGGCCAGCTCGCGCGGGCCGACCAGCGTGGTGCCGTTGGGGCCGATGGTGCCCAGGGCGCGCCAACCTTCCCCGGGCGGCGTGCCGGGCAGCAGTTGCAACTGGGCGTCGAGCTGTTCTTCCAGACGCTGCCGGCGCTCGTCGTCGAACACGACCCCGGCGACCAGGGCCCCGCGCGGCGGCGCCAGGCCGGTGTTATCGCTGATGGGGACGCTCATCAGCATCAGCGGTACGCCGTCGATTTGCAGCCACTGGCTCAGGCTATGCCCCGGGCCTGCCGTCATTTCCAATGCGCCAAGGGTCATGACCTTGCGCATGATGTCATTCTGCAGCTGGGCGAGGGGCGGCGAAGAGCCGTCGAGCGCGCTGTGATTCTCGAGGCGCTGCTGATTCCATCGTTCGCCGGCGCGCTGGCCCTTGGTGTCGAGGAACACCACGAAGTCGAAGCCCAGGTGGCCGATCAGGTCCAGGTCGAGGTTCTCCTCGACGAAGGATTCCGTCGGGTGGTTCATGTAGCGGTAGCTGGCGTCCCACCAGGCGTAGGTCCGCACTATGTCCAGGTAGCGCTTCTTCTCGAAGTCCAGGCGGGCGCTGAGGATGCGCACGTCGTCATACAGGCGCTGGCGGTCGTTGCGGTCGAAGCGGTCCAGCAGGATCCAGCCGGAGAGCAGCCAGACCCCCGCCAGGCTGGCGGCGAGCAGGGGAAGGAACAGCCAGAGAAGGCGCGCGCGTAGGGTCATTCCGAGAGTGCAGGTCGGAGGGGGCTCCTAGAGTCTAGTCGGCCCTGGGTCTGGAATAGCGGAGCTCTATTGTCGGCATTGAATTTCGGCATTTCGCCGATCTGCGCCCAGGCAGTACGCTGCGCCACAGTTTCAGTCGCGACCGAGGCGACCGGCAATCCGGAAAGTCCCTGACATATCTCAAAGGGGTTGTAGGGAAATTCTGTCAGTCTTTGCCCATGGGTTAGCCCACGGCAGCATCGTCCTCTCCTTTCGATGCTGTCCTCCTCGCGATTGTGCGTTTAGCGGGAGCTGCCACTGCTTCCTACCTTCCCCCAGGTACTCGGCAGCTCCCTTTTCTTTCCGACGAGGAGTCAGTCATGTCCGAAGTTCGCCATGCCCGCGTGATCATCCTGGGTTCCGGTCCCGCCGGATATTCCGCTGCCGTCTACGCCGCCCGCGCCAACCTCAAGCCGCTGCTGATCACCGGTATCCAGGCCGGCGGCCAGCTGACCACCACCACCGAAGTCGACAACTGGCCGGGCGATCCCCATGGCCTGACCGGCCCGGCGCTGATGCAGCGCATGCAGGAGCACGCCGAGCGCTTCGAGACCGAGATCGTCTTCGACCACATCAACGCCGTGGACCTGGCCGGCAAGCCCTTCGTGCTGAAAGGCGACAGCGGCACCTACACTGCCGACGCGCTGATCATCGCCACCGGCGCGAGCGCCCGTTACCTCGGGCTGCCGTCGGAAGAGGCGTTCATGGGCAAGGGTGTTTCGGCCTGCGCGACTTGCGACGGCTTCTTCTATCGCAACCGCGAGGTGGCGGTAGTCGGCGGCGGCAACACCGCGGTCGAGGAAGCGCTGTACCTGGCCAACATCGCCAGCAAGGTCACCCTGGTGCACCGTCGCGACAGCTTCCGTGCCGAGAAGATCCTGCAGGACAAGCTGCGTGCGCGGGTGGCCGAGGGCAAGATCGTCCTGCAGGTCAACGCCCAGGTGGAAGAAGTGCTGGGCGACGACATGGGCGTCACCGGCGTGCGCCTGCGCCACAACGACGGCAGCAGCGACGAGCTGAAGGTCGACGGCCTGTTCGTCGCCATCGGCCACACGCCGAACACCTCGCTTTTCGAAGGTCAGCTGGCGCTCAAGGACGGTTACCTGGTAGTCAACGGCGGCCGTGATGGCAACGCCACCGCGACCAACATCGAAGGCGTGTTCGCAGCCGGCGACGTCGCCGACCACGTCTACCGCCAGGCCATCACCTCGGCCGGCGCGGGCTGCATGGCGGCGCTGGACGTGGAGCGCTACCTCGATTCCCTGTAACGGCCCCCAAGTGCCGGCGTGCAGGACGGAGCCCCGCTGGTCGGGGCTTTTTCCTGGGTGGGCGGCGGCGTCCTGTGGGAGCGGATTAATCCGCGAAAATCCCCGCACCGATTCCAACCTGTCGGCGAGCGCCATGCTCGCGATCGCGGCCATGGGCCGCTCCTACAGGGAGCATCGTGCCGTGCGGTTCGCGAGCAAGCTCGCTCCTACAGGGAGGGAGATCCCGGTATCCACCACCCAAGAAAAAGCCCCGCATGTTCGGGGCTCTTTCGTTTCGGCTCGGCCTCAGCCGCGGCGCGACAGCGGCTGGCGCTCGAAGCGCACGCCGGCCAGGCCGGTGGTCTGCAGGGCGCGGATGTTGGCGTGGTCGGTGCCTTCCGGGGTCTCGCGGACCGCGCGGTAATGCTCGCCGAAGGCCAGCAGGGTTTCCTCCTGGCTCAGGCCTTCGAGGATGGCGAAGCCCAGGGTCTTGCAGGAGCCTTCGTTCTGCCCGGCGGGGTTATCCACCGCGCCGTTGCTGAAGGCGCTCGGGGTGTAGCTGTAGTGCTCGGCGATAAATGCCAGGGTATCGGTGAACAGGTGTTGCTCGCTGCGCAGGCGCGCGCGGAAATCGGTGAGGGTCATCAAGGCGAACTCGTCAATGCTTCTTGGCTGTGTCGAAGGCGGCCTGCTGCTCGGGCGAGGCTTCCTTCTGGTATTTGGCCTTCCATTCGGCGTACGGCATGCCGTAGATCTCTTCGCGGGCCTGTTCGGCGCTCAGTTCCAGGCCGATGTCGTCGGCGGCCGCCTTGTACCACTTGGACAGGCAGTTGCGGCAGAAGCCGGCCAGGTTCATCAGGTCGATGTTCTGCACGTCCTTGCGGTTGCGCAGGTGCTGCACCAGCGTGCGGAAGGCCGCGGCCTCCAGTTCGGTGCGTTGTTCCTGGCTGAGGTCGGTGATCGAATGTTCTGGCTTGCTCATGGCTCGGGCTCTTCTGCTAGCGCGTCGTCGCGGGAGGTCGGAAGGGGCGATTCGGGGCTGGGCAGATTCTAAGAGCCGGAACGGGCGCCAGCAACGCCCGCGCGGCCGATGCCGCCGGCCGGTTCAGCGGCGGGCGGCGAGGGCGATGGAGACCGACTCGGCGAAACGCAGGGCGTGCGGCTTGTCCACCTCGACCTCGGCGTAGTGCACCGCCGGGTGGGCCATGACCAGGTCGAGCAGCTCCTGGGTCAGGCGTTCGAGCAGCGCGAAGCGGTTCTCTTCGACGTGGGCGATGATCGCCTTGGTGATGGTGCGGTAGTTCAGCGCGTGCTCGATGTCGTTGACCTGCACCGCTTCCTGCGAGGGATAGAGGATGGTCAGGTTGATCAGCACGTCCTGCTTGTTGAGGATTTCCTCCTCCTTGATGCCGATGTAGGTGCGCACGCGCAAATCCTTGATGCGGATTCTCGCCATGCCCGGCTCCAGCTGCGTCATTTCAATGGCTCCGCTTGATCAGTTGCAGGAATTCCTGGCGGGTGTTGGCCGACTCGCGGAACGCGCCGAGCATCACCGAGGTGAACATCTGCGAGTTCTGCTTCTCCACGCCGCGCATCATCATGCACATGTGCTGGGCCTCGATCACCACCGCCACGCCGGCGGCGCCGGTGATGCGCTCGATCGCCTCGGCGATCTGCCGGGTGAGGTTCTCCTGGATCTGCAGGCGGCGCGCGAACATGTCGACGATGCGCGCCACCTTCGACAGGCCCAGCACTTTGCCGGTGGGAATGTACGCCACATGGGCCTTGCCGATGAAGGGCAGCAGGTGGTGTTCGCACAGCGAGTAGAGCTCGATGTCGCGGACGATGACCATTTCGTCGTTGTCCGAGGCGAAGAGCGCGCCGTTGACGATCTCCTCCAGGCTCAATTCGTAGCCGTGGCACAGGTAGCGCATGGCCTTGGCCGCACGCTTGGGCGTGTCGAGCAGGCCTTCGCGGGCGGGGTCTTCGCCCAGGCCCAGGAGTATCTCGCGGTAGTGCGCGGACAGTGAGTCGCTCATGTTCTTCGTTTTCCTCGCGCCGGGAGGGCGCTCATTTGAGGTGGCGCCCGCCGTTGACGGTCAGGGTAGTACCGGTGACGTAAGGGTTGTCCAGCAGGTAGCGGACGCTCTGGTAGATCACTTCGGCGCCGGGCTCGATGCCCAGCGCCGACTTGGCCAGGGTGCGCTGGCGATAGGCGTCGTCGTCGCCTTCGTTGAACAGGATCAGCGCCGGGGCGATGCCGTTGACCTTGATCTTCGGCGCGAAGCGCGCGGCGAAGGACAGGGTGAGGTTATCCAGGCCGGCCTTGCTGGCGCTGTAGGCGATGCGGTTGGCGCTGCCCTTGCGCGCCACGTCGTCGCTGACGTGGATGATGTCAGCCGGCTGCGAGCGCTCCAGCAAGGGCGCGCAGTGCAGGTTGATCAGGTAGGGCGCGAGCATGTGCACGCTGAACAGCTCGCGGAAGGCGTCGGCCTCGTGGCCGGGCGTCTCGCGTACCCAGTCCGAGGCGTTGTGGATGATCGCGCGCAGGCTGTCGGTGTGGGCCTCCACCTGTTCGATGAAGGCGAGGATGCCGGCTTCGTCGGCGAAATCGGCCTGCAGGCAGGTCGCGCCGTGCTCGCGCAGCTGCGCCACGCCGGGCTTCTCGCTGCGGTAGCTGGCGATCACCGGCTGGCCGGCTTCGAGCAGGCGCAGCGCGCAATGCAGGCCGATGCGCTGGCTGGCGCCGGTGATGAGTATCGGAGGGAGACTCGAGGCCATGCGATTTCCGTTATCGAAGGTGAAAGACCTAGCGGCTTACTGGGGATAAAACGTATACCAGCAAGAAGATTTGTACAAATCGTTTTGCGCCCAATGCCGCATCAAAAAGGGTGAAACTCCTTGAATGCTGGCGCATTTTGTCAGCGAATCGATAATCTTGGATAAATTTTCTTGTACGAGATTTGTGTTTTGTACAATTTTATTCCGGGCTCGTACAATTCTCTGCCGGGTCGCCGCGGCTCGATTGCGTCATAATGGCCGCCTTTGTACGCCATTGGAGTCCCTATGAAAGTCGCCATTCTGTCCGGGTCGGTCTACGGCACCGCCGAAGAGGTCGCGCGCCACGCCAAGCGCCTGCTGGAAGCCGCCGGCCTGGAAACCTGGTTCGAGCCGCGCGCCACGCTGGAAGCGCTGGTCGCCGCCGACCCGCAGGCCTTCCTGACCGTAACCTCTACCACCGGGTTGGGCGAGCTGCCGGACAACATCCAGCCGCTGTACTACGCCATCCGCGACCGCCTGCCGAACTGGCGCGGCCTGCCCGGCGGGGTGATCGGCCTGGGCGACTCCAGCTACGGCGACACCTTCTGTGGCGGCGGCGAGCAGGTGCGCGAGCTCTATGGCGAGCTTGGCGTGCGTGAAGTGCTGCCGATGCTGCGCCTGGACGCCAGCGAGACGGTCACCCCGGAAACCGACGCCGAGCCCTGGATCTCCGATTTCATTGCCGCGCTGAAAGGCTGATGCACCCGCGCGCCCGCCAACTGATCGAGACCCTGCAGCTCGCCCCGCATCCGGAGGGCGGCTTCTATCGCCGCGTCTTCGAGTCGCGCCTGGCAGACACGTCGGGCCGGCCACAATCCTCGGCGATCTTCTTTCTCCTGCCCGCCGGTGCGGTGAGCCGCTGGCACCGGGTCGACGCCGACGAACTCTGGCACTGGCACGAGGGCGGTTCGCTCGAACTGCTGGTGGCGGAGGCGTCGGAAGCCGAAGTTTGTCGCGAAATCCTCGGACCGGTGGGCGCGGGCAGCCTGCCGCAACGCGCGGTGCCTGCCTACGCCTGGCAGGCGGCACGCTGCCTGGGCGATTACGTGCTGGTGGGCTGCACGGTTTCGCCGGCTTTCGAGTTCGCCGGGTTCGAACTGCTCGCGGGCGATGTCGAGGCGCAGCGCGAGTGGCCGCGGTTGATGGCGGAGTTTCCTGAGCTGGTCTAAGTCGCCGCGCAGTCTGTAGGAGCGGATCTCATCCGCGAATGGCCAAGCACGGTGTTTCCCCGACGGAGCGCGCCATACGCGCGATTTCGCGGACAAGGTCCGCTCCTACGAAGGGCAGTACACCGCAGGCTTCACGGGCGCGGATGCAACGGAAACTCCTCCAGCAGCGCCAGCCACGCCTTTGCCGCGTGCGATAGATAGGCGCCGCGGCGCCACATGAAGCAGATGTCCCAGCGCAGGTCCGGCTCGCTCAGCAGCACCCGTTTCACCCCCGGCCTTTCCACTTCCTTCGCCACTGCCCTCGGCAGCAACACCACCCCTTGTCCGGCGGCAACCAGCGCGCCGAGGAAGTCCGCCTGGCCGCTGCGGCCGCCTTCGCGGGGCTCGAAGCCGGCCTCGTGGCAGGCGCGCAGCAGGCGGTCGTTGAGGGTGAAGCTCTGCTGATAGAGCAGGAAGGGGGTGTCGGCCAACTCGCCGAGGACGATGCTGTCGCGCCCGGCGAGCGGGTGCTCCGCCGGCAGCAGCGCATCCAGCGGCTCGTTGCAGAAGGGCTGCCAGTCGAAACCCGGATCGTTCGGGGTGAGCGCTCCGGCCAATTCCAGTTCGCCGGCGTGCAGCGCCTGCTCCAGGCTCTTGCTGCCGCCTTCCACCAGATGCACCTGGATATGTGGATAGCGCTTGCGGTATTCGGCGAAGCGCCAGGCGAACAGGGCGTCGGCGCCGAGCAGCGGCAGGCCCAGGCGCAGCTCGCCGCGCTTCATCTGGCTGAGGTCGTCGAGTTCTGTGCGCAGCTCGCGTTGCAGGCGCAGCATTTCTTCGGCGCGGCGCAGCACCACTTCGCCGGCGGCGGTCAGGCGTACGTGCGGGCCGCTGCGCTCCAGCAGTTGCACGCGCAGGCTCTGCTCCAGCTGGGCGACCTGCTTGCTGATCGCCGACTGGCTGGCGTGCAGCCGCACCGCCGCCTGGGTGAAGCTGCCCTGGCGCACCACTTCGGCGAAGCTGCGTAGCTGGCGGAATTCCATTCTGGAATGACTCCGATTCGAACAATTCGTTTTGGGGATGGTAGCCCCGGACTTATCCTGAACGCCATCCCGAACCCATGCCAGGCAGGCACCCGAAATGATCCGTCGCATCGCTCGTCTGAGCCTCGAACTCGCAGCACTGACCGCCATCTGGTGGTTCGGCGGATGGCTGGCCAAGGCCGCCGGCCTGCCGCTGCCGGGCGGGGTGATCGGCCTGGGCCTGCTGCTCGCGTTGTTCGCCAGCGGGGCGATCCGCCCGAGCCTGCTGCAGGGCGGCGCCGGTCTGCTGCTGGCGGAGATGCTGCTGTTCTTCATCCCGGCGCTGATGAGCCTGCTGGACTATGGCCCGCTGCTGCGCAGCGAGGGTTGGAAGATTCTCCTGGTGATCATGTGCAGCACCTTGCTGGTGATGCTGGTCACCGCGCTGTCGGTCGAAGGGATGTACCGCTGGAGGTTGCGCCATGAGTCTCGATAAGCAAGCCCTGTTCTGGTTGGCGCTGACCCTGGGCGGCTACCTGTTCAGCCGTCAGCTTTACCAGCGCGTGCGCTGGTACGGATTCGCGCCCATCGTGTTCGTCCCCGCGCTGCTGTTCGCCGTTGCGATCCCGCTGCACGCGCAGTACGCCGACTATTCCCGCGACACCAACTGGCTGGTGGCGCTGCTCGGCCCGGCCACCGTGGCGTTCGCCGTGCCGATCTGGCAGCAGCGTGCGTTGCTCGCCCGCAACTGGCCGGCCTTGCTAGTCGGTATGTTCGCCGGTTCTGCAGTTGCCATCGGCAGTTCCTGGGCGCTGGCCAATGCGCTGGCGCTGGACAACCAGGTGGCGCTGTCGCTGGTGCCGCGCTCGATCACCACGCCGCTGGCGATGGAGATGTCCCACGACCTCGGCGGTGTGCCGGAGCTAACCGCTGCCTTCGTGATGATCACCGGGGTGTTCGGCGCCCTGGCCGGCGGCCTGCTGATGAAGCTGCTGCCGCTGCGCTCGACCCTCGCCCGCGGCGCGCTGCTGGGTGTCGGCGCGCACGGTGCCGGCACTAGCCGGGCTTATGAGTTTGGTGGCGAGGAAGGTTCCACCGCGGGGCTGCTGATGGTCCTTACCGGGTTGTTCAACTTGCTGTTGGCGCCGGCCGTGGCGCTCTGCCTGTAGCTTGTTAGGATGGCGTTGAGCGGAGCGAAACCCATGCCGCATGGGTTTCGTACCTCAACCCATCCTACGCATCCTGGAATTCCTCATCATTCATAGGATGGGACTGTCAGACCCCCGACAGTTCCGTCATCCACGTCTCACTAGACTGCCCCCATCGAACAACAACAACCGATGAGGACAGCCCCCATGAATGCCGCCACTCCCGCTCCTTCCGTCAAGGACCAGGTATCCGAGGCCGAATGGCAGACCCGCGTGAATCTCGCCGCCTGCTACCGGCTGATCGCCCTGCACGGCTGGGACGACCTGATCTTCACCCACATCTCCGCGCGAGTGCCGGGCACCCACGATTTCCTCATCAACCCGTACGGCATGATGTTCCACGAGATCACCGCTTCCAGCCTGGTGAAGGTCGATCTCTCCGGCAAGAAGCTGATGGATAGCCCCTACGACATCAACCCGGCCGGCTACACCATCCACAGCGCCGTGCATGAAGTGCGCGACGACGTCGATTGCGTGCTGCACATCCACACCGCCGCCGGCATCGCCGTTTCGGCGCAGAAGCAGGGCCTGCTGCCGCTGTCGCAGCAGTCGCTGTTCGTGCTCTCGAGCCTGGCCTACCACGGCTACGAAGGCGTGGCGCTGAACCATGACGAGAAAGGCCGCCTGCAGGCCGACCTGGGCGACAAGAACTTCATGATCCTGCCCAACCACGGCCTGCTCACCGCCTTCCCGACCATCGCCGACGCCTTCCTCGGCATGTTCACCCTGCAGCGCGCCTGCGAGGCGCAGATCATGGCGCAGAGCGGTGGTGTCGAACTTATCCACATTCCGCAGCAGATCCTCGATGGCGCCAAGGCGATGGTCGCCGGCGTCACCCGCAGCAAGCAGGGCATGGGCGGGCAACTGGCCTGGCCGGCGCTGCTGCGCAAGCTCGACCAGCAGATGCCCGGGTACGCCGAGTGATGGGCCTGGCCGGCATTCCCCTGGGCGACTGGCGCGCCCAGGGGAGCACCTTCGATTTCAACGGCCACGCCATCCGTTACTGGTCGGCCGGCAGCGGCGAACCGCTGCTGCTGATCCATGGTTTTCCCACCGCCGCCTGGGACTGGCACTACCTGTGGCAGCCGCTGACCGCGCGCTACCGGGTGATGGTCTGCGACATGCTCGGTTTCGGCGACTCGGCGAAACCGCGCAAGCATGACTACCGCATCCTCGAACAGGCCGATCTGCAGGAAGCCCTGTTGCGGCACCTGGACGTGCACGAGCCGGTGCACCTGCTGGTCCACGACTACGGCAACAGCGTTGCGCAGGAGTTGTTGGCGCGGCACGAGAACGGAAAATTCCGCCTCGCTTCCTGCGTGTTCCTCAATGGCGGTTTGTTCCCCGAGACGCATCGCGCGGTGCTCTCGCAGAAGCTGCTGCTCAGTCCGCTGGGCGGCTTCTTCGGACGCTTCTTCGACCGCGCCAAGCTGGCCGCCAACTTCGCCAAGGTGTTCGGTCCGCGCACCCAGCCCAGCAGCGATGAGCTGGACGCGTTCTGGAGCCTGATCGCCTTCAACGACGGGCCGAAGGTGATGCACCGGCTGATCCACTACATCCTCGACCGCCGCGAACACCGCGAGCGCTGGGTCGGCGCCATGCAGAAGACCCGCGTGCCGCTACGCCTGATCGACGGGCCGGTCGATCCGATTTCCGGCGCGCACATGGTCGAGCGTTACCGCGAGCTGATTCCCCAGCCGGACACGGTGATGCTCGAGGGCATCGGCCACTACCCGCAGACCGAGGCCCCGGAGCAGGTGCTGGCGCACTACCTGGCGTTCCGCGAACGCCTCGCCCCGCTCGCCAAGCGCGCCTGAAACCCGCGTGGGGCGGGTGCCGGTGCGCCGGCATCATCCCCTCGCGTTATCGAGCACCATTCAGGTCCGGCGTCTTGGTTGTGACCGAAATTCGCTTGCCCGACACTCGATAAATACTTACCTGCCACGGAGTTCCAACCATGAGTGATGCCCTGCGTTTCGATGACAAGGTCGTGATCGTCACCGGCGCTGGCGGCGGCCTCGGTCGTGCCCACGCCCTGCTGTTCGCCAAGCATGGCGCCAAGGTGGTGGTGAACGACCTGGGCGGCAGCACCCATGGCGAAGGCGCCAACGCCTCGGCGGCCGACCGTGTGGTCGCGGAGATCCGCGCCGCCGGCGGCACCGCAATCGCCAACCATGACTCGGTCACCGACGGCGACAAGATCGTCCGCCAGGCCGTGGAAGAGTTCGGCCGCATCGACGTGGTGGTGAACAACGCCGGCATCCTGCGCGACAAGACCTTCCACAAGATGGAAGACGCCGACTGGGACCTGGTCTACAAGGTCCACGTCGAAGGCGCCTACAAGGTGACCCGCGCCGCCTGGCCGCTGATGCGCGAGCAGGGCTACGGCCGGGTGATCTTCACTGCGTCCACCTCGGGCATCTACGGCAACTTCGGCCAGTCCAACTACGGCATGGCCAAGCTCGGCCTCTACGGCCTGACCCGCAACCTGGCGCTGGAAGGCCGCAAGAACAACATCTTCGTCAACGCCATCGCCCCCACCGGCGGCACCCGCATGACCGAAGGCCTGATCCCGCCGCAGGTGTTCGAGCAGCTCAAGCCCGAGCTGGTCAGCCCGCTGGTGGTGTACCTGGGCAGCGAGCAGTGCCAGGAAACCTCCGGCCTGTTCGAGGTCGGCGGCGGCTGGATGGGCAAGGTGCGCTGGGAGCGCAGCCTGGGCTTCGGCTTCGATCCGCGCGAAGGCTTCGATGCCGAGGATGTGGCTGCCCACTGGCAGCAGATCACCAGCTTCGAGGACGCCGTGCACCCGGCGGACAACGTCGAGGCGCTGCGCGAGATGATGGCCAACCTGCAGAAATACGTCGGCTGATCGGGACAAGCGGACGGGCGGAACGGCCAGAGGGCTGCCGCCCGCGACGCGACGCAGTAAGGTGGAAGGCCGGCGCAAGCCGGCCTTCGCTTTTTCCGTCAGCCCTGGAGTCCGCCATGAGTGTGATCGTCGAGAAGAATGGCCCGGTAACCACCCTGATCATCGATCGCCCGGCGGCGCGCAATGCCGTCGACCGGCCCACGGCGGACGCGCTCAGCGAAGCCTTCCGCGCCTTCGAGGCGGATCCCGAGGCGCGCGTCGCGGTGCTCACCGGCGCGGGCGGCACCTTCTGCGCCGGCGCCGACCTCACCGCAGTCGCCGAAGACAGTGAAAGGCGCAATCGCCTGGAGATGGAAGGTGACGCGCCCATGGGGCCGAGCCGGATGCACCTGTCCAAGCCGCTGATAGCCGCCATCGAGGGCTACGCCGTGGCCGGCGGCCTTGAGCTGGCGCTGCTCGCCGACCTGCGGGTGATGGCCGAGGACGCGGTGTGCGGGGTGTTCTGCCGGCGCTTCGGCGTGCCGCTGATCGACGGTGGCACCGTGCGCTTGCCGCGTCTCGTTGGCCAGGGACGGGCGCTCGACCTGATCCTTACCGGCCGCCCGGTGGCCGCGCAGGAGGCCTTGAACATGGGCCTGGCCAACCGTGTGGTGGCCAAGGGCGAGGCGCGCGCCGCGGCCGAGGACTTGGCACGGGAGATCGCCGAGTTTCCCCAGGGCTGCATGCTCGCCGACCGCGACAGCGTCTACACGCAGTGGAACCACTCGCTCGACGTGGCGATGGCCAACGAGTTCCAGGGCGGCCTGATGGTCATCCGCAGTGGCGAGACGCAGGCCGGCGCGCAGCGCTTCGCCCGCGGCGAGGGGCGTCACGGCAAGTTCTGACGGGCATGAAAAAAGGCGGCTGGCACATACGCGCCAGCCGCCTTTTTCGTTTCTCTGTCCCGTCCTGAATAAGGTTTACACCTTCGCCCTTATTTCAGGAGAGCCCCCGATGGCAGAAGGTGTTCGTCGCAGCCAGCGTGATTACACGCTGGCTTTTAAACTGGCGGTGGTCGACCAGGTCGAAAAAGGAGAAATGAGCTACAAGGAGGCTCAGGCCCGCTATGGCATCCAGGGCCGCTCGACGGTGCTGGTGTGGTTACGCAAGCATGGCCGGCAGGACTGGAACCAGGGCGCCTCCCTTCGAAAGGCTCGGAGCCCGGATATGAATACCCCGAAATTGCCATTGACCCCGGAACAACGCATCAAGGAACTCGAGCAGCAGCTTGAGGTGATGAGCCAGAAGGCGCAGTTCTTCGAGGCCGTGGTGAATGTGCTGAAGAATGACTACGGCGTTTCGATCGTAAAAAAGCGTCCCGGCAAGTCCTCACGCAAAGGCAAGTCCAAGCGCTGAGTGTTAGCAGGGCTTGCCAGTTCATGGGCATCAGCCGCCAGGCGTACTACCAGCGCAACCGGGCGGCGGATCAGCGCAGCCAGCAGGATCGACAGATCGCCCAGTTCGTGCGGCAGGTACGGATGCGTCAGCCGCGCCTGGGAGCACGCAAGCTGCATTATCTGTTGCAGCAGCAAGCGGAAGCCGCGTTGCGAGTTGGGCGCGATCGCCTGTTCCGGGTGCTGGCCGAGCACCGCCTGCTGGTTCGACCCAAGCGGGCGTACCACAAGACCACCCACAGTTTTCACCGGTTCCATCGCCATCCCAATCTGCTCAAGCCAGGGCCGCAACAGGTCTTGCCCGATGCGCCGGAGCGCGTCTGGGTTGCCGACATCACCTATCTGCCCAGCCAGAGCGGCCCGCTGTACCTGAGCCTGGTCACCGACGCCTATTCGCGCAAGATCGTCGGCCATCACGTCCACGACAGCCTGCACGCCGAGTCGGTGGCCCATGCCTACAGCCAGGCCCTGCGGCGCCGCACGACGCAGGAACCCCTGGTGCATCACTCCGACCGAGGAATTCAGTACTGCTCGGGGCTTTACCAACGCCTGCACGCGCAGCACGGAGCAATCTGCTCGATGACCGACGGCTACGACTGTTACCAGAATGCGCTGGCTGAGCGCGTCAACGGCATCCTGAAGAACGAGTTGCTGGAGCATCCTCCCGCCGACCTCGCGCAGGCGCGCCGCATGGTGCGTGAAGCCGTCGACATCTATAACCGCGAGCGCCCTCACCTGGCCCTGAAATACAAAACGCCCGATGCGGTGCATCGGGCGTTCTGAGGTCTGGAGCATGGCCTGAGAGGTGTAAACCTATTTCAGGACTAGACACTCAGCCCAGGCGTTGCCTAGCCGAGGAACTGCTCCGCGTGGTGGCAGGCCACCTGGCGTTCGTCGAGCAGGCGCAGTTCCGGGACTTCCGCCTTGCAACGCTCGGTCGCGTAGGGGCAGCGCTTGTGGAAGGCGCAGCCGCTCGGCGGGTTGAGCGGATTGGGCAGCTCGCCCTGGATGCGGATCTTCGGCTTGTTCGGGTCCGGGTGGATTGCCGGGGTGGCCGACAGCAGGGCGCGGGTGTAGGGGTGCAGCGGGCGCTCGTAGAGCTTGTGCGCCGGCCCCATTTCAGCGGGGCGGCCGAGGTACATCACCAGCACGCTGTCGGCGACGTGTTCGACCACCGCCAGGTTGTGCGAGATGAAGACGTAGGCGGTGCCGTACTCCTGCTGCAGGTCCATGAACAGGTTGAGCACCTGCGCCTGGATCGACACGTCGAGCGCCGAGGTCGGTTCGTCCGCCACCAGCACCTTGGGCCGCAGCATCATGGCGCGGGCCAGGGCGATACGCTGGCGCTGGCCGCCGGAGAACATGTGCGGGTAGCGCTGGTAGTGCTCGGGGCGCAGGCCGACCTGCTGCATCATCGCCTGCACCCGCTCGCGACGTTCGGCGCGCGACAGGCTGGTGTTGATCAGCAGCGGCTCGCCGAGCTGGTCGCCGATCTTCTGCCGCGGGTTGAGCGAGGCGTAGGGGTTCTGGAAGACCATCTGCACGTCGCGGCGCAGTTGCTTGCGCTGCTCGGCACTGGCGCCTTTCACTTCCTGGCCGGCGATCTGCAGCGAGCCTGCGGTCGGCTCCTCGATCAGCGTCAGGGCGCGCGCCAGGGTCGACTTGCCGCAACCGGATTCGCCAACCACGGCGAGGGTCTTGCCGGCTTCCAGCTCGAAGGACACGCCATTGAGCGCGCGCACCAGGGCGGTCGGCTTGAACAGGCCCTGGGAGATCTCGTAGTGGCGGGTCAGGTCGCGGGCGGTCAGTACGGCGCTCATCGGGCCACCTCGGCTTTGGCAATCAGGTTCAGCGGGTAGAAGCAGCGCACCGCGCCACGTTCATGCGCCTGCAGGGCAGGGCGGGTGCTGCGGCAGTTGTCGTGCACGTACGGGCAGCGCGGCGACAGCAGGCAACCCTGTGGACGGTCGTAGCGGCCGGGGACGATGCCGGGCAGGGTGGCCAGGCGCTCGGCGCCCTGGCTGTGCTCCGGAATGGCCTTGAGCAGCGCCTCGGTGTATGGATGGGTCGGCAGGTCGAACAGTGTCGGCACTTCGCCGATCTCCACCGCCTGGCCGGCGTACATCACGCAAACGCGCTGGGCGGTTTCGGCGACCACGGCGAGGTCGTGGGTGATCAGGATCAGCGCCATGCCCTGGTCGCGCTGCAGGTTCAGCAGCAGCTCCATGATCTGCGCCTGGATGGTCACGTCCAGCGCAGTGGTCGGCTCGTCGGCGATCAGCAGCTTGGGCTCGCCGGCAATGGCCATGGCGATTGCCACGCGCTGGCTCATGCCGCCGGACAGCTGGTGCGGGTAGGCGTCCAGGCGCTGCGCGGCCCCGGGGATCTCGACCCGTTCGAGCAACTCGATGGCGCGCTGGCGGGCGGCCTTGCCGCGCAGGCCGAGGTGCAGGCGCAGCACTTCCTCGATCTGGTAGCCGACCGTGTAGCTGGGGTTGAGCGCGGTCATCGGGTCCTGGAAGACCATGGCGATGTCCTTGCCGACGATGCGGCGGCGCTCGCGGCCCTTGAGCTTGAGCATGTCGGTGCCGTCGAAGCGCATGCGCTCGGCGGTGACCTTGCCGGGGGCGTCGATCAGGCCCATCAGCGCCATCATGGTCACCGACTTGCCGGAGCCGGACTCGCCGACGATGGCCAGCACTTCGCCCTTGTCGACGCTCAGGTCGAGGCCGTCGACCACGGGTACGGCGTCGGCGCCGCCGAAGCGCACCGAGAGGTTCTTCAGTTCGAGGAGGCTCATACGGCGGTCTCCATCAGGCATTTCTTATTGGTGTGGGGTGCGTGCAGGTTCGCTCCTGCGCAGCGCGGGAAGGTCTTCATGGTCGTCGTCCTCACGCCGCGCTCTTCAGTTTCGGGTCCAGCGCATCGCGCAGGCCGTCGCCGACCAGGTTGATCGCCAGGACGCTGAGCAGGATGGTCAGGCCGGGCAGGCTCACCACCCACCAGGCGCGCTCGATGTAGTCGCGGGCGGAGGCCAGCATGGTGCCCCACTCGGGCGTCGGCGGTTGCACGCCGAGGCCGAGGAAGCCCAGGGCGGCGGCGTCGAGGATCGCCGAGGAGAAGCTCAGGGTGGCCTGCACGATCAGCGGCGCCATGCAGTTGGGCAGCACGGTGACGAACATCAGGCGCAGGGTGCCGGCGCCGGCCAGGCGCGAGGCGGTGACGTAGTCGCGGTTCAGCTCGCTCATCACCGCGGCACGGGTCAGGCGCACGTAGGAGGGCAACGAGACCACGGCGATGGCGATCACGGTGTTCATCAGGCCCGGGCCGAGGACGGCGACGATGGCCACCGCCAGCAGCAGCGAGGGCAGCGCCAGCATGATGTCCATCAGGCGCATGATCACCGGGCCCAGGCGGTTCGGCGAGAAGCCGGCGAGCAGGCCCAGGACCAGGCCGGGCACCAGCGAGATCACCACCGAGCTCAGGGCGATCAGCAGCGACAGGCGCGCGCCATGCATCAGGCGCGAGAGCATGTCGCGGCCGACTTCGTCGGTGCCCAGCAGGAACTGCGCGTTGCCGCCCTGCAACCACACCGGCGGGGGCAGCAGGAAGTCGCGGAACTGCTCGCTCGGGTCGTGCGGGGCGACCCAGGGCGCGAAGAGCGCGCAGAAGATGATCAGGGCGATGAACAGCAGGCCGCCGACGGCGCCCTTGTTGTGCGCGAAGGCTTGCCAGAACTCCTTCAGCGGCGATGGGTAGACCAGACTCGGGTCGCTGGCGGGAGCGGTTTGCACGGTGCTCATGTCGGGCTCCTCAGCGCTGATGGCGGATACGCGGGTTGACCAGGCCGTAGAGGATGTCCACGACGAAGTTCACCAGGATGACCAGGGTGGCGACCAGCAGGATGCCGTTCTGCACCACCGGGTAGTCGCGGCGGCTGATGGCGTCGATCAGCCATTTGCCGATGCCCGGCCAGGAGAAGATGGTTTCGGTCAGCACGGCGCCGGCGAGCAACGCGCCGACCTGCAGGCCGAACACGGTCAGCACCGGGATCATGGCGTTGCGCAGGGCATGGATGAACACCACGCGAGCCGGCGACAGGCCCTTGGCGCGAGCGGTACGCACATAGTCCTCACGCAGCACTTCGAGCATCGCCGAGCGGGTCATGCGAGCGATCACCGCCAGCGGGATGGTGCCCAGCACGATGGCCGGCAGGATCAGGTGGCGCAGGGCGTCGACGAAGGAGCCTTCCTGGTCCGAGAGCAGGGTGTCGATGAGCATGAAGCCGGTCTTCGGCTCGATGTCGTAGAGCAGGTCCAGGCGCCCGGACACCGGCGTCCAGCCCAGGGTCACGGAGAACAGCATGATGAGGATCAGGCCCCACCAGAAGATCGGCATCGAGTAGCCGGCCAGGGAGATGGTCATCACCCCGTGGTCGAACAACGAGCCGCGCTTGAGTGCAGCGATCACCCCGGCCAGCAGGCCGAAGACACCGGCGAAGAGCATTGCCGCGATGGCCAGCTCCATGGTCGCCGGGAACAGGGTGAGGAATTCGTGCCAGACGCTGTCGCGGGTCACCAGTGATTCGCCGAGGTTGCCGTGGGCGAGGTTGCTGACGTAGTCGAAGTACTGCAGGTACAGCGGCTTGTCGAGGCCCAGGCGGTGCATGGCTTCGGCGTGCATCTGCGGGTCGACGCGGCGCTCGCCCATCATGACCTCGACCGGGTCGCCCGGGATCATGCGGATCAGCGCGAACGTCAGCAGGGTGACGCCGAAGAAGGTCGGGATGAGCAAGCCGAAGCGGCGTGCGATGAAACTCAGCATGGTGGTGGAGGACTCCTCATCGCGCGGCTCGCCGCCGGGATGCTGGCGGGGGCCGGTTTCTTGTTACTTCACCTGGATGGCGGCGAAGTTCTTCTGGTCAGGCGGGCCTTTGGTGTGGCTCGCGCCGCTGCGCTGGCGCGCATTCAACAGCTTAGGATGCGCCAAACGAACGCAAGGCGCTTGCGCGGGGAATTTCTTTGTCGCTTTTTCATAAACTTGTGCCAAAAATGACCGTTCATCGGGTGTTTGTTCGCGTCGAGTAAGAAGGTCGATTTTCCGGTCGCGCTTGTCGGCGCACGAAGACGTTCGTCGCACGCAGGCGTGCGGCGGGCGATTCAGGGGCGCTGGCTGGTGCCGTGCGGACGCCGGAGTACGGATGGGCAGAAGGAAGGGGCCGTGGGCGAGCCGTTGGCGGCTGGCATGGGCGGGGAGATTCGACGCTGCATAAGCGTGCCTAACCTCATTGTTGTTGTTCTGAGGGCCTGGCTGCGGCGTTGTGCACCGCGCGGGGCGAGAGCCGCCGGGATGGCCGGCGGCGGGCGAAGGCGGAAATTAAGTCATGCTGAAATCAAGATCAACCTGAAATTCAGTGTGGCTTCAAAAAGGCGACCGACGCTCAGTTGCCGGGGTGCTCGCCGAACAGCGGCATGGTGGTGACGGTGAGCACTTCCGCGGCGCCTTCGCCGACGTTGCGCAGGCAATGGCTCTTGCCGGCATCGAAGTGCACCGAGTCGCCAGGGCCCAGCGGGTAGGCGTGGCCGTCGATGGTGTAGACGATGTGGCCGCTGAGCACGTAGGCGAACTCGGCGCCTTCGTGGGCGATCAGCTCCGACTGGTAGCCCGCCGGCATGTTCATCTTCACGGCGTTCAGCAGGTTGCCCGGGAAGCTGCTCGACAGCCGCTCGTAGGCCAGCGGCTGACCCTCGATGGTGTAGCGCACGCGCTCGCCGTGGTGGGAGTCGGGCTGCGGCTGCTGCGGCTGGTCGAACAGCGAGTTGAGCGGCACGCCGAGGGATTTGGCGATGCTCGCCAGGGACGAGATGGACACGCCGGTAAGGTTGCGCTCGGCCTGGGACAGGAAGCTGGCGGTGAGGCCGGACTCGGCGGCCACCTGGTTCAAGGTCTTCTTCGCCGCGCGCCGATAGCGGCGCAGGCGTTCTCCGATTCGATCGACGGTCATGGGCGGGGCTCAGCGTGGAATGCCGGCCAGTATACCGGCCGGGTCTGCCGCTTGGAGCGGCGCGCGGCAGCGGTAGCCATTCGGCAGAAATTTAAGTGGGACTGAATAATTGGCATTGACCGGATATTAAGCCCTACTTAAATTTCGTGCGATTCCACGTATTCGAGGTAAGGCGAAATGACTCTGGGCGTCGGGGGAAGCACTCCCCAGCAAGCACTGGCGCGGCTGCATGACATGACGGCGGGTGCCGAGGCCATCGGCCTGGCCGAGTACCGCACGCGGGTGGCGCGGTTGCAGGGCCAGATGCGCCAGCGCGGTCTGGCTGCGGTGTTCGTCGATGCCGGCGCCAACCTGCGCTATTTCTCGGGTGTGAAGTGGAGCCCCAGCGAGCGCATGGTCGGCCTGCTGGTGCCCGATATCGGCGAGCCGCAGTACATCGCCCCGGCTTTCGAGGAAGGCACGGTACGCGACTTCCAGATCCTCCCCGGGACGATCCGCACCTGGCAGGAGCACGAAAGCCCCTATCGCCTGCTGTGCCAGGTCCTCGCCGAGTGGGGCGTACCCGCCGACGGCCGCGTAGGCCTCTGCCCGAGCCTGCCGTTCGGCATGTTCGAGCGCCTGCGCCGGGTCGCCGGAGCGCCCGAGTTCGTCGACGCCAGCGCCGCCGTCGAGCATTGCCGCCAGCGCAAGTCGCCGGCCGAGCTGGCGCTGATGCAGCGCGCCAAGGACATGACCCTGGAGGTGCACAAGGCCGCCGCCAGCATCCTCCATGTCGGCATCACGGCCGGCGAGGTGACGCGCTTCATCGAGGCCGCACACCGCCAGGTCGGCGCCAGCGGCTCGACCTTCTGCATCGTGCTGTTCGGCGAAGACAGCGCCTTCCCCCACGGCGTGCGCCAGCCGCGCCCTCTGCGCGAAGGCGACATGGTGCTGATCGACACCGGTTGCCAGCTGCACGGCTACCAGTCGGACATCACCCGCAGCTACGTCTTCGGTACGCCCAGCGAGCGCCAGCGTGAGTTCTGGAATCGGGAGAAGGCAGCCCAGCAAGCCGCCTTCGAGGCCGCCACGCTCGGCGCGCCCTGCCAGGTGGTGGACGCCGCCGCCCGCCGCAGCCTGGAGGCCGCCGGCCTCGGCCCGGATTACGCGTTGCCCGGCCTGCCGCACCGAACCGGCCATGGCATCGGCCTGGAGATCCACGAAAGCCCATACCTGGTACGAGGCGAGGAAACCCTGCTGGACATCGGCATGTGCTTCAGCAACGAACCGATGATCTGCGTGCCCGGCGAGTTCGGCATCCGTCTGGAAGACCACTTCTACATGAGCGCCGAAGGCCCGCGCTGGTTCACCCAGCCGAGCCATTCGATCGACGATCCGTTCGGTCTGCAGGCCTCGTAGGAGCGGATCTCATCCGCGAATTCTCCGCTCCGAGTTTCCCTGTAGGAGCGGGCCACGCCCGCGATTCGCGGACAAGGTCCGCTCCTACGAAGAGCGGTACGGCGCCTCAGGGCGCCAATTCGACCCGCGCGAAATTGTTCGAGCCCAGCGGGCTCAGGGTGAAGCCCTTCACCTTCGGGCTGAGCACCACGAACTGCTTCGGATAGGCCAGGGCGATCCACGGCGCTTCGCGCTGGAAGATCGCCAGCGCCTGGCGATACAGGTCGGCGCGCGTCGCCTGGTCGGTGCTGGCGCGGGCCTGGCGCAGCAGGTCGTCGAACTGCGCGTTGCACCAGCCTGAAAGGTTCTCGCCGTTGCGTGCCGCATCGCAGGACAGATTGGGCGTGAGGAAGTTGTCCGGGTCGCCGTTGTCGCCGACCCAGCCCATGAACAGCAGGTCGTGCTCGCCGCGCTTGCCGCGGCGGATCAGCTCGCCCCACTCGTAGACGCGGATGTCGGCGCGGATGCCCAGCTTGCCCAGGTCATCCTGCAGCATCTGCGCGCCTATTCCAGGGTTGGGGTTGGTCGGCCCGCCGCCCGGGCGGGTCCAGATCGACAGTTTCAGACCCGGCTGGATGCCCGCTTCGGCGAGCAGTTTTCGTGCGCGCTCGAGGTCGCGCGGCCAGCCCTGCAGGCTCGGGTCGGAGCCCCACAGTGTCGGCGGATAGGGCGCCACCGCCGGGCTGGCGCCGCCCTCGCCGAACTGCGCCGTGCGGTAGGCGTCGCGGTCGAAGGCGAGGTTCAGCGCCTGGCGTACGCGTACGTCGTCCAGCGGCTTGTGGCGGGTGTTGAGGGCGACGTAGGCGACCAGCAGCGAATCCAGTTCGGCCACCTTCAGTTTCGGTTCCTGGCGCAGTGCCGGGATGTCGGTCGGGCGCGGGTAGAGCGCGACCTGGCAATCGCCAGCGCGAATCTTCTGCAGGCGCACGCCAGGGTCGGGGGTGATCGACAGTAGCAGGCGGTCGATCTTCGGCGTGCCGCCCCAGTAAGTCGGGTTGGCGGCGAAGCGCACCAGCGCGTCCTTCTGGTAGCGCTGGAAGACGAAGGGACCGGTGCCCACCGGCAGGTTGTTCAATTGCTCGGCCTTGCCGGCCTTGAGCAGCAGGTCGGCGTACTCGGCCGAGTAGATGGAAGCGAAACCCATGGCCAGGTCGGCGAGGAAGGGCGCCTCGGGGTGGCGCAAGGTGAAGCGCACGCGGTTGTCGTCGAGCTTCTCGATGCGTTCGATCAAGCCCGGCAGCCCCATCGAGGTGGCGTAGGGGAAACCGCGTGGCGCCAGGCTGTGCCACGGATGCTTGGGATCGAGCTGGCGCTGGAAACTCCAGAGCACGTCGTCGGCATTGAACGGGCGGCTCGGGGTGAAGTAGTCGGTGCGCTGGAACTGTACGTTGCGGCGCAGGTTGAAGGTGTAGCTCAGGCCGTCGGGGCTGATCTCCCAGCTCTGCGCCAGCGCGGGCGCGACCTGGGTGGTACCGGGGGCGAACTCCACCAGGCGCTCGTAGACCGTCTCGGCGGCTGCGTCGGCGGTGGTGGCGGCGGTGTACTGGGCGATGTCGAAGCCTTCGGGGCTGGCTTCGGTACAGACCACCAGCGTCTGCGCGCTGGTCCAGGAACAACAGAAGAACAACGCCAGGGCCACCCACATGCGGCGACCCTGGTGTCGTTGCTGGAAATGTCCTTGGTGCATGCCGGTAACGGAAAACGGCCGCCTTGCGGCGGCCGTCTGCCTTACTTGCCGACGCTCACGCCATAGAAGGAGTTGAGCGCGAAGGGACTGATCTTGAAGTCCTGCACGGTTTTACGCATCGGCTGGTACACGGTGGAGTGGGCGATCGGGGTGATCGGCACCTGCTCCTTGAGGATGTGCTGGGCCTGTACGTACAGCTCGGTGCGCTTGGCCTGGTCGGTGGTGCGCTTGGCCTCGGTCACGAGCTTGTCGTAGGACTTGTCGCACCATTTGGAGAAGTTGTTGCCGTTGATCGCGTCGCAGCTGTACAGGGTGCCCAGCCAGTTGTCCGGGTCACCGTTGTCGCCGCTCCAGCCGATCAGCATGGCGTCGTGCTCGCCGGCCTTGGCGCGCTTGATGTACTCGCCCCACTCGTAGGTGACGATCTTCGCCTTGATGCCGACCTTGGCCCAGTCGGCCTGCAGCATCTCGGCCATCAGCTTGGCGTTGGGGTTGTACGGGCGCTGCACCGGCATGGCCCAGAGGGTGATCTCGGTGCCTTCGGGCACGCCGGCCTTTTTCAGCAGCTCCTTGGCTTTTTCCGGGTTGTAGCCGGCGTCCTTGATGCTGTTGTCGTAGGACCACTGGGTCGGCGGCATGCCGTTCACGGCGAGCTGGCCGGCGCCCTGGTAGACGGCGTCGATGATCGCCTTCTTGTTCACCGCCATGTCCAGCGCTTCACGCACTTCCAGCTTGTCCAGCGGCTTGTGCAGCACGTTGTAGGCGATGTAGCCGAGGTTGAAGCCCGGCTGCGACGGCATGTTCAGGTTCGGGTCCTTCTTCAGCGACTCGAGATCGGCCGGACGCGGGAAGAGGGTGATCTGGCACTCGTTGGCCTTGAGCTTCTGCATGCGCACCGAGGCGTCGGTGTTGATCGCGAAGATCAGGTTGTCGACCTTGACCTCGCCGGGCACCCAGTAGTCCTTGTTGGCCTTGAAGCGGATCATCGCGTCCTTCTGGTAGCGACTGAACACGAAGGGACCGGTGCCGATCGGCTTCTGGTTGATGTCGCTGGCCTTGCCTTCCTTCATCAGCTTGTCGGCGTACTCGGCGGACTGGATGGAGGCGAAGCTCATGGCCATGTTCTGCACGAACGCGGCGTCGACATCGTTGAGGGTGAACTTGACGGTGTTGTCGTCGACCTTCTCCACCTTGGCGATGTTGGTGTCCATGCCCATGTCGGTGAAGTAGGGGAATTCGGTCGGGTACGCCTTACGGAAGGCGTTGTCCTTGTTCAGCATGCGGTCGAAGGTGAAGACCACGTCGTCCGCGTTGAACTCGCGGCTCGGCTTGAAGTACTCGGTGGTGTGGAACTTCACGCCCTTGCGCAGGTGGAAGGTGTAGGTCTTGCCGTCCGCCGAAACGTCCCAGCTCTCGGCCAGGCCCGGGATGACCTTGGTGCCGCCGCGCTCGAACTGAGTCAGACGGTTGAAGATGGTTTCCGCAGTGGCATCGAAATCGGTGCCGGTGGTGTATTGGCCCGGGTCGAAGCCCGCCGGGCTGCCCTCGGAACAGAACACCAGGTTGCCCGCGGCGTGGGCGAAGGGCGCACTGGCGATCAACCCAGCGGCGATCATGGAGCGGATGACGGCATTCTTGCGCATGCTGACCTCTGTTTATTCTGGTTGTCATCGAGGCACGACCTTGTGGGCCGTGGTGGGCCGAAACTATGCACGCCACATGCCGGGTGCAAGGGTCTCTTTGGCCACAGTGTAGAAGTTGTGACGAAGTCATAAGGGAATGTCGCAAAAACGCAAAACGACCGAATGGTCACCTTGTGGCGTCGTCCTCGCGGGGGCGGGCGGCAGCGCGGGAGAGGGCGCCCCGGAGCGGCTCCGGGACGCGTGGGGAACGAGTCAGGGCATCTGCACTTCGATGGTGCCGTCGGCGCTGACGGTGACCTGGCTGGTGCCCGCCTCGATCTGCGGCGCCGGGGCATAGCCGGCGGCATCGGCCTTCATCGTCGCCATGCGCATCACCGGCATCGGATGCGGCGCGCCGGCGCTGCTCAGGTTGAGGTTCACCAGGCGGTAGTCCTTGCCGCCGAGGGCGCTGGTCAGCAGTTGCGCGCGGGCCTTGAAGGCTGCCACGGCGTTCTTCATCAGGTTGTCTTCGTTTTGCTGGCGCGTGGCGTCGGCGATGCTGAAGCTCATGCCGCCCATCTTCAGCTTGCCCAGCAGGTCGGCGCTGAGCTGCGAGAGGGCGGCGAAGTCGGCGCTTTCCAGGCGCAGTTCGGCGCGCTCGCGCCAGGCGGTGATCTTCTGCCCCTTGTCGTCGTAGACCGGGTAGCTGTTGCGGCTGCCCAGGCTGACGGTGACGTTCTTGACCTTGCGTGCCTGGGTGACGGCTTCGTTGATCGCGGTGGTGGTCGTGGCGGCGAGCTTGGCCGGGTCGCTGGCCTGTTCCTCGCTGTACAGGGTCACATGCATGAGGTCGTGGGCCACCTCCTGGCTGGCCTCGGCGTGCAGGCTGACCAGGTTGTAGCGCGGCTCGTCGGCCACGGCGGACAGGCTGGTGGAAACCAGCGCGATGGCGGCGGCGAGGCTGGCGAGGGATTTCTTCATGGTGGACATGCGTAGCTCCTTGGTCCTGTTCGAGTCCCGGATGCAGGGTAGCGGACCCTGCGCGCGGACAGTCAGACCCTTTGACGCAGGTCTGGGTTCGCACGGGTTGATTCGCGATAGGCTTTGTTGTCGTTATGCTGTGTCGCTTTGACGCAGAGAGAGGGGAAGGGGCTTGGCTATACTCGCGCAAATTCCGGAATTCACCATGCGCACACCGGTTTTCCAGTTATCAGCCAGCCGGCAGAACCTGCTGCACCTGACGCTTATCCGCGTCCTCGTGCTGGCCGCCCAGGCCGGTTCGGTGGGCATTGCCTACAAAGCCCAGCTGATCCAGCTGCCCTGGATGGCACTGGGCGTGACCCTGGCCATCTCCCTGGTGTTCTGCATCGCCACCGCCCTGCGCCTGCGTGGCCCCTGGCCGGTGACCGAGGTGGAATATGCCGTCCAGCTGGCCTGCGACCTGCTGATCCACAGCGCCCTGCTGTATTTCTCCGGCGGCTCCAGCAACCCCTTCGTTTCCTATTACCTGGTGCCGCTGACCATCGCCGCGGCGACCTTGCCCTGGGTCTACACCATAGTCCTCGCCGGGCTCGCGCTGGCCGCGTACACGGTGCTGCTGGTGTGGTTCCATCCGCTGAACATTTCCCCGGGCCAGCGCGATTACCTGCTGATCAACGGCATGTGGCTGAGCTTCGCCCTCGCCGCCGGGCTGATCACCTTCTTCGTCGCGCGCATGTCCCAGGCCCTGCGCCGGCAGGAGCAGATAGTCGCGCAGCGCCGCGAGGAGAGCATGCGCGACCAGCAGTTGCTCGCCGTGGCCACCCAGGCCGCCGGCGCCGCCCACGAGCTCGGCACGCCGCTGGCGACCATGAAGGTTTTGCTCAAGGAGCTGCGCCAGGCGCATCCCAATGATCCAATGCTGCAGGAAGACCTGGCCCTGCTGCAGGAGCAGGTCAGCCTGTGCAAGGAGACCCTGCAGCAACTGGTACGCGCCGCCGAGGCCGACCGTCGCCAGGCGATCGAGGAACAAGGCGTCAACCAGTGGCTGGAGGCGACCCTGCAGCGCTGGCACCTGATGCGCCCGGAGGCGACCTACCGCTACCAGAACCTCGGTCGCGGCAGCGCGCCGCGCCTGACCCCACCCACCGACCTCAGCCAGGCCCTGCTGAACTTGCTGAACAACGCCGCAGACGCCTGCCCGGACGACCTCGACATCCGTCTGGACTGGGATGCCACGGACATCTGCCTGAACATCCGTGACCACGGCCCGGGGGTTCCCCTGGCCATCGCCGAGCAACTCGGCAAACCCTTCTTCACCACCAAGGGCAAAGGCTTCGGACTGGGCCTTTTTCTCAGCCAGGCCAGCGTTACCCGCGCCGGCGGCACGGTGAAGTTGTATAACCATGAAGACGGCGGCACGCTTACCGAGCTGCGCCTGCCGCGTAGTTACGGTGTGGTCTGATCCACGCGCGAGGAAGTACCCCAATGAGCGAAGAAATCCTGTTCGAAGGCGAAGAGCAACCCCACCTGCTGCTGGTGGATGACGACGCCACTTTCACCCGCGTGATGGCACGCGCCATGAGCCGTCGCGGCCTGCGCGTGTCGGTCGCCGGGTCCGCCGAGGAGGGACTGGCGCTGGCCAAGGAAGACCTGCCGGACTACGCCGTGCTCGACCTGAAGATGGACGGCGACTCCGGCCTGGTGCTGCTGCCCAAGTTGCTGGAGCTGGATGCCGAGATGCGCGTGGTGATCCTCACCGGCTATTCGAGCATCGCCACCGCCGTGGAGGCCATCAAGCGCGGCGCCACCAACTACCTGTGCAAGCCGGCCGATGCCGACGACGTGCTCACCGCGCTGTTGTCGCAGCACGCCGACCTGGATTCGCTGGTGCCGGAAAACCCGATGTCGGTCGACCGCCTGCAGTGGGAGCACATCCAGCGGGTGCTGGCCGAGCACGACGGCAACATCTCCGCGACCGCCCGCGCCCTGGGGATGCACAGACGAACTTTGCAGCGTAAGCTGCAGAAGCGCCCTGTAAGGCGTTAAGTAATTCATAAGACAGGGAGCGCCAACTGAGCGCTCCTTCTTTTTTGTGCCTGTGCCGAGCCCGACCCGATGACCGATAGCGCCGAGTACCGCGCCGCGAACGATGCCGTTCGCGGGCACTTCTTTTCCCAAGTCTGGAAGTTGACCGCGCCCTACTGGCGCAGCGAAGAGAAGGGCGCCGCCTGGCTGCTTCTGATCGTGGTGATCGCCCTGTCGCTGGTCGGCGTAGCCGTCTCGGTGTGGCTCAACAGCTGGTACCGCGACTTCTACAACGCCCTGCAGAACAAGGACCTCGACGCCTTCATCCGCCTGGTCCTGTACTTCTGCGGCATCGCCGCCGCGGCCATCCTGATCGCCGTATATCGCCTGTACCTGACGCAGATGCTCACCATCAAGTGGCGGCGCTGGCTGACCGAGAAGCACTTCTCCACCTGGCTCGGCGACAAGAACTACTACCGCCTCGAACAGCGCGGCTTCACCGACAACCCCGACCAGCGCCTGTCCGAAGACCTCAACAACTTCACCGACACTACCCTGACCCTCGGCCTGGGGCTGATTCGCAACCTGGTCAGCCTGGTGTCGTTCTCGGTGATCCTCTGGGGCGTCTCCGGCAGCATCGAGCTGTTCGGCATCAGCATCCCCGGCTATATGTTCTGGGCCGCGCTGCTCTACGCCCTGGTCGGCAGCTGGCTGACCCACCTGATCGCCCGCCGCCTGATTCAGCTGAACAACCAGCAGCAGCGCTACGAGGCAGACCTGCGTTTCGGCCTGGTGCGCATCCGCGAGAACGCCGAGAGCATCGCCCTGTACAACGGCGAGCAGAGCGAGAACGAGCGGCTGATGACGCGCTTCCGCAACGTCTGGGGCAACTTCTGGGAACTGATGAAGGTGCAGAAGCGCCTGACCTTCTTCAGCTCCGGCTACGCGCAGATCGCCATCATCTTCCCGCTGGTGGTCGCCGCGCCGCGCTACTTCGCCGGCAAGATCCAGCTCGGCGAACTCATGCAGATCAACTCCGCCTTCGGCAACGTGCAGGACGGCCTGAGCTGGTTCATCGACGCGTATGCGAGCCTGGCCAACTGGCGCGCCACCTGCGACCGTCTGCTGAGCTTCCGCAACGCCATGGCCGAGATTGCGCACGAATCGGAAAACATCGAAGTGCACAGCGCCGGCGAGCGCCTGCAGCTCAAGCACCTGAGCCTGCGCCTGGGCGACGGCACCGTCCTGCTGGAGCCGACCAACCTGACCCTGGAAGCCGGCGAGCACGTGTTGATCAGCGGCGCGTCGGGCGCCGGCAAGAGCACCCTGCTGCGCGCCATGAGCGGGCTCTGGCGCTACGGCAACGGGCAGGTGGTGATGCCGGCCGAACGCAGCCTGTTCGTGCCGCAGAAGCCCTACCTGCCGATCGGCAGCCTGAACGCCGCGCTCTGCTACCCCGAAGAAGCCGGCCAGCACAGCCCCGAGCGCCTGCGCGAAGTGCTGCGCCTGTGCCGTCTGGAGCAACTCTGCGGTCGCCTCGACGAAGCCCAGCACTGGCAGCGCCTGCTCTCGCCGGGCGAGCAGCAGCGCCTGGCCATCGCCCGAGCGCTGCTCTACGCACCGCGCTGGCTGTTCCTCGACGAGGCCACCTCGGCGCTGGACGAAAACGATGAAACCGCGCTCTACCAAGTCCTGCGCGAACAACTGCCCGGCGTGACCCTGGTGAGCATCGGCCACCGCGCCGACCTCAAACGCTTCCACCCGCGCCAGCTGCGTTTGGAAGATCGCCACCTGCGCGAAGTCGAGGTCGTGCTTCCGGCCTGATCGGCTCGATAACCCCGGCGCCGCCCTGGCGCCGGGTGCATTCGGCGACTGGGGCGGCGTATCATCGCCGCTCTCGTTTGCCCGGCGCGCCTCCCTCCCATGCTCGCATTGCTGCTCCAGACCTTCGGCATCACCGCGCCGGTGTTCTCCATGCTGTTCCTCGGCGTCCTTCTGCGCCGTATCGGCTCGATCGATCCGCCCTTCATCAACACCGCCTCGGCCCTGGTATTCAACGCCACCATGCCGGTGATGCTGTTCCTCGGCATCTACCACTCCGACCTGCACCGCGCGGCGAGCCCGGCGGTGATGCTGTATTTCTGCCTGGCTACCCTCGGCGGCTTCCTGGTCGCCTGGGGCTGGGCGATCTGGCGGGTGCCGCGCGAAGACCGTGGTGTCTACGTGCAAGGCGCTTTCCGAGGCAACAACGGTATCGTCGGCCTGGCGCTTGCCACCAGCCTCTATGGCGAGCACGGCCTGGCATTGGGCTCGGTCCTCGCCGCCCTGGTGATCCTTTGCTACAACACGCTCGCCACCGTGGTCCTGGCGATCTACAGCCCGGTGCTCAAGTCCGACCCGCTGAGCATCGCCCGCCAGGTGCTGGTCAACCCGCTGATCCTTGGCGTGCTGGCGGCGCTGCCGTTCGCCTGGTGGGGCATCCACTTGCCGGCGTGGCTGCTGACCTCCGGTGAATATTTCGCGCGCATGACCCTGCCGCTGGCGCTGATCTGCATCGGCGGCACCCTGTCGCTGCCGGTGCTGCGCAGCAGCGGGCCGCTGGCGCTGAGCGCGAGCCTGATGAAGATGGTCTGGCTGCCGGCGCTGTGCACCTCGGTCGCCTGGTTGTGCGGGTTTCGCGGCGCCGAGCTGGGCGTGCTGTTCCTCTATTTCGCCAGCCCTACGGCGGCGGCCAGCTTCGTGATGGCGCGCGCCGCCCAGGCCAATGCCGAACTGGCGGCGGCCATCGTCGTGGTCACCACCCTGGCCGCCGCGCTGACCACCAACCTCGGCCTGTTCATCCTGCAGTGGGGCGGCTGGATCTGAAGACGCCGGGCCGGATTTGCCCACTGCGTCGCCGTGTCACGCAAATGTTGCTCCACGCCCGGTAACGGGCGGTTACACTTGTCCTTCCTACGCCGCGCGACAAAGGATTGCTCATGCGTCTCAAGGAATTCGCCCTTGGCCTGCCTCTTCTGCTGGCGTTCTGCTGGCAGGGATCGGTTTGCGCCGATCCTTCTGCCGAGCTCGACGGCCCGGCGGGCGGCTGGCGCTATTCCGGCCTGCTCGACGACCTCGACAGCCCACGCGTGGCCTATCCCACGCCGCCCATCGACCGCGGCGGCGTACGCGGCCGCAGCCTGATCGAAGGCCGCCTCAAGCAGCTGGCCGGCATCGACCGCGCCCAGCGCCTGGTGGTCAATGGCAACCCGCTGCCCCTCTATACCGACGCCGAAGGGCGCTTCGTCCGGCCCTACGCCTTCGGCAGCGGCTCCAACAGCGTCGAGGTAGCCAGCGCGGACGGCCAGTCGCTCAAGCGCGTGCAGTTCTACGAAGCCAACCCCGGGCGCCTGCCGCCGCGCATCCGCGTGGCACTTGGCTGGAACGACCCCAAGGCGGAGCTCGACCTGCACATCATCACCCCCGATGGCCAGCACGCCTTCTGGGCCGCGCCACGGCTGAACAACGGCGGCGGCCTCGACCCCGACGGCGTCGACGGCCCCGGCCCGGAGATGTTCACCATGGCCGCGCCGCTGCACGGCACCTATCTGGTGTACGTCAACTACTGGGGCAACCTGAACGACCAGGGCTATAACTTCCAGGCTGGCAGCAATCAGCAGGACGTCATCACCGCCCAGGTCAACCTGGTGTTCAACGAAAACAGCGTCGACGAGAAGCGCGAAACCTTCGAGGTGCCGCTGCGCACCATCGGCGACCTGGTTCTGGTCAAGTCCTTCACCTATTGAGAGCCGTCCCTGCCAGGGATGAAACGGGATCGAGCGAGCATGAGCGACAACACCCCCTCCAGCCCTACCACCCCCCAAGCCAACGCCGCGCCTGGCGTACCGCGCTGGCCGCTGATCCTCTTCGGCCTGGTGGTGGTCATGCTGATCCTCGGCGGCCTGCTGCTGCGCTACGTCATCCTGGCGCCGCAGCCGGGCGTGGTACAGCCGCTGCAGCCGCCGCTGGCCAATGCCCGCGAGCGCGACCTGTTGCACCCGGACGCCCTGATCGAGAGCGTTTCCCTCAGTCGCCTGCCCGGCGAACTGCTGCAGGTGCCGCTGTTGCGCGACACCCTGACCGAGGACTTCGTCTTCTACTACGAGAACAACGCCGACCGCCTGGGGCTGGCCGGCAGCCTGCGGCGCATCGTCTACGAGCACGACCTGACGCTGCAGGACAGCCTGATCGAGGAACTGCTCGACCAGCCCGCCCAGGTAGCCCTGTGGCGCGGCGCCGATGGCCGCCTGAGCGACTTCCTGGTGGTGATGAAGCGCGGCGGCCTGGCCAAGCTGCTGGAGCCGCTGGCGCACATCGCCACCGACGACAGCCAGTTGCGCAAGGTCGGCGATCTCAAGGTCGGCAGTAGCAGCACCGGGCTCTATCGCCTGCGCTACAACGCGCAGAAATTCATGCTCTTCGCTTCCCGTGGCGACTACCTGGTGCTGTTGTCGAACCCGCACATGCTCTTCACCCAGGCCAAGGACGACGACCTCGGCGAGCCTGACAAGATGTTCGCCAGCCAACTGGCCACCCTGCTGGCGGGCGACGACGTCCTGCCGGGCGCCTTCGGCCTCGGCCCGCGCGGCGAGCTGAGCCAGCGTGTCAGCCTGGGGGCGGGTGCCCTGGCCATGGGCTACCAGAAATTCATCCCGGCGTTCGCCGGCGTGCGTTTCGACAAGGACGCCAAGGGCTGGAGCAGCTACCTCGCGCTGAACCCCGTCGAAGGCCAGCCGGACCTCGACTTCAGCTCCGTGTGGAAGGCCATGCCGATGGGCGCCAGCGCCTGCGTGGCGCTGCCGGTCACGCCGGGCCTGTACGACAAGCTGCTGGTGCGCCTGGGTGCCGATCGGAAGATGGCCGAAGCCTTCTCCGGGCACCTCTCCGGCGCCGCCGGGTTGTGCTGGTACGCCGATTCGCGGCTGTACACGCCGCTGCTGGTGGCGACCTTCAGCGCGCCGCCAAGTCCTGAGCTCGACGCCGACCTCGGCAAGCTGTTCGGCAGCCTGGTCGGCGCCTACGAGGCCAATGCCGAGGGCGGTAGTTTCCCGGTCGAGGAAGAGAACAGCGGCGACACCCGCAAGTGGCTGCGCCAGGTCAGTTCGCGCTTCGGCCAGTACCCGGCCAACCAGGCGGAGAACCCGGACGCCGTCGGTGGCGGCGCCTTCTTCCGCGTCGGTATGGCGCGGCAGGGCAGCACTTTGCTGTTCTCCCTCGACGACCGCCTGCTGGACAAGGGCATGGGCACCCTCGCCAAGCGCTTCCCGCCGCTGGCCGACGTGCTGCCCAAGGACGCGCTGGTGCCGGCCTACCTGGCGCCGCAGTCGCTGTCCGCGCTGCTGCAGCAGGAAACCCTCGACAGCCTGCCGCAGGACATGGAGCCGGTGTTCCGCAACGCCGCCGACAGCCTGCTCCTGCCGCGCCTGAAGACCTTCGCCGGTTTCGGCGGCTATGCCCTCGGCCTGCCGGTCGGCAGCCGCGCCGAACACCCCTGGCAATGGCTGCCGCTGCAGTGGCGCGCGCTGTGAAGCCACGCGCATTACTGCTCGCCTTGGGACTGTGGGCCGCGCAAGCAGCCCAGGCCTCCACGGCGACGCTCGATCCCGAACAATCGCAGGTGTTCCGCGCCTGGTTCGTGCGTATCGCCGAGGAGCAGCTGCGCCAGGGGCCGACGCCGCGCTGGCACCAGCAGGACTGCGCCGGCCTGGTGCGTTTCGCCGCCAACGAGGCGCTCAAGCCGCATGACGCCAAGTGGCTGCGCGCCAACGGCCTGGACAACCGCTACCTCCCCCCGGAGCCGGCGCTGAGCGACGAACAGCGCGCCCTGGCGCAGCGCTGGCAGCAGGGCGGCGGGCAGGTCGGCCCCTACGTCAACGCGATCAAGCTGATCCAGTTCAACAGCACCTTCGTCGGCCGCGACCTCAACCAGGCGCGGCCCGGCGACCTGATTTTCTTCGACCAGGGTGACGACCAGCACCTGATGATCTGGATGGGCCGCTACATCGCCTACCACACCGGCAGCAGCACCCCCACCGACAACGGCATGCGCTCGGTCAGCCTGCAACAACTCATGACTTGGAAGGACACCCGATGGATACCCGATCCCGCCAATCCCAACTTCGTCGGCGTGTACCGCTTGTCCTTCCTCGCCCGATGAAGCTGCTTGCGTTGGCCGCCAGTCTGGCCCTGGGCGGCCTGCTGCTGGGCGCGCCGCAGACGCTGCGGGCCGATGACGAGGTGCCGGCGAGCAACTACACGCCGATGAGCGGGGAGTCGTTCTTCCTGCTCGCCGACAGCAGCTTCGCCACCGACGAAGTGGCGAAGGTGCGCCTGGAGGCACCGGGCCGCGACTCCCGCCGCTACCGCATGGAGGGCTACGGCGGGGCAGACATCCGCGTCTACCGCATCGACCAGCCGCTGGACTTCCTCAAGCGCCAGAAGAACCTGCACCGCGTGCTGTCCGAAGGGCAGTTCAAGGGCGAGGGCCTGTCCAACACCCTGGCCTACCTGTGGGACAACTGGTACCGCAAGTCGCGGCGGGTGATGCAGCGCGCGTTCTCCTACGAGTCGCGTAAACAGGTCACCGACGTGGTGCCTGAGCTGAAAATGGGCAACGCCATGAAAGCGCCGACGCCCTACGACGCGCAGCCGCAGTACGCGCCCATCCCGGGGCTGCCGATGGTTGCGCAGTTCCGCTATCCGCTGTGGGACGCCAAGCCCATCGAGCCGCCGAAGGACGTCAAGCTGGCCGGCTCTTCCAGCGAGTTCATCACGGTCTCGCCGGGCAACGTCTATATCCCGCTGGGCAAGCTCAAGCCGGGGCTGTACCTGGTCGAGGCTATGGTCGGCAAATATCGCGCGACCACCGTGGTGTTCGTCTCCAACACGGTCGCGGTGAGCAAGATCGCCGGCAACGAACTGTTGGTCTGGTCGGCGCGCAAGCATGAAGGCACGCCGGTGCCGGACACCCAGGTGCTGTGGACCGACGGCCTCGGCGTGATGAGCAGCGGCAAGACCGACACCGACGGCCTGATCCGCCTGCAGCACGCCAGCCCCGAGCGTTCCTTCGTGATTGGCGAGGACAAGGAAGGTGGAGTCTTCGTCGCCGAAAACTTCTATTACGACAGCGAAATCTACGACACCAAGCTCTACGCCTTCACCGACCGCCCGCTGTACCGTCCCGGCGACTGGGTGTCGCTGAAGATCCTCGGCCGCGAGTTCAAGAGCGCCCGCGATTCCGCCGCGCCGCAAGCCGCGCCGGTGAAGCTGAGCGTGATCGACGCCGCCGGCACCACGCTGCAGACCCTCGACCTGCAGCTCGACCCGAAGGCCGGCACCCAGGGCCGCTTCCAGCTGCCGGACAACGCGGTGGCCGGCGGCTACGAGCTGCGCTTCGACTATCGCGGGCAGACCTACAGCAGCGCCTTCCGCGTCGCCGAATACATCAAGCCGCACTTCGAGATTTCCCTCGACCTCGCCAAGCCCGACTTCAAGACCGGCGAAGCTGTGAAGGGCAACCTCATCCTGCTCTACCCGGACGGCAAGCCAGTGGCCAATGCGAAGGTGCAACTGAGCCTGCGCGCGCAGCAACTGTCGATGGTGGACAACGAGCTGCAGTACCTCGGCCAGTTCCCGGTGGAGCTGAAGAGCGCCGAGCTGAGCACCGACGCCCAGGGCCGCGCAGCGGTCGAGTTGCCGGCGGCGGACAAGCCCAGCCGTTACCTGCTGACGGTGTTCGCCAGCGACGGCGCGGCCTACCGGGTGAAGACCAGCAAGGAAATCCTCATCGAGCGCGGTGCCGCCCGCTACAGCCTGGGCGCGCCGCAGCGCTTCAGCGCGGTGGGCGACAAGGTCGAGTTCAGCTATGCCGCCGAACAGCCTACCGAGCTGAAGCCCAAGAGCTTCCGCTGGGTGCGCCTGGAGGACCGCACCACGGGTGACGGCGATGCCGGCGATGGCAAGTTCAGCATCGCCTTCGACAAGCCCGGCACCTACAGCATCGAACTGCGCGACGCCCAGGGCCAACTGCTCGGCGGCACCGGCCACTCGGTAAGCGGGGAGGGCGTGAAGGCGGTGCCGGGGACGGTCGAGATCATCCTCGACAAGCCCGAGTACCAGGCGGGCGAGGAAGCGCTGGCGCTGATCACCTTCCCCGAGCCGGTGGACGACGCGCTGCTCTCGCTGGAACGCGACAAGGTCGAGGCCACCGCGCTGCTGTCCAAGGGCGCCGACTGGCTCAAGCTGGAGAAGCTCAACGCTACCCAGTTCCGCGCGCACATCCCGGTGAAGCCGGACTTCTCGCCGAACCTGACCTTCTCGGTGCTCTACACCAAGGGCGGCGACTACAGCTTCCAGAACGCCGGGATCAAGGTGACGGTGCCGCAGGTGCAGATCGCCATCGCCACCGACAAGGAACGCTACGAGCCGGGCGACACCGTCAACGTCGACCTGACCACCACCTACGCCGGCAAGCCGGTGTCCAGCCAGCTCGCGGTCGGCGTGGTCGACGAGATGATCTACGCCCTGCAGCCGGAAATCGCCCCGGGCATCGACCAGTTCTTCTACCACCCGCGGCGCAACAACGTGCGCACCAGCGCCAGCCTGGCGTTCATCAGCTATGACGTGGCCCTGCCGGGCAGCGCCAGCGCGCCGGGCCGCACTAATCGCAGCGAGCGTGGAGTGAAGGTGCTGGAACGTCCGCGCCGCGAGGATGTCGACACCGCCGCCTGGGAACCGAAGCTCACCACCGACGCCCAGGGCAAGGCGCACTTCAGCTTCCGCATGCCCGACTCGCTGACCCGCTGGCGCATCACCGCGCGGGCCATGGATGGCAACGGCCAGGTCGGACAGAAGAAGCAGTTCATCCGCTCGGAGAAACCGCTGTACCTGAAATGGAGCGGCCCGACGCGCTTCCGCGCCGGCGACAAGCCGGACCTCGGCCTGTTCGTCTTCAACCAGGGCGAGCAGCCGGTGAAGGCCGACCTGCTGGTGCGTTACGCCGGTCAGGAGCAGACCCAGACACTCGACCTGGCCAAGGGCGTCAACTACGTGCGCCTGCCGGCCCAGGCCCTGAGCGATGGCGAGTGGAGCGCCGAGTTGCGCCAGGACGGCCAGGTCCGCGACAGCCTGGGCGTGCGCTTCGCCTTGAACGCCGATGGTTGGCAGGTGCTGCAGGCCAAGCCCCTGCAACTGGCCGGGCAGAACACCGCGCTGCAGTTGCCGGCCGACGCCCGCGATATCCGCCTGCGCCTCGATGACAGCGCCGCTGCGTTGTTCCGCGGCAGCCTCGACGACCTGCTGGCCTATCCCTACGGCTGCGTCGAGCAGACCGCTAGCCGCCTGTTGCCGCTGAGCGTGGCCTATCCGCTGCTGTCCGGCGGCGAGCCGCGCGTGCGCGACCGCCTGCGCCTGATCATGCAGAACAGCCGCCTGCGCCTGGTGCAGATGGCCGGCCCCAACGCCTACTTCACCTGGTGGGGCGATGGCGCGGACGGCGACGCCTTCCTCACCGCCTATGCCTACTACGCCGACTGGTACGCCAGCCGCGCGCTGGAGATCAGCCTGCCGCCGGAGCACTGGCAGCGCGTGCTCGAGCTCTACGCCAAGCTGGCCGATCAGACTCCGTTGTTGCAGCGCGCGCTGATCCTCGGTTTCGCCCGCGACATGCAACTGCCGGTGGAGACGCTGGTCGGCGGCCTGCTCGACGACCTGGCCAAGGCCGGCGAGGGCGAGGACGCGAAATTGCCGGCCGACGCCGAAGTCAGCCTGGTGATGGCTGAACCGGATTCGCGCCTCGGCCTGGCCGTTGCGCGCGTACTGGCTGCAGGCCTGGCGAAGGACGCCAAGGTTGTGCTGCCGGATGCCTTCGCCAAGCAGCTGGATGGCGCACGGCAAACCCTCGGCCAGAGCGATCAGCCCTTCGCCCAGGCGGTTCAGCTTTCGCTCACCGCGCCCGATGCGAGCCGCGCCCGCGCGTTGCTGACGCGCCTTGGGCCGCAACAGTCCACCCTCGAACGCGCCCTGGCACTGACCTGGCTGCAACGGGCCCTGGTCCAGGCTCCGGCCGCTGCGCCACTCAAGCTGGGCAAGGACTGGGCCGAGCAGCAAGGCCCCAGCGGCGAGCGTTATTGGCTGTGGCAGGGCCAGGGCGTGCCTGCCGAATTGACCCTGGAATCCGCACCGGCGCGCAATGTCGCCGCCTCGCTCAGCTACCGCAGCGCCGAGGCGCCGGCCAGCCAGCTGCCGGTCAGCATCAGCCGCCGCCTGTTGCGCCTGGTGCCGGGCGACAAAGCGTTCAACTTCAAGGTCGAGGAACTGGGCGACAAGCCGATCTCCAGCGACGAGTTGTACCTCGACGAAGTGACGGTGAAGACCGAGCAGGCCAACGCGCTGCGCTACGGCATGTTGGAAGTGCCGCTGCCGCCGGGCGCCGACGTCGAGCGCACCACCTGGGGCATCCAGATCAGTGGCCTGGGCGGTACCGAGGCGACCAGCCTGGAGCGCGCGCGCAACGAGCCGGGCGAGCTGCACTACGGCATTCCGGTGGATAGCCTCGCCGGCGAGCTGCGCTTCCGCCACCTGGTGCGCTTCTCGCAGAAGGGCGAGTTCGCCCTGCCGCCGGTCCGCTACGTGCGCCTCTACGCGCCGTCCGAGCAGGCCCTGGAGCAACAGCCGGCGCTGGCCAAGGTGAAGGTGCAGTGAATGCCTAGGCGCCTGGCCTGGCTGCTGTTCCTGCTGCCGCTCTGGGCAGCAGCAGCGCAGCCGCCCGCACAGTTGGCCCTGCGTACCGCGCAGGGCGACCAGCTGCTGCGCTTCGACCGCCAGCAGGTGCTCGCCCGCGAGCCGCTGCCGGCCGACCTGCGCACGCCGCTGGGCAGCCTGTGGAAGCTGTTCGTCTTCGCCTGGCTGGTGGACACCGGTCAGCGCGAGCCGGACTACGCCTGCAAGGGCCAATCCCGCGAAGAGGTGTATTGCTGCACGGCCGGGCAGAGCATCGGCCGCGAGCAGGCATTGGTGAAGTCCTGCGGCCTCTACTACCAGCCGGCGCGCATTGGCCTCGATGCGGCGAGCTGGCGCCAGTACTGGCTGGCGCGGCAGGCGCCGGAGTGGCTGCTCGACCTGGGCAAGCTGCAACCGCAGACCGAAGTGCCGGTGCACGAGTTGCTCGATGCGCTGGCGCACCTGCCGGCGCAGGCTGAGGCGCGTCGTGTGCTGCTCGACGTGGTGGTCGGCGCCGATGAGGGCCGCGCCGTGGCAAGCCTTGGCGGACGCCTGCGGGTGAAGACCTGGAGCTGGCTCGACGACCACGACCCATTATCCCGCCGCGGCGGCTTCGCCGGCTGGCTGGTGGACGGCACGCCGATCTGGGCTGGCGGCCCGGGCACCAGCAAGACGCTGCTGGCGCAGTATTCCGAAGTGCTCGGCACGGTCTTGCCGACGCCCTGGCCGAGCGAGCCGGGGCGCTGTGTGGAAGTGGCGCTGTTCAGCCGCTATCCGCTGCGCGATGTGGTCGATGCGCAGAAGCGTCCGGCCCCGGCCGGGGCGCTGAATGGCGACTACCGGGTGAGCTTCGCCAACGGCAACGACCTGGATATCCACAGCGCCGGCGAACTCTTCCTGCAACGCAATGGCACGCCGCAACTGGTGGCGCGGTTGGATCGCGAGGAGTACGTCGCCCGCGTGCTGCAGCGCGAGGCTTCGGCAACGCCCATCGAGGCATCGCGCGCCTTGGCCGTGACCATCCGCAGCTACCTGCTGCAGAACGCCGCGCAGCAGGGTGAATGCCTGAGTATCGACGACAGCAGCCAGCGTCAGCGCGTGGCGCCGCGCCCGGCCACCACTGAGATGCGCGCCGTAGCCGCCTTCACCGACGGCCTGGTGCTGGCTGGAAGCCCGGTCACCTATCACTCCGAGCTGGCTGGCCCGTCGCGGCTCTCCTGGCAGGACGCGCAGGCCCAGGCGGCCAATGGCTTGCGCTTCGACGCCATCCTCGCCCGCGCCTTCCCGCGCGCCAGCCTGAGCGCCTGGGGCAACCCGCTGGCGGCCTGCCAACCGCTGCCGGCGGCAGAGGATTGGCTGCGCAAGCAGCGCCGCGAATGGCGTCCCCAGCTGGAAACGGAACCTGGCTACGAGGAATTGCAGCGCTTCGCCGTGTGCCAGCTGTCGTCCGGCCGTCCGTACGTCGACCGCGAGCGCCAACGCATCTACGTGCGCGGCCTGTACTCGCTGCAGGACCGCCTCGACCTCACCCACGAATACCTGCACCTGGCCTTCCAGGCGCACCCCAGCGGCCAGGACGAAGGCTTCGTCGAAAACCTCGCCCGCCGCCTGCTACTGGAATGATCGCCATGAAACCGCGTGCGTACCTGCTCCTTTCCCTGTTCGTGCTGCCCGGCCTGGCCCTGGCGGCCGACGCCGGCATCCGCCTGGACACCCCGGTCGGCGGCTGGCGTGCCGGCAATGGCGAAGGCGCCAGCTTCCGGCAGACGGTGAACTACCCGGCATCCTCGGTGAACACCCCGGCCGACCAGTCGATGACCGCGCGGATCAAGGGCGAGATCGCCAACGCGCCCAAGGACAAGCCGGCGACCCTGGTGGTCAACGGCGTGGCCATGCCGCTGAAGATCGGCGAAGACGGTGGTTTCGATCGGCCCTATGCCTTCCCGGCCGGCAGCAACAGCCTCGAAGTCATCAGCCCGGACGGCCAGCAGCGTAAGCGCGTGCAGTTCTTCCACGGCGGCGGAGGCGGCGAGGTGCCGGCCAAGCTGCGCGTGCTGCTGTCCTGGGACAGCGACAACACCGACCTCGACCTGCACCTGGTGACACCCGACGGCGGCCACGTCTGGTACGGCAATCGCAGCCTGCCCAACGGCGCCACCCAGGACGTCGACGTGACCACCGGCTACGGCCCGGAAATCATCGCCACGCCGACCCCGCTCAAGGGCCAGTACCTGGTCTACGTGAACTACTTCGGCGGCGGCTATAGCGCGGACAGCGAAAGCGGTGATGTGGAAGCGGCGCAACCGTTGACCACGGCGCGGGTGACGATTGTCACGGAGGAGGGCACGCCGAACGAGAAACAGGAAAGCTTCCTGGTGCCGATGCGCCAGCCGGGGGAGCTGACGCTGGTGAAGCGGTTCAGTTATCCCTGATAGCCCACCAGGGGCTCATCGTAGGAGCGGATCTTATCCGCGAACATCCCCGCACCGATTTCATCCTGTAGGAGCGGGCCATGCCCGCGAATCGCGGACAAAGTCCGCCCCTACAGGGGGGGCGAGCGGGTGTCAGGCCTTCTGATCCGCCTGCCACGCCTCGATCACTTCCTGCGCCGCGCGGAAGGCGTCGATGGCCGCCGGGACACCGGCATAGACCGCGCAGTGCAGCAGCGCCTCGCGAATCTCTTCCACCGTGCAGCCATTGTTCAGCGCGCCGCGCACGTGGCCCTTCAGCTCTTGCGGGCATTTCAGCGCGGTGAGCGCGGCCAGGGTGATCAGGCTGCGGGTCTTGCGCGGCAGGCCTTCGCGGTTCCAGACGCCGCCCCAGGCGTGTTCGTTGACGAACTCCTGCAGCGGCTGGGTGAAGTCGGTGGCGTTGTTCAGCGCGCGGTCGACGAAGGCGTCGCCCATCACTTCGCGGCGGACCTGCTCGCCGGGGATTCGGTTGTCGCTCATGAGTGCTCCTAGTCGAGTGCTTCCAGGCGTACCGGCGCGGTGCCGGCGCGCAACATGTCGAGACGTTCGGCGGCGCCGCGCGACAGGTCGATGATCCGCGAACGGCTGAACGGTCCACGGTCGTTGACCCGCACCACCACGCTGCGGCCGTTGTCGAGGTTGGTGACCTTCAGGCGGGTGCCGAAGGGCAGGGTGCGGTGCGCGGCGGTCAGCGCGTGCTGGTCGAAGCGCTCGCCGCTGGCGGTCTTCTTGCCGTGGTGCGCGCGGCCGTAATAGGACGCCGTGCCCTCGGCGTGGTAGCCGTGGGCCGACTCGCTGTCATAGGACGAGCTGGCGCAACCGGCCAGCAGGGCCAGGCAAGCGATGAGGGCGAGGGAGCGCAGCATCGGACCTCCGGACGAAAAAACGCCGGGCAAGCCCGGCGTCAGATTGAAGTGTGGGCTCAGCTTTCGAGCTTCTTCTTCAGCAGTTCGTTCACTTGGGCAGGGTTGGCCTTGCCCTTGGCGGCCTTCATGGCCTGGCCGACGAAGAAGCCGAACATCTTGCCGCGTTTGGCTTCGTCGCTGGCGCGGTATTGCTCGACCTGCTCCGCGTTGGCGGCCAGAACGTCGTCGAGAAGTTTCTCGACGGCGCCGCTGTCGGTGTTCTGTACCAGGTCCTTGGCCTTGATGATCTCGTCCGGCGAACCTTCACCTTCGGCCATGGCGGCGAAGACGGTCTTCGCGGCCTTGCCGTTGATGGTGCCGTCCTTCAGACGCAGGATCATCTCGCCCAGGTGCTGGGCCGAAACCGGCGACTGCTCGATCTCCAGGCCGTCCTTGTTGAGCAGGCTGGAGAGCTCGCCCATCACCCAGTTGGCCGCCAGCTTGGCATCGCCGCAGATGCCCTGCACCTGCTCGAAGTAGTCGGCCATCTCGCGGCTGGCGGACAGCACGCTGGCGTCGTAGGCGGACAGCCCGTACTGGCTCTCGAAGCGCTCGCGCTTCTGGTCGGGCAGCTCCGGCAGCTTGGCGCGCAGGTCTTCCAGGAAGCTGCGCTCGATCACCACCGGCAGCAGGTCCGGGCAGGGGAAGTAGCGGTAGTCGTTCGCCTCTTCCTTGCTGCGCATGGAGCGTGTTTCGTCCTTGTTCGGGTCGTACAGGCGGGTTTCCTGCACGACCTTGCCGCCGTCCTCGATCAGCTCGATCTGGCGCTGCACTTCGTGGTTGATCGCCTTCTCGATGAAGCGGAAGGAGTTGACGTTCTTGATCTCGGCACGGGTGCCGAACTCGGCCTGGCCCTTCGGGCGCACGGAGACGTTGCAGTCGCAGCGCAGCGAGCCTTCGGCCATGTTGCCGTCGCAGATGCCCAGGTAGCGGACCAGCGCGTGGATGGCCTTCACGTAGGCCACCGCTTCCTTGGCGGAACGGATATCCGGCTCGGAAACGATTTCCAGCAGCGGGGTACCGGCGCGGTTCAGGTCGATGCCGCTCATGCCGTGGAAGTCTTCGTGCAGGCTCTTGCCGGCGTCCTCTTCCAGGTGTGCGCGGGTGATGCCGACGCGCTTGACGGTGCCGTCTTCCAGGGTGATGTCCAGGTGGCCCTTGCCGACGATGGGGTGGTCCATCTGGCTGGTCTGGTAGCCCTTGGGCAGGTCCGGGTAGAAGTAGTTCTTCCGGGCGAAGACGTTACGCTCGGCGATCTCGGCGTTGATCGCCAGGCCGAACTGGCAGGCCATGCGCACGGCCTCGGCGTTGAGCACCGGCAGGGTGCCGGGCATCGCCAGGTCGATCAGACTGGCCTGGGTGTTCGGCTCGGCGCCGAAGGTGGTGGCGCTGCCGGAGAAGATCTTCGATTGGGTGGCGAGCTGTGCGTGGATTTCCAGCCCGATCACGGTTTCCCATTGCATGTCGTAATCCTTCCTCAGAATCCGGCCGGTGCCTGTTTGTGCCAGTCGCTGACCTGTTGGTACTGGTGCGCGACGTTGAGCAGGCGGCCTTCCTGGAAATACGGGGCGAGCAGCTGCACGCCGACCGGCAGGCCGTCGACGAAGCCCGCGGGCATCGACAGCCCCGGCAGGCCGGCGAGGTTGGCGGTGATGGTGTAGATGTCTTCCAGGTACTGGGCGACCGGGTCGTCGTTCTTGGTGCCGAGTTTCCAGGCCGGGTTCGGCGTGGTCGGGCCGAGGATGACGTCGACTTCGCCGAAGGCGCTCATGAAGTCGTTCTTGATCAGCCGGCGGATACGCTGGGCCTTCAGGTAGTAGGCGTCGTAGTAGCCGGCGGACAGGGCGTAGGTGCCGACCATGATGCGGCGCTTCACTTCGGCGCCGAAGCCTTCGGCGCGCGAGCGCTTGTACAGGTCCTGCAGGTCTTTCGGGTTCTCGCAGCGGTAGCCGTAGCGCACGCCGTCGAAGCGCGACAGGTTGGAGCTGGCTTCGGCCGGGGCGATCACGTAGTACGCCGGGATCGCGTGCTGCATGTTCGGCAGGGAGATTTCCTTGACCGCGGCGCCGAGCTGCTTGAGCTGCTCGACCACGGCCATTACGGCTGTGCCGATGCGCGCGTCCAGGCCGGCGCCGAAGTATTCCTTCGGCAGGCCGATGCGCAAGCCGGCCAGCGGCTGGTTCAGCGCAGCCAGGTAGTCATCGACCGGCTGGTCGACGCAGGTGGAGTCCTTCGGATCGAAACCGGCCATGGCGCCAAGCATCAGCGCGCAGTCTTCGGCGGTGCGGGCCAGCGGGCCGGCCTGGTCGAGGCTGGAGGCGTAGGCGATCATGCCCCAGCGCGAGACGCGGCCGTAGGTCGGCTTGATCCCGGTGAGGTTGGTCAGCGCCGCCGGCTGGCGGATCGAACCGCCGGTGTCGGTACCGGTGGCAGCCGGAATCAGGCGCGCCGCTACAGCTGCGGCGGAGCCGCCGGATGAGCCGCCCGGTACGCGGGTCAGGTCCCAGGGGTTCTTCACCGGGCCGTAGTGGCTGGATTCGTTGGCCGAGCCCATGGCGAACTCGTCCATGTTCAGCTTGCCGAGGGTGACGGCGCCGGCACTGGCCAGGCGTTCGACCACGGTGGCGTCGTAGGGCGAGACAAAGTTATCGAGAATCTTCGAGCCGCAGCTGGTGCGCACGCCTTTCGTGCAGAACAGGTCCTTGTGGGCGATGGGCGCGCCGAGCAGGGCGCCATTTTCGCCAGCGGCGCGCCGTTGGTCGGCAGCCTGGGCCTGGGCGACGGCGGCGTCGGCGGTGACGCTGATGAAGCTGTTCAGCTGCGGATCGAGTTGCTCGATGCGGCTCAGCAGGGCACGGGTCAGCTCTTCGGCGGAGAACTGTTTGTCGGCGAGGCCGCGGGCGACTTCGGCGAGGGTCAGTTGGTGCAGCATGGGTCCGTGTCCTTCCTTATCACTCGATCACTTTCGGAACCAGGTAGAGACCGGCTTCGACGGCCGGAGCGATGGCCTGGTAGGCCTCGCGGTGGTTCTCTTCGGTCACCTGGTCGGCGCGCAGGCGCTGGGTGGCTTCCAGCGGGTGGGCCAGCGGCTCGACGCCGTCGGTGTTCACGGCCTGCATCTGGTCGACCAGGCCGAGAATGTCGTTCAGGGTCTCGGTGGTCCGTTGGATTTCGGCTTCTTCCAGGCCCAGGCGGGCCAGGTGGGCGATTTTCTCCACATCGGAGCGTTCAAGCGCCATCGGGGGTCTCCAGGCTAGAGCGGCCAGCGACCGATGGACGCGTGGCCGACGGAACGGGGCGCGGGAACGGAACCCGCAGCGGGCGGTCATAGGGCCGCAGGGACGGGGCCACTAGGGGCCGCGAAAGCCCAGCAATCTACCATATTGCCGCCTTGCCCAAAATCCCCGTCGTTGTTAGAGTTTGCCGCACTTTTTTCCTGCGTATTTTTCACCCACGCATCGCCCCAGGGTTTCCTTTCCATGTTCAAAAAACTGCGTGGCATGTTCTCCAGCGATCTGTCGATCGACCTGGGTACGGCCAATACCCTTATTTATGTGCGTGAGCGCGGCATCGTCCTCAATGAGCCGTCGGTCGTCGCGATCCGCAACCATGGCAATCAGAAGAGCGTCGTCGCCGTCGGTACCGAGGCCAAGCGCATGCTCGGTCGTACCCCCGGCAACATCTCCGCCATTCGTCCGATGAAAGACGGCGTGATCGCTGACTTCAGCGTCTGCGAGAAGATGCTGCAGTACTTCATCAACAAGGTGCACGAGAACAGCTTCCTGCAGCCCAGCCCGCGCGTGCTGATCTGCGTGCCGTGCAAGTCCACCCAGGTGGAACGCCGCGCCATCCGTGAATCGGCCCTCGGCGCCGGTGCCCGCGAGGTGTACCTGATCGAAGAGCCGATGGCCGCTGCCATCGGTGCCGGCCTGCCGGTGGAAGAAGCCCGTGGTTCCATGGTCGTCGACATCGGCGGCGGTACCACCGAGATCGCCCTGATCTCGCTGAACGGCGTGGTCTATGCCGAATCCGTACGCGTTGGCGGCGACCGCTTCGACGAAGCCATCGTCACCTACGTGCGCCGCAACTACGGCAGCCTGATCGGCGAATCCACCGCCGAGCGCATCAAGCAGGAAATCGGCACCGCCTTCGCCGGTGGCGAAGTCCGCGAAGTCGACGTCCGTGGCCGCAACCTGGCCGAAGGCGTCCCGCGCAGCTTCACCCTGAACTCCAACGAAGTTCTGGAAGCCCTGCAGGAATCCCTGGCGACCATCGTCCAGGCGGTCAAGAGCGCCCTGGAGCAATCGCCGCCGGAACTGGCCTCGGACATCGCCGAGCGCGGTCTGGTGCTGACCGGTGGTGGCGCCCTGTTGCGCGACCTGGACAAACTGCTGGCCCAGGAAACCGGCCTGCCGGTGATCGTCGCCGAAGACCCGCTGACCTGCGTGGCCCGTGGCGGCGGCAAGGCGCTGGAAATGATGGATCGTCACTCCATGGACCTGCTCTCCACCGAGTGAGTGGAGAGTCATTAGTGGCGGTTGAGGTTTCGTCGCTCGCAACGAAGCTGCGACCGCCCCTAGACAGCTAGGAGCCGGTTATCAAACCGCTATTCTCCAAGGGCCCCTCGCTGGGCGTGCGCCTGCTGGTGCTCGCTGTTCTCTCGGTGAGCCTGATGGTGGTCGATGCGCGTTTCGACTACCTCAAGCCGCTGCGCAGCCAGATGGGCCTGGTGCTGGCCCCCTTCTACGGTGTCGCGGACCTGCCGGTGCGTGCCTGGGAAGGCGTGCGCGACCAATTCACCAGCCGCAGCACGCTGCTGGCCGAGAACGAGCGGCTGAAGGCGGAATCCCTGCTGATGCAGCGCCGACTGCAGAAGCTGGCCGCCCTCACCGAACAGAACGTGCGCCTGCGCGAACTGCTGAACTCCGCCGCGCTGGTCGACGACAAGGTCCTGGTCAGCGAGCTGATCGGCGTCGATCCCAACCCCTTCACCCAGCGCATCCTCATCGACAAGGGTGCGAAGGACGGCGTGTTCCAGGGCCAACCGGTGCTCGACGCCAGCGGCCTGATGGGCCAGGTGGTCGAGGTCATGCCTTACACCGCTCGCGTCCTGCTGCTCACCGACACCACCCACAGCATTCCGGTACAGGTCAACCGTAACGGCCTGCGCGCCATCGCCGTCGGCACCGGCAACCCGGAGCGCCTGGAATTGCGCTACGTCGCCGATACCGCCGACATCAAGGAAGGCGACCTGCTGGTCAGCTCCGGCCTCGGCCAGCGCTTCCCGGCCGGCTATCCGGTGGCGGTGGTCAAGGAAGTGATCCACGACTCCGGCCAGCCGTTTGCAGTGATCCGCGCCGTGCCGACCGCGAAGATGAACCGCAGCCGCTACGTACTGCTGGTGTTCAGCGACAGCCGTACCCCGGAGCAGCGCGCCAACGACGCCGCCGAAGCCCAGGCCGAGGCTGATCGCAAGGCCGCCGAGGGTGGCCAGCCTGCAACGCCGGCCGCAGCCCCCGCTACCGGCACCCCGGCTGCACCGGCTGCACCGGCTGTACCGGTCGCGCCGAATGCTGCGCCGACCAGCCATGAGGCCGGCCATCCGCAAGGCGCCGCGGCCGGCAAACCGCCTGCAAGCACTACCGCCGGGCATGGCACGCCCGCGGGTCAAACCGAGCAAAGGAATAGTCACTGATGCCCGCCCTGGGACCGCGCAACAGCTGGTTCATCTGGTTCAGCCTGGCACTGGCGCTGCTGCTGTCGGTCGCGCCCATGCCCGGCTTCATGGAGATCGGCCGGCCGCTGTGGCTGGCGATGTTCCTGACCTTCTGGGTGCTGATGGTGCCGCAACGTGTCGGCCTGCTCACCGCCTGGGTCTGCGGGCTGGCCGAAGACGTGCTGTATGGCAGTCTGCTCGGACAGAACGCACTGATCCTCAGCCTGATCATCTTCCTGGTGCTGGCCCTCTACCAGCGCCTGCGCCTGTTCCCGGTGTGGCAGCAATGCCTGGTGCTGATGGTCGTCTACGGCCTGGCGCAGTTGGTCCAGTTGTGGCTCAACGCGCTGACCGGCAACCGTCCGCCGACCCTGGCCTTCCTCCTCCCGGCGCTGGTCAGCGGCCTGCTCTGGCCCTGGGTGGTAATGGTGCTCAAGGGCCTCGGCCAGCGCCTGAAAGTCTATTAATACCTGCTTCGCCGCCGCCCGCAGGGGCGCGCGACGAGGGTTTCTCCTTGGGAGTCGCTGATGCCTCAGCTTTACCTGGCCTCCAGTTCGCCGCGCCGGCGCGAGTTGCTGACGCAGATTGGGCTGTCCTTCAACCTGGTTTCCGGCAATGTCGACGAAACGCCGCTGCCCGACGAGGCCCCGGCGGCCTATGTCGAGCGTCTGGCGCGCTGCAAGGCGCAGGCCGGACTGACTATGCTTGCCCTGCGCCCCGACGTCTGTGTGCTGGGCGCTGATACCGCCGTGGTGCTCGATGGTCGCATCCTCGGCAAGCCGAAGGATCGCGAAGACGCCCTGGCCATGCTGCAGGCGCTGTCCGGTCGCGAGCACCAGGTGCTGACCGCGGTGGCGGTGGTCGACCGCGACCGTTGCGAGGTCCGGGTGGTCAGCAGCGACGTATCCTTCCGTGCGATCAGCGAAGCCGAAGCGGAGGCCTACTGGGATACCGGCGAGCCCCACGACAAGGCGGGCGGCTACGCTATCCAGGGTTTGGCGGCTATCTTCGTCAAGCGCGTGGAAGGCAGCTACAGCGCGGTGGTGGGCCTGCCATTGTGTGAAACAGCGGAACTGTTGGCGGACTTCGCAATCCCTTGCTGGCAGTCTTGAACACGAAGTAGCGCTAGCGATCCGGGCGCGATAAGGAAGGGCGCATGAGCGAAGAGATCCTGATCAATATCACGCCGATGGAATCGCGCGTGGCGGTGGTGGAAAACGGTGTCCTTCAGGAAGTCCATGTCGAGCGCACCCTGCGCCGCGGGATCGTCGGCAACATCTACAAGGGCAAGGTGGTCCGCGTGTTGCCGGGCATGCAGGCAGCCTTCGTCGACATCGGCCTGGAGCGTGCGGCCTTCATCCACGCCGCGGAGATCTCCAACCGCGAAGGCAGCGCGGTAGAGAGCATCAGCGCCCTGGTCCACGAGGGCCAGAGCCTGGTCGTGCAGGTCACCAAGGACCCGATCGGCACCAAGGGCGCGCGCCTGACCACGCACCTGTCGATCCCGTCGCGCTACCTCGTATACATGCCGCGCACCAGCCACGTTGGCATTTCGCTGAAGATCGAGGACGAGCAGGAGCGCGAGCGCCTCAAGCAGGTGGTGGCCAAGTGCGTCGAGGCCGAAGGCATAGTCGAGCAGGGCGGTTTCATTCTGCGCACGGCCGCCGAGGGCGCCGGTGAAGACGAGATCCTTGCCGATATCCGCTATCTTCGCCGACTTTGGACTCAGATCGACGTACAGATGCAGACGGTCGGTGCGCCGACCATGATCTACGAAGACCTCTCCCTGGCCCTGCGCACCCTGCGCGACCTGGTCAATCCTCGCATCGAGAAGATCCGCGTCGATTCGCGGGAGAACTTCCAGAAAATCACGCAGTTCGTCGACGAACTCATGCCGGAAATCGCCGATCGCCTGGAGCACTACCCCGGCGAGCGGCCGATCTTCGATCTCTATGGGGTCGAGGACGAGGTGCAGAAGGCCCTGGAGCGCAAGGTCCTGCTCAAGTCCGGCGGCTACCTGATCATCGACCCGACCGAGGCGATGACCACGATCGACGTCAACACCGGCGCGTTCGTCGGCCACCGCAACCTCGAAGAGACCATCTTCAAGACCAACCTCGAGGCGGCCACCGCCATCGCTCGCCAGCTGCGCCTGCGCAACCTCGGCGGGATCATCATCATCGACTTCATCGACATGGAAGACGAGGAGCACCGCCGCCAGGTCCTGCGGACCCTGGAGAAGCAGCTCGAGCGAGACCATGCGAAGACCAACATCATCGGCATCACCGAGCTGGGCCTGGTGCAGATGACCCGCAAGCGCACCCGCGAAAGCCTGGTGCAGGTGCTCTGCGAGCCCTGCCCGAGCTGCCAGGGGCGCGGCATGCTGAAGACCGCCGAGACCATCTGCTACGAGATATTCCGCGAGATCCTCCGCGAGGCGCGTGCCTACCAGGCCGATTCCTACGTGGTGCTGGCCAACCAGAAGGTGGTCGACCGGCTGCTCGACGAAGAGTCGGGCAACGTCGCCGATCTCGAGATGTTCATCGGCCGCACCATCAAGTTCCAGGTCGAGCCCATGTACTCGCAGGAACAATATGATGTCGTCCTGCTCTGAAGCGCGCGCCTGAGATGGAGCGCTTCGGCCGCTACTTCGCGCGCCTGTTGCGTCTGCTGCTGGGGCTCTGCGCCCTGGTGCTGGTCCTGCTTGCCCTCTACGTCAGCCTCGGGCGCCAACTTGCGCCATTGCTCGGCGAATACCGCAATGACCTGGTCGAGCAGGTCAGCGCGCGGCTCGGCATGCCGGTCGAGATCGGTGCGCTGGAGGGCAGTTGGCAGGGCTTCGGTCCGGTCATCACGGTACACGACATCCAGGTCGGCGTTGGCAGTGACGCGCTGCGCCTGGAGCACGTGCGCCTGACCCCGGACCTCATCGCCAGTGTGCTGGCGCGCCAGCCACGAATCGACAGCCTGGAACTGCAGGGCCTGCAACTGAGCTTCCGCGAAGGCGAGGACGGCCACTGGTCGGTCGAGGGGCTGCCGCAGCGTTCGGGCGCGACCGACCCGCGCCAGCTGATCGACCTGCTGCTGACTCCGCGCCGCCTCACACTGCTGGACAGCCAGCTGACCCTGCTGCCCCACGGCGGCCCATCGTTGAGCCTGACCTACCTGGGACTGACCCTGCACAGCGGCGTCTTCGGCCAGCGCCTGGACGGCCGCGTGACGCTGCCCGATGGCCAGCCAGTGGCCTGGCGCGTGGATGCACACGTCGATCGCGGCGACTGGCAGCGCAGCTCCGCCGACTTCTACCTGAGCCTGCCGCAGAGCGACTGGGCGAAATGGCTGCCGCCCAGCCTGACCCGGCAATGGCGTATCCACCAGCTCGAAGCCGGCGGCGAGTTCTGGGCGCGGGTCGAGAAAGGCCAGGCGAACGCCGCCGTGGCCCGACTCAATGCGCCGCAGATACAGGCGTCGTTCGATGGGCGCGAGCCGGTGAAGGTCGCCGACCTGGGCGTCGGGCTGTATTTCCAGCGCGAGGGCGATGACCTGCGCCTGCGCGTCAGCAACCTGGCGGGCAACCTCGGCGGCCAGCGCTGGGGCGAGGTGGAAATGGACCTCGCGCTGCAACGCAAGGGCGAAGAGCACTGGCAACTTCGCGCCGATCGTCTTGATCTCGGCCCGCTGCTGCCGGTGGTGGAAAGCCTGGCGCCGATGCCGGACAAGGCCGTGGAGTGGCTGCGTGGGCTGCAGCCCAAGGGCGTCCTGCACAACCTCAATTTCGATTACTGGCCGCAGCGCCAGGGCCCGGAGCGCCTGGGTTACGCCTTCAACCTCGAAAAAGTCGGCGTCGCCGCGTTCCACGAAGTGCCGGCGGTGGCCAACGTCGACGGCACCTTCAGCGGCAACCTCGGCGGCGGCCAGCTGGACGCCAATGCCCAGGACTTCACCCTGCACCTGGCGACCCTGTTCCCCGAGCCCTGGCGCTTCCGCACCGCCAACGCACGGCTGTTCTGGCGCTGGGACGACCAGGCATTCACCCTCGGCAGCCACCTGATGAAGGTGGAGAGCGACTACGGGCGCCTGGGCGGCGACATGCTGATCCGCCTGATGCATGACCACGAGCAGGAAAGCTACATGGACCTGCGCGTCGGCATGAGCGAGGGTGACGGTCGCTACACCCCGCTGTTCCTGCCCACCGTGCTGCCGGAGATGAGCAAGGACCTGGCGCACTGGCTGACCACCGCCATCAAGGGCGGCCGCGTCGAGCAGGGCTACTTCCAGTGGCAGGGTTCGCTGAAGAAGGGCGCGGCACCGGAAGACCATGCCATGAGCCTGTACTTCAAGGTGCATGATGGCGAGCTGGACTATCAGCCCGGCTGGCCGGTGCTGAGCCAGGCCGAGGGCGAAGTGTTCGTCGAGGACAGTGGCGTGCGCATCCGTGCGCAATCCGGGCGCATCCTGCAGAGCCAGGTGCGCGATGTGGCTGTGGATATTCCCCATGTGCCGGCGGGCGAAGTCAGCCGCCTGTATGTCGATGGCGATGTCGACAGCAGCCTCGGCGACGGCCTGAAGATCCTCCAGGAATCGCCCATCGGCGTGCAGCAGACCTTCGCTGGCTGGGAAGGCGAGGGGCCGCTGCAGGGCCACCTCAAGCTCGACATTCCGCTGGCCAAGGCTCAGGCCACGAAGTCGCAGGTGGTGGTCGACTTCTCCACCGACAAGGCGCGGCTGAAGATCGCCAAGCCCGTCCTGGAGCTGAGCCAGCTCAAGGGCGACTTCCGCTACGACACCGCGAGCGGCCTGAGCGGGCAGAAGATCAGCGCCCAGGCCCTCGGTTCGCGGATCGCCGCGAGCATTCGCGCCGAAGGCGCGCCCGGTGCGCCGCGCAGCCGCATCCTGGCCAACGGCCAGGTGCCGCTGAAGAACCTGCTCGACTGGGGCGGCGTGAAGCAGGCGCTGCCGCTCTCCGGACGCATTCCGTTCAAGCTCGACCTGCTGATCGCCGGCAAGGACAGCCAACTGCAGGTCGATTCCGACCTCAAGGGCCTGGCCATCGACCTCCCGGCGCCGCTGGGCAAGGCCGTCGACGAAGCACGCCAGAGCCAATGGCGCATGACCCTGGACGGCCCCGAGCGGCGCTACTGGGCGACTTACGGCAGCAATGCCAGCCTGGCATATGCGGCGGCGCCCGAGCAGCCGCTAGCGGGGCGCGGCATGCTCCTTCTGGGCGGCGATCCAGCTGTGCTGCCCAACACGCCCGGCCTGCAGGTGCGCGGCAAGCTGGACAGCCTGGACGCCGATGCCTGGATTGCCTTCGCCAAGCAGTACGCCAACACGCAGGCCCAGGGCGCTGCGGGCCTGGTGTCCGGCGCGAACCTGCAGATCGGCAGCTTCCACGGGTTCGGCGGCAGCATGGACAACCTTGGCGTAACCCTCGCGCGCAGCGACGGCGCCTGGAATCTCGGGCTCAAAAGCAGCGTGCTGGACGGCCAGGTGCAGATCCCGCAGGGCGGCAGCCGGCCGATCCAGATTCGCCTGCAGCGGCTGGACCTGCCGAAGAACCCCACCAGCGACCTGGCGGCCGCGCCGACGGTGGCCCAGGACCCGCTGGACAAGGTCGATCCGCGCAGCCTGCCGGCCATGGATGTGGCCATTGCCCAATTGTCCCAGGGCGGCAAGGCGATAGGTGCGTGGAACTTCAACGTGCGGCCGACGCCCAGCGGCACCACGTTCAACAATGTCGATCTCGACATGCGCGGCCTGAAGGTGCGCGGCACCCTGCGCTGGGAAGGCCTGCCCGGCAGTACGCGCAGCAGCTTCAAGGGTGGGCTGGACGGCAAGAACCTGGCCGATGTGCTCAAGGCCTGGGACTTCGCGCCCACCGCCACCAGCGAGCGCTTCCGCCTGGACATCGATGGCGGCTGGCCGGGCTCCCCGGCCTACATCAGCCTGCGTCGCTTCGGTGGGCGAATGGATGCGGACATGCGCAAGGGCCAGTTCGTCGATGTCGAGGGCGGGGCCAACGCGTTGCGGGTGTTCGGTCTGCTCAACTTCAATGCGATCAACCGCCGCTTGCGCCTGGACTTCTCCGACCTGTTCGGCAAGGGCCTGAGCTACGACCAGGTGAAGGGCGTGCTGAGCGCCACCGATGGTGTCTACCTGACCCGCGAGCCGATCAAGCTCAGCGGCCCGTCGAGCAACATCGAGATGAACGGCACCCTCGACATGGCCCACGACCAGATCGACGCCAAGCTGCTGGTGACCCTGCCGCTGACCAACAACCTGCCGCTGGCCGCGCTGATCGTCGGCGCCCCGGCGGTGGGCGGTGCGCTCTTCGTGGTCGACAAGCTGCTGGGCGACAAGGTCTCGCGTTTCGCCAGCGTGGAATACAGCGTCATGGGGCCGTGGCAGAACCCCAACATCAGTTTCCGCAAGCCGCTCAAGAAACCCTGACGAGCAGAGCCGGGGCCCATCGGTTAGGATGAACGCCATCCGTTGTCGGAGAACCGCATGTCCATCGCCGTGATCCAGATGGTCAGCCAGGACGATGTCCTGGCCAACCTCGCCGCCGCCCGTCGCTTGCTCGAACAGGCTGCCGAAGGGGGCGCCCGCCTCGCCGTGCTGCCGGAAAATTTCGCCGCCATGGGCCGCCGCGACCTGGCCGACCTCGGGCGTGCCGAGGCACTCGGCGAAGGCCCGATCCTGCCCTGGTTGAAAAGCACTGCCCGCGACCTCAGCTTGTGGATAGTCGGCGGGACCATACCGTTGCCGCCTGAAGATCGGCCGCAGGAGAAGGCCAACGCGTGCTCGTTGCTGTTCGACGAACGCGGCGAAAGGGTGGCGCGCTACGACAAGCTGCACCTGTTCGATGTGGACGTGGCCGATGCGCGTGGCCGCTATCGCGAGTCCGACGACTACGCCTTCGGCGACCGTGTGGTAGTTGCCGATACGCCAGTGGGGCGCCTCGGCCTGACGGTCTGCTACGACCTGCGCTTCCCCGAGCTCTATACGCGACTGCGTGAAGCGGGCGCCGAGCTCATCAGCACGCCTTCGGCGTTCACCGCGGTAACGGGCCAGGCACACTGGGAAATACTCATCCGCGCCCGCGCCATCGAAACCCAATGCTACGTGCTGGCTGCGGGGCAGGGCGGTAGCCATCCACGCGGTCGCGAAACCTGGGGCCAGTCGGCCATCGTCGACCCCTGGGGACGCATCCTCGCCGAACAGGCCAAGGGCGAAGCGGTGCTGCTGGCCGAGCGCGACAGTGAAGAACAAGCGGCGGTCCGGCAGCGCATGCCGGTGGTCCGCCATCGCAGATTCTATCCGCCGGCCGAACCCGGTCCGGCGCCTACGGAGTGACTATGAGCGAGTTGTTGTCATCGGTGAGCCAGCAGCTGCTGGCCCCGGGCGGACTGGATATCGACGGTCTGCAACCGATCCTGCACGAGCTGAGCGGCCCGGGTATCGACGCCGCCGACCTGTACTTCCAGAGCCAGGTTTCCGAGTCCTGGATGCTCGAAGACGGCATCGTCAAGGAAGGCAGCTTCCATATGGACCAGGGCGTTGGCGTGCGTGCACAGTCCGGAGAGAAAACGGGCTTCGCCTACAGCAATGCCATCAACGCCCAGGCCCTGGGCGAGGCGGCGCGTGCCGCGCGTTCGATTTCCCGCGCCGGGCAGAACGGCAAGGTGCAGGCGTTCCGCGCCACGGTGCCGCCGCGCCTGTATGCCGGCGACAACCCGCTGGACGTACTCAGCCGCGCCGAGAAGGTCGAGCTGCTGCAGAAGATCGATGCCGCCACCCGCGCGCTCGACCCGCGCATCCAGCAGGTCACCGTGAGCCTGGCCGGTGTCTGGGAGCAGATCCTCGTCGCCGCGGCTGATGGTTCGCTGGCAGCGGATATCCGCCCGCTGGTGCGCTTCAACGTCAGCGTCATCGTCGAGCAGAACGGCCGTCGCGAACGCGGTGGCCACGGCGGCGGCGGGCGTACCGACTACCGCTACTTCCTCCAGGAAGACCGCGCCATGTCCTACGCCCGCGAGGCGCTGCGCCAAGCCCTGGTCAACCTCGAGGCGGTACCTGCACCGGCCGGCACCTTGCCGGTGGTGATGGGCGCCGGCTGGTCAGGCGTGCTGCTGCACGAAGCGGTCGGCCACGGCCTGGAAGGCGACTTCAACCGCAAGGGCAGTTCGGCCTATAGCGGGCGCATCGGCGAGAAGGTTGCGTCGAGCCTGTGCACCATCGTCGACGATGGCACCCTGGCTGGACGTCGCGGCTCGCTGTCGGTGGATGACGAAGGCACTCCCACCCAGTACAACGTGCTGATCGAGAACGGCATCCTCAAGGGCTACATGCAGGACAAGCTCAATGCCCGCCTGATGGGTGTGGCGCGCACCGGCAACGGCCGCCGCGAGTCCTATGCGCACCTGCCGATGCCGCGCATGACCAACACCTACATGTTGGCCGGCCAGAGCGAGCCGGACGAAATCATTGCCAGCGTGGAGAGGGGCATCTACTGCGCCAACCTCGGCGGTGGCCAGGTGGATATCACCAGCGGCAAGTTCGTCTTCGCCACCAGCGAGGCCTACCTGATCGAGAACGGCAAGATCACCCGTCCGGTGAAGGGCGCGACCCTGATCGGCAACGGTCCGGAAGTGATGAGCCGGGTGTCCATGGTGGGCAACGACATGGCCCTGGACAGCGGTGTGGGTACCTGCGGCAAGGACGGCCAGTCGGTACCGGTGGGTGTCGGCCAGCCGACCCTGAAGATCGACGGCATTACCGTAGGCGGGACCGGCGCCTGAGGCGCCGGTGTGCTCAGGCTTATCGCAGGCCGCGTTTGAGCTCGTCGAGTTCGCGGATGTACTTGAAGATCTTCCGCGCTGCGGCTGGCGGTTTGTTATGAGCCGCTTCGTGCTGGGCGTGGCGGATCAGCTGCAGCAAGTGCTGGCGATCGCTGTCCGGATACTCGGCGAAGAATGTCGAGAGGGCTTCGTCGCCGCCTTCGATCAGGCGGTCGCGCCAGCGTTCGAGGGCGTGGAAGCGCTCGTTGTACTGGCGGGTCGAGCTGTCCAGCTGGTCGAGCAGCGCGACTATGGCTTCGAGGTCCTGGTCGCGCATCAGCTTGCCGATGAACTGCCGGTGGCGTTTGGCGGCGGCGTGGGCCTTGTGCTTGGGTGCCTCGTCGAGCGCGCGGCGCAGCGGTTCGGTGAGCGGCAGGCGGTCGAGCATGTCGGGCTTGAGCGCGGTCAGGCGCTCGCCGAGGTCCTGCAGGGCGTGCATCTCGCGTTTTACTTGCGTCTTGCTCTTCTCTCCGAACAGCGAGTCGTCGTCTTGATAATCAGCCATGGCGGTGGTCCAGTGGAAAACGCCGCCATGATAACCAGTCGAGGGCCGATTGTCCGGCCCGCCCGCGGTCTGCCGGCGCCGAAGCAGCCGGTCGCGGGACAGAACAGGAGTGTTGCGCAATGAGTGAACAGGCCAAGGCAGTCGGCCCGGAAGCGCTTCCGGAACTGCGCGAGCAGGTCGAGCGGATAGTCGCCGAAGCGAAGCGTCAGGGCGCCAGCGGCTGCGAAGTGGCGGTGTCGCTTGAGCAGGGGCTGTCCACCAGCGTGCGCCAGGGCGAGGTGGAGACCGTCGAATTCAACCGTGATCAGGGCTTTGGAATCACCCTGTACGTCGGCCAGCGCAAGGGCTCGGCGAGCACGTCGGCGACCGGCGAGGCAGCCATCCGGGAAACCGTGGCGGCGGCCCTTGCCATCGCCAAGCATGCATCCGAGGACGAATGCGCCGGGCTGGCTGATCCGGCGTTGATGGCCCGCGATCTGCCGGATCTGGACCTCTATCATCCCTGGGACCTGAACCCGGATCAGGCAGTCGAGCGCGCCCTGGCCTGCGAGGCGGCAGCATTCGCCACCGATGCGCGGGTCACCAAGGCTGACGGCACTACGCTGAATACCCACTATGGCTGCCGCGTTTACGGCAACAGCCACGGCTTCATAGGCGGCTACGCCAGTTCGCGGCATAGCCTGAGCTGCGTGATGATCGCCGAGGGTGAGGGGCAGATGCAGCGCGATTACTGGTACGACGTGAGTCGCCGTGGCGACCTGCTCGATAGCCCGGAGAACATTGGCCGTCGTGCTGCTCAGCGTGCTGCGCTGCGTCTGGGCGCGCGTCCGGTTCCAACCGCGGAAGTACCGGTGCTGTTCGCTCCGGAGGTCGCGGTAGGGCTGTTCGGTCACTTCCTCGGTGCCATCTCCGGCGGCAGCCTGTACCGCAAATCGTCCTTCCTCGAAGGATGTCTCGGCCAGAAATTGTTCCCGGAATGGCTGACCCTCGATGAGCGTCCGCTGTTGCGTGGCGCCCTGGGCAGTGCCTCCTTCGACAACGATGGCCTGGCGACCTACGCGAAGCCTTTCGTGGAGAACGGCGAACTGGTGTCCTACGTGCTTGGCACCTATTCCGGCCGCAAGCTGGGCATGCCGAGCACTGCGAACGCAGGCGGCGTGCATAACCTCTTCGTCAGCCACGGCGATGAAGACCAGAAGGCGCTGCTGCGCCGCATGGGGCGCGGCCTGCTGGTCACCGAGTTGATGGGGCAGGGCGTCAATCTGGTTACAGGCGACTACTCCCGCGGTGCGGGCGGTTACTGGGTGGAGAACGGAGAAATCCAGTTCCCGGTGCAGGAAGTCACCATCGCAGCCAACCTCAGGGACCTCTTCGCCAACATCCTCGCGGTGGGTAACGACGTCGAGAATCGCGGCAACCTGCATACCGGCTCGGTGCTGGTGGAGCGCATGATGGTCGCCGGCAACTGATACGTTGCCGGAGCAAAGAAAAAGCCCGCCAGATGGCGGGCTTTTCATGTCGAGGCGAACTTACTCGCCTTCGTCGAAATAGTTGTTGATCAGCTCGGTCAGTGCCTGCAGCGCTTCGTTCTCCTGTTCGCCTTCGGCGAGCAGGTGCAGATTGGTCCCCTTGCCGGCGGCGAGCATCATGACCGCCATGATGCTCTTGCCGTCCACCGTGTTTTCCGGGCTGCGGCCCACACGAATCTGGCAGGGGAAACGACCGGCCACGCCGACGAACTTGGCGGCAGCGCGGGCATGCAGACCGAGCTTGTTGATGATGGTGATTTCGAGGGCGGGCATCGCGAGGGGGCTGTCCTTTTTTCGGGTCGCTTGCTAGCTCAGGTCGCGGTGGCGAATCTGCACGTTCTTCAGGGTATCTCTCAGCGCCTTGCCGATCCGCTCGGCCAGAAACACCGAGCGATGATGGCCGCCCGTGCAGCCGATGGCAATGGTGACGTAGGCGCGGTTGCTCGCAGCGAAGCGCGGCAGCCATTTGTTCAGGTACGCCAGGGTGTCCTGGAACATCTCCTCCACGTCGGGCTGCTCGGCGAGATACTCCTGCACTTCCTTGTCGAGGCCGGAAAGCTCGCGCAATTCGGGCTTCCAGTACGGGTTGGGCAGGCAGCGCACGTCGAACACCAGATCGGCGTCCACCGGCATGCCGCGCTTGAAGCCGAAGGATTCGACGAGGAAAGCGGTGCCGAGCTCCGGCTTGTTCAGCAGGCGCAGTTTGATGACGTCGCGCAACTGGTAGAGGTTGAGGTTTGTCGTGTTCAGCTTGAGATCGGCGAGATCGGCGATCGGGCCGAGCAGGTTCGTCTCGTCGGCGATGGCTTCGGCCAGCGAGCGGGTATCGGTGGTCAGCGGGTGGCGCCGGCGGGTTTCCGAAAAGCGCTTGAGCAGCGTTTCGTCATCGGCGTCGAGGTACAGCACGTCGCACTGGATGTGCTTGTCGCGGGCTTCCTGCAGCAATTCGGGGAAGCGCTTGAGCTGGCTCGGCAGGTTGCGCGCGTCGATCGACACGGCAACTTGCGGGTGCATCAGTTCGGTGTGCAGCAGGGCGCGCTGTGCCAGATCGGGCAGCAGGCTGGCCGGCAGGTTGTCGATGCAATAGAAGCCGTTGTCTTCGAGGACGTTGAGGGCTGTACTTTTGCCCGAGCCGGAGCGGCCGCTGACGATGATCAGGCGCATGGTCAGTGGCCGTTCTGTACGTCCACGACGATTCGGTACAGCGCCTCGCCATCGGTGGCGTGACGCAGGCGATCGCGCACTTCGGATCGGTCGAGCATGGAGGCGATCTGCCGCAGCAGCTCCAGGTGCTCTTCGGTGGCGGCCTCCGGTACCAGCAGTACGAAGACCAGGTCGACAGGGGCGCCGTCGAGGGCGTCGAAATCGACAGGGGTGTCCAGGTGAAGGATGGCGCTGATTGGCGCCTTGCAGCCGGTCAGCCGGCAATGCGGAATGGCGATGCCATTGCCGAAGCCGGTGGAGCCCAGGCGTTCCCGGGCTACCAGGCTTTCGAAGATGGCTTGTGCGTCGAGCCCCGGCAGGTCGTGAACGACCAGGTTGGCGATCTGTTCGAGGACGCGTTTCTTGCTGCCTCCCGGCACGCTCACGAGGGAGCGGCCGGGGGTCAGGATTTGCTCAAGTCGGATCATAGAGGGGGGTTAGCGGACTCCAACGCCCTGTTGGCGTTCGAGGTACTTTTCCTTGTGTTTGATCAGTTGGCGATCGAGTTTGTCGGTCAGAAGGTCGATGGCTGCGTACATGTCTTCATGTTCGGCGCAGGCCACCACCTCACCCCCGGAGATATGCAGCGTGGCTTCGATTCGCTGTTTCAGCTTTTCGACCTCCATGATGACCTGAACATTGGTGATCTTGTCGAAGTGGCGCTCCAGTCGGCCGAGTTTTTCGACCACATAGTCGCGCAGGGCGTCGGTCACATCCAGTTGATGGCCACTGATGTTGACTTGCATACCGCTTTCTCCTTATTGCCCGTGTATAAGTGGCAGGTTAATGCAACCTGCCGCCGGAACACTTTGGCTTGGGTCAATCAGACCAGTCGCTTGCGCTCGCTGGATGGAGCTATACCGAGAGATTCGCGGTACTTGGCGACGGTCCGTCGTGCCACTTGAATGCCCTGTGCCTCCAGTAAACCAGCGATCTTGCTGTCGCTCAACGGCTTTTTCGGACTTTCTGCCGCGACCAGTTTCTTGATGATCGCGCGGATCGCGGTGGACGAGCACTCGCCCCCTTCGGAGGTGCTGACGTGGCTGGAGAAGAAGTACTTCAGCTCGAAGATGCCACGCGGCGTGTGCATGAATTTCTGCGTGGTGACGCGCGAGATGGTCGACTCGTGCATGCCCACCGCTTCGGCGATGTCGTGCAGCACCAGCGGTTTCATGGCCTCTTCGCCGTACTCGAGGAAGCCGCGCTGGTGCTCGACGATCTGGGTCGCGACCTTCATCAGCGTTTCGTTGCGGCTCTGCAGGCTCTTGATGAACCAGCGCGCCTCTTGCAGCTGGTTGCGCATGAAGGTGTTGTCGGCGCTCGAGTCGGCGCGGCGTACGAGGCCTGCATATTGCGAGTTCACGCGCAGGCGCGGTACCGCTTCCTGGTTGAGCTCTACCAGCCAGCGCTCGTTGTGCTTGCGTACGATGACGTCGGGCACCACGTACTCGGCTTCGCCCGACTCGATCTGCGAGCCGGGGCGTGGATGCAGTGACTGGATCAGCTCGATGGTTTCGCGCAGCTCGTCTTCCTTGAGCTTCATGCGGCGCATCAGCTGGCTGTAGTCGCGGCTGCCGAGCAGGTCGAGGTGATCGCTCACCAGGCGCTGCGCCTCGGTGAGCAGGTAGGTGTTCTCAGGCATCTGGCGCAGTTGCAGCAGCAGGCATTCGCGCAGGTTGCGCGCGCCGACACCCGCCGGCTCCATCTGCTGGATGCGGCGCAGGACTACTTCCACCTCGTCCATCTCGACGTCGAGTTCGGGGTCGATGGAGGAGAGAATGTCGTCGAGGGATTCTTCCAGGTAACCGTCGTTGTTGATGCCGTCGATGATGCTCAGCGCGATCAGGCGATCGGTATCGGACATCGGCGCCAGGTTGAGCTGCCAGAGCAGGTGGCTCTGCAGGCTTTCGCCGGAGGAGGTGCGGGCGGTGAAGTCCCACTCGTCGTCATCGCTGCTGGGCAGGCTGCTGGCGCTGGTCTGGTAGATGTCTTCCCAAGCCGTATCTACCGGTAGCTCGCTCGGGATGCGTTCGGCCCACTGGTCGTCGTCCAGGCTGTCCACACTGGGCGTGGTGCTTTCCTGGTAACTGTCGGCCTGGGTGGTGGTGCTGGAGGCAGCTTCGGCGCCTTCGCCCATCGGGTCGCTGCCGTCGTAGTCGTCACCGTCCTCCTGGCGCTCGAGCATCGGGTTGGACTCCAGGGCCTCCTGGATTTCCTGTTGCAGGTCCAGGGTGGAGAGCTGGAGCAGTCGGATGGCTTGTTGCAGCTGCGGCGTCATCGTCAGCTGCTGGCCCATCTTGAGGACTAGCGATGGTTTCATGGCTGGAACTTGGCACCTTGTTCGCCGGCGCGGAGTGCGCCTATCCACGACTACGGACGCTGCCTTGGTCGATTCGTTCAGAATCGTCGCGGCGCCGCTAGGAAGCAAGTTATATGCCTGAAATTTTGTTACTTGCCTAGCCTTGAAACATTTCTCCAGACGTGGGTGGAGGGCTTGGCAGAGAGGTGGGAGGAGGTGCCTGCCGGGCCTTTGTGGCCCGGCGGCGTAGGGCTTAGAGGCGGAACTCGTGGCCCAGGTAGACTTCCTTGACCAGTTCGTTGGCCAGGATGGTTTCCGAGTCGCCTTCGGCAATCAGTTGGCCGTCGTTGACGATGTAGGCGGTCTCGCAGATATCCAGGGTCTCGCGGACGTTGTGATCGGTGATCAGGATGCCGATGCCCTTGGTCTTGAGGTGATGGATGATCTGCTTGATGTCGCCCACCGAGATCGGGTCCACGCCGGCGAAGGGTTCATCGAGCAGGATGAACTTGGGCGAACTGGCCAGGGCGCGGGCGATTTCCACGCGGCGGCGTTCACCACCGGACAGGCTCATGCCAAGGTTGTCGCGGATGTGGTGGATGTGGAATTCCTCGAGGAGTCCGTCGAGGGCCTCCTTGCGACCGGCTCGATCGAGGTCCTTGCGGGTCTCGAGGATGGCGCTGATGTTGTCCGCCACCGACAGCTTGCGGAAGATCGAGGCTTCCTGCGGCAAATAGCCGATGCCGGCGCGGGCGCGGCCATGCATCGGCAGGTTGGTGACGTCCTGGTCGTCGATGCGGACCAGGCCCTGATCGGCGCGCACCAGGCCGACGATCATGTAGAAGCAGGTGGTCTTGCCGGCGCCGTTGGGGCCGAGCAGGCCGACGATCTGCCCGCTGTCGATGCTCATGCTGACGTCGCGGACGACCTGGCGACCCTTGTAGCTCTTGGCAAGGTGTTGCGCGGTTAGGGTAGCCATTACTGGGCCTGGTCCTGCTTCTTCTTGGGCTGGATGACCATGTCGATGCGCGGGCGCGGCGTGGTCACCGGGGTTCCGGTGGCGCGGCCGGCATTGACGATCTGCCGTTCGGTGTCATAGACGACCTTCTCGCCTTCGAAGGTGTTGCCCTCCTGGATCACCTTGGCCTGGTCGATCAGGATCACCCGGTTCTGCGCTACGAAGTACTGGATGGTCAGGCCGTAGGCCTTGGTGAGTTCCTTGTCCGGCGCCGGCTTCTGCTCGAAATACGCAGGCTTGCCGACCGAGGTGACTACCTCGATATCGCCGTTCTTGTTCTGCTTGAGGGTCACTGTGTTGCCAGTCAGCTTCATGCTGCCCTGGGTGACCACCACGTCGCCCTTGTAGACCGCGACGCCTTGCTTGTCGTCCAGCTCGGCGCTGTCGGCCTGGACGCGGATCGGTTGCTCGCGGTCCGTCGGGAGTGCCCAGGCGGCGGCGCTGCCGAGGCTGGCGGCGAGGCTGAGGAGTAGGGGGAGGGTATTAACGAACCTCATGCTGACCTCTTACGTTGGACAGCAGGAGCATCCGGCTGTCTTTCAGATACGCTTTCATTCCTATCGCCGTCGTCACGCCGTTGGGCTCGGTGATCTTAACGGGCTGTTCGGTTTGCGCATAATTCTGGTCCGGGAACACCGTCATACGCGTAGTGGTTAGCAGCAGCGTGCGGTTCTCGGCGTCAGTGCGCTTGACGCGGACATCGTCGATCAACTCGACCTGCTTGCCTTCCGGACCGACCTCGGCGCGCACGCTCTGCACGTGCCAGGGCTGCGGTTGGCCTTCGCGGAAGAAGTACAGGTCGGGCGTGGTGACGTTGGTGACGTCGGTAGCCTTCATGTGTTCCAGGCGGTCGGCGGTCATCTCGTAGGCGAGCGTGCCGTCGATGCGGTACTGAACACTGTGGGCGTTCGCTGCGTAGAAATCGATCGCGTCATTGCTGGGCGGGATCTTGCGTTCGGTGAACAGGTCCAGGCGCACGTTCCAGTAATAGCCCATGGCGATCAGCAGGACCGCGATCAGGGCAAGGAGCAGCTTCTGGCGAAAAGTCTTCGGCATGTTCGGCTCTACAGATAAGCGCTTTGCGCCGCTTCCAGGTTGCCCTGGGCGCGCAGGATCAGTTCGCAGAATTCCCGGGCTGCACCTTCGCCGCCGCGCGCCTGGGTCACGCCGTGGGCGTGCTGGCGAACGAAGGCGTCGGCGTTGGCTACGGCCATGCCCAGGCCGACCCGGCGGATCACCGGCAGGTCTGGCAGGTCGTCGCCCAGGTAGGCGACCTGTTCATAGCCTAGCCCGAGTTCGGCTAGCAGTTGGTCGAGCACTACCAGCTTGTCCTCGCGGCCCTGGAACAGGTGCTGGATGCCCAGGTTCTGCGCGCGGCGCTCGACAACGGCGCTCTTGCGGCCACTGATGATCGCGGTGCGCACACCGGAGGCGATCAGCATCTTGATGCCGTGGCCGTCAAGGGTGTTGAAGGTCTTGAACTCGCCGCCGTCGGGGAGGAAGTAGAGCTTGCCGTCGGTGAGCACGCCGTCGACGTCGAACACCGCCAGGCGCACGCCGCTGGCGCGTTGCAGCAGATCTGCGGTCATTCAGATGACTCCGGCGCGGGTCAGGTCGTGTACGTGCAGTACGCCCACCGGGCGATCATTTCCGTCGACTACGACGAGAACGTTGATCTTGTGGTCGTCCATGATTTTCAGGGCTTCGGCGGCCAGCATGTCCGGGCGCACGGTCTTGCCGTGAACGGTCATGACCTGGTCGATGGTCACCTGGCGTACGTCCAGCCCCTTGTCGAGGGTGCGGCGCAGGTCGCCGTCGGTGAATACGCCAGCGAGTCGGCCGTCGTCGCCGAGGATGATGGTCATGCCAAGGCCCTTGCGGGTCATCTCGAGCAGAGCGCCGCTGAGCGAGGTGCCAGGGGAAACCTGCGGCAGTTCCTCGCCCACGTGCATGACGTTTTCCACTTTAAGCAGCAGTCGCCGGCCCAGGGCGCCGCCCGGGTGGGAGAATGCGAAGTCCTCGGCGGTGAAACCGCGGGCTTCCAGCAGGGCGATAGCCAGGGCGTCGCCGAGTACCAGGGAAACGGTGGTGGAGGAGGTCGGCGCGAGGTTCAGCGAGCAGGCTTCGTGCTCGACGCTGGCGTCCAGGTTGACCGCGGCGGCCTTGGCCAGCGGCGATTCCGGGTTGCCGGTCATGCTCACCAGGGTGATGCCCAGGCGCTTGATCAGCGGCAGCAGGGTGACGATCTCGGCGGTCGAGCCGGAGTTGGACAGCGCCAGGACCAGGTCGTCCTTGGTGATCATGCCCATGTCGCCATGGCTGGCTTCGGCCGGGTGTACGAAGAATGAAGGGGTGCCTGTACTGGCCAGGGTCGCGGCGATCTTGCGGCCGATGTGGCCCGACTTGCCCATGCCGACCACCACCACACGGCCCTTGCAGTTCAGCAGGAGCTCACAGGCCAGGGTGAAATCCGCTCCGATTCGAGGCAGGAGGGCATCGACCGAGTCGCGCTCGAGGCTGATGGTGCGCTGTGCCGACTGGATGAAATCGTGATTCTGGCTCATGTTCCATTGGAATGGGGCGAGGGGAAGGGCGAGATTATAACGGTAAAGCGCGATGGGCATCATCCTGCTGCGTTCGATCTTGCGCACAGATTGCTGAACTCCTGCTGAACACGCGGTCTTCAGCGCTTGGGACGGGACCGACGGAGTGCTATAGTTCGCCGCCGTTCGGCCTGTCATGCGTCACCGTGCCTCAGCGGCTTGACGGGGCATTGCAGGGACAGGGCTGTCACGCAAGGAGTTCTATGAGCACCGATGAAAATTACGCTGTCGAATTGAAGGGAGTGACCTTCAAGCGCGGCAATCGCGCCATCTTCGACAACGTGGATATCCGTATTCCGCGCGGCAAGGTCACCGGCATCATGGGGCCGTCGGGCTGTGGCAAGACCACCCTGCTGCGCCTGATCGCCGCGCAACTGCGTCCCGCCAAGGGTGACGTGCTGGTCAACGGGCAGAACCTGCCCACGCTGGCTCGCGCCGACCTCTTCGACATGCGCAAACAGTTCGGCGTGCTGTTCCAGAGCGGCGCGCTCTTCACCGATCTGGACGTCTTCGAGAACGTCGCCTTCCCGCTGCGGGTGCATACCGAGCTGCCGGACGAGATGATCCGCGACATCGTCCTGATGAAGCTGCAGGCGGTGGGCCTGCGTGGTGCAATCGACCTGATGCCGGACGAGCTGTCCGGCGGCATGAAACGCCGCGTTGCGCTGGCCCGGGCAATCGCCCTGGACCCGCAGATCCTCATGTACGACGAGCCGTTCGTGGGCCAGGACCCTATCGCCATGGGCGTTCTGGTGCGCCTGATTCGCCTGCTCAATGATGCCCTGGGCATCACCAGCATCGTGGTCTCCCACGATCTGGCAGAGACAGCGAGTATCGCCGACTACATCTATATCGTCGGCGACGGCAAGGTGCTCGGCCACGGTACGCCTGCCGACCTGCGCGATCTCGATGACCCGCGCGTGCGCCAATTCATGAAGGGGATTCCGGACGGCCCGGTGCCGTTCCATTACCCCGCGCGCGACTATCGCGCCGATCTGCTGGGAGAACGCTGATGCGCAAGACTTCACTGCTCGAGCGGATTCGCCTGCTCGGGCGGTCCGGCCTCGATGTGCTTGAAGCACTTGGGCGCTCCACGCTGTTCCTGGGCCACGCGCTGATCGGTCGGCGGGTTCCCGGAGGCATGGGCACGCTGCTGGTCAAGCAGCTCTATGCGGTGGGCGTGCTGTCGCTGGCGATCATCGTGGTGTCCGGCATCTTCATTGGCATGGTGCTAGCCCTGCAGGGCTACAACATCCTCAAGGACTACGGCTCGGAGCAGGCAGTAGGGCAGATGGTTGCCCTGACGCTGCTGCGCGAACTGGGCCCGGTGGTAACCGGCCTGCTGTTCGCCGGACGCGCCGGCTCGGCGCTGGCTGCGGAGATCGGCAACATGAAGTCGACCGAGCAGCTCTCCAGCCTCGAGATGATCGGTGTCGACCCGCTGCGCTACGTGATCGCGCCGCGCCTGTGGGCGGGTTTCATCTCCATGCCGCTGCTCGCTGCGATCTTCAGTGTCGTTGGCATCTGGGGTGGCGCCGCGGTGGCGGTGGACTGGCTGGGCGTTTATGAAGGTTCGTTCTGGGCGAACATGCAGAACAGCGTGCATTTCGGCGAGGATGTGCTCAATGGCGTCATCAAGAGCCTGGTGTTCGCCTTCGTGGTGACCTGGATCGCGGTGTTCCAGGGCTACGATTGCGACCCGACTTCCGAAGGTATCAGCCGCGCAACGACTCGTACCGTGGTCTATGGCTCCCTTGCCGTACTGGGGCTGGACTTCATTCTGACCGCTTTGATGTTTGGAGACTTCTGATGCAAACCCGCACCCTGGAAATCGGTGTAGGCCTGTTCCTTCTCGGCGGCCTGCTGGCCCTGCTGCTGCTGGCCCTGCGTGTCAGCGGACTGACCGTCGGGCATTCCAACGATACCTACCGGCTGTATGCCTACTTCGACAACGTGGCCGGCGTCACCGTGCGCGGCAAGGTGACCATGGCTGGCGTGACCATCGGCAAGGTGGTGGCAGTGGACCTGGATCACGACAGCTACCGCGGCCGCGTGACCATGGAGATCAACCGGGACGTCAACAACCTTCCCGATGATTCCACCGCGTCTATCCTGACTGCTGGTCTGCTCGGCGAGAAATACATCGGTATCAGCGTCGGCGGCGACGATCAGATGCTCAAGGACGGCGGTGTGATCCACGACACCCAGTCCGCGCTGGTGCTGGAGGATCTGATCGGCAAGTTCCTGCTGAACTCGGTCAATAAAGACGACACCAAGAAGTAATCGATGAGGATGAATGCCATGCTGACTCTCCTGCGTCGTGGCCTGCTGGTTCTGCTCGCCACGCTGCCCCTGTTCGCCAATGCCGCGCCGAGTGCGCAGCAAGTGGTGCAGCAGACCGTCGACAGCCTGCTGTCCGACCTCAAGGCCAACAAGCCGGCCTACCGTGCCGATCCCAAGCAGCTCTACGCCGCGCTGGATCGTATCCTCGGTCCGGTGGTGGACTCCGAGGGCATCGCCAAGGGCGTGATGACCGTCAAGTATTCCCGCCAGGCCACGCCGGAACAGGTCAAGCGCTTCGAGACCGTGTTCAAGAACAGCCTCATGCAGTTCTACGGCAACGCCCTGCTGGAATACGACAACCAGGACATCCGCGTGCTGCCGGCCACCGGCAAGCAGGATCCGGAGCGTGCTCCGGTGAACATGGAAATCCGCGACAGCAAGGGCACCGTCTATCCGGTGCAGTACACGATGATCAGCCAGAACGGCACCTGGCGCCTGCGTAACGTGATCATCAACGGCATCAACATCGGCAAGCTGTTCCGTGACCAGTTCGCAGATTCCATGCAGAAGAACGGCAACGACCTGGAGAAGACCATCGCCGGTTGGGACCAGGTAGTGGCCAATGCCAAGAACACCGCCAAGGGCCAGTCGCAAGACGGTGGTGATCAATGACCAGCCAGGCCGGCATCAGTGAAGTCGAGGCCGGCGTGCTGCATCTGAGCGGCGTCCTCGACTACCGCAGCGGTCCGCAACTGCGCGCCGAGGGTCGCAGTCTGATCGCGGCGACCCAGGCTCCGCGCCTGGTGCTCGACTGCTCGGCAGTGGAGAAGTCCAGCAGCGTCGGCCTGTCCTTGCTGCTGTCCTTCCTGCGCGACGCTGACCAGGCGAAGAAGCCGCTGGAAATCCGTGGCCTGCCCAAGGACATGCGTGACATCGCCAAGGTCAGCGATCTGCAGGAAATCCTGCCGCTCAAGGACTGACCGCCCGGGTGGGCGAAAGCCCTCCGTCCGCGAGCGCCATTGGCGGGGTTCGCAGGCGGGGGGCTTTTTTGTATCATTGCCGACCCGCGCGCGTTGAGCGCCGATCGAGGTCGAGCATGCAGGCGATTGAAGTCAAGAACCTCCTGGAAGAAAAACTCCCGGGAACCCAAGTCGAAGTGGAAGGCGAAGGCTGCAACTTCCAGTTGAACCTGATCAGCGATGAGCTGGCCGGCCTTGGCCCGGTCAAGCGTCAGCAGCAGATCTATGCCCACTTGAACGACTGGATCGCCAGTGGCGCCATCCACGCCGTAACCATGAAATTCTTCAGCCGCGCCGCCTGGGCCGAGCGCTCCTGAGTCGCCGGGGAAATACCTGCTATGGACAAACTGATCATTACCGGCGGCTCCCGCCTCGATGGCGAGATTCGCATCTCCGGTGCCAAGAACTCCGCTCTGCCGATTCTTGCCGCCACCCTGCTGGCCGACACTCCGGTCACCGTGTGCAACCTGCCGCACCTGCACGACATCACCACCATGATCGAGCTGTTCGGTCGCATGGGTGTGCAGCCGGTGATCAACGAGAAGCTCAACGTCGAAGTCGACGCCAACAGCATCAAGACCCTGGTCGCCCCCTACGAGCTGGTGAAAACCATGCGCGCCTCGATCCTGGTGCTCGGCCCGATGGTCGCGCGCTTCGGTGAGGCGGAAGTCGCCCTGCCCGGCGGCTGCGCCATCGGTTCGCGTCCGGTCGACCTGCACATCCGCGGTCTCGAGGCCATGGGCGCGCAGATCACCGTCGAAGGCGGCTACATCAAGGCCAAGGCTCCGGCCGGCGGCCTGCGTGGCGCGCACTTCTTCTTCGATACCGTCTCCGTGACCGGTACCGAGAACATCATGATGGCCGCCGCCCTGGCCAACGGCCGTACCGTGCTGGAAAACGCCGCTCGCGAACCGGAAGTGGTCGACCTGGCCAACTGCCTGATCGCCATGGGCGCGCAGATCCAGGGCGCCGGCACCGACACCATCACCATCGATGGCGTGAAGCGCCTGGGCGGCGCCAAGTACAGCGTCATGCCCGACCGCATCGAGACCGGTACCTACCTGGTCGCCGCTGCCGCCACCGGTGGTCGCGTCAAGCTCAAGGACACCGATCCGACCATCCTTGAAGCAGTGCTGCTGAAGCTCGAAGAGGCTGGTGCCCACATCAACACCGGCAACGACTGGATCGAGCTGGACATGAAGGGCAACCGGCCGAAGGCGGTGAACATCCGCACCGCGCCGTACCCGGCATTCCCCACCGACATGCAGGCTCAGTTCATCTCCCTGAACGCGGTCGCCGAAGGCACCGGCGCGGTTATCGAGACCGTGTTCGAGAACCGCTTCATGCACGTCTATGAAATGAACCGCATGGGCTCGCAGATCCTCGTCGAGGGCAACACTGCCATCGTCACCGGCGTTCCGCATCTGCGTGGCGCTCCGGTCATGGCGACTGACCTGCGTGCATCCGCCAGCCTGGTGATCGCCGGCCTGGTGGCCGAAGGCGACACCCTCATCGACCGCATCTACCACATCGACCGTGGTTACGAGTGCATCGAAGAGAAACTGCAACTGCTCGGCGCGAAAATCCGCCGTGTGCCGGGCTAAGGCTGAGCTGACATGCTGACCATCGCCCTGTCCAAGGGCCGCATCCTCGACGACACCCTGCCGCTGCTCGCAGCGGCAGGCATCGTGCCGACCGAGAATCCGGACAAGAGCCGCAAGCTGATCATCCCCACCACGCTCGATGACGTGCGCCTGCTGATCGTCCGTGCCACCGACGTGCCGACTTATGTCGAGCACGGCGCCGCCGACCTCGGCGTGGCCGGCAAGGACGTGCTCATGGAGTATGGTGGCCAGGGCCTGTACGAGCCGCTGGACCTGAAGATCGCCAACTGCAAGCTGATGACCGCCGGTGCGGTCGGCGCGCCGGAGCCCAAGGGCCGCCTGCGCGTGGCCACCAAGTTCGTCAACGTCGCCAAGCGCTACTACGCCGAACAGGGCCGTCAGGTCGACGTGATCAAGTTGTACGGCTCCATGGAGCTGGCACCGCTGGTCGGCCTGGCCGACAAGATCATCGACGTGGTCGATACCGGCAACACCCTGCGCGCGAACGGCCTGGAACCCCAGGAACTGATCGCCACCATCAGCTCGCGGCTTGTCGTCAACAAGGCCTCGATGAAGATGCAGCACGCCCGCATCCAGGCGCTGATCGATACCCTGCGCGACGCCGTCGAGGCGCGACACCGTCACTGATACTCACCGCGGTCCCATGACCGCGGCCGCCTATCCGTGTCATAGCCAAATTATCTCGGGTGCCCGCACGGTGGGCTTGCTAGTCTAGCGGCGCCCGAGATCACGCCAAATTTAAGAGGCCAGCTATGACCGCACCCTTCGCCATCCGTCGACTCAACGCCGCCGATCCGGACTTCGCGCGTCATCTGGACCATCTGCTGTCCTGGGAAAGCGTTTCCGACGACGCCGTGAACCAGCGCGTGCTGGACATCATCGCCGCCGTGCGCAGCCGTGGCGACGCCGCCGTGGTGGAGTTCACCCAGCGTTTCGACGGCCTCGAAGCGAAGTCCATGGCCGACCTGATCCTGCCGCGCGAGCGTCTGGAACTGGCCCTGACCCGCATCACCCCGGCCCAGCGCGAAGCCCTGGAAACCGCCGCCGCCCGTGTGCGCAGCTACCACGAGAAGCAGAAGCAGGACTCCTGGCGCTACACCGAGGCTGACGGCACCGTGCTTGGCCAGCAGGTCACCCCGCTGGATCGCGCCGGCCTGTACGTACCCGGCGGCAAGGCTTCCTATCCGTCGTCCGTGCTGATGAACGCTATTCCGGCGAAAGTCGCCGGCGTAGCCGAAGTAGTGATGGTGGTGCCGACGCCGCGTGGCGAGATCAACGAGATCGTCCTCGCTGCCGCCTGCATCGCCGGCGTCGACCGCGTCTTCACCATCGGCGGCGCGCAGGCCGTGGCCGCGCTGGCCTATGGCACCGAGAGCGTGCCGCAGGTGGACAAGATCGTCGGCCCGGGCAACATCTACGTCGCCACCGCCAAGCGCCACGTCTTCGGCCAGGTCGGCATCGACATGATCGCCGGTCCGTCCGAGATCCTCGTGGTCTGCGACGGCGGCACCGATCCGGACTGGATCGCCATGGACCTGTTCTCCCAGGCTGAGCACGACGAAGACGCCCAGGCCATCCTGGTCAGCCCGGACGCCGAGTTCCTCGACAAGGTCGCCGCCAGCATCGATAAGCTGCTGCCGACCATGGAGCGCGCCGAAATCATCCGCACCTCGCTGAGCAACCGCGGCGCGCTGATCCATGTCGCCGACCAGGCCCAGGCCTGCCAGGTAGCCAATCGCATCGCGCCGGAACACCTGGAGCTGTCGGTGGCCGACCCGGAAAGCTGGCTGCCGAACATCCGCCACGCCGGCGCCATCTTCATGGGTCGCTATACCGCCGAGGCCCTGGGCGACTACTGCGCCGGCCCGAACCACGTGCTGCCGACCTCCGGCACCGCGCGCTTCTCGTCGCCGCTGGGCGTGTACGACTTCCAGAAGCGCTCGTCGATCATCTTCTGCTCGGCCGACGGCGCCTCTGTGCTGGGTGGCACTGCTTCGGTGCTGGCCCGCGGCGAGTCGCTGACCGCCCACGCGCGCAGTGCCGAATACCGCATCAAGAACTGAACCCCGTTTCGCCGCCCCGCGTGTGGGGCGGCCCTACAACGCATTCGAGGAGAGAAGGGCGATGAGCAAGTTCTGGAGCCCCTTCGTCAATGAGCTGGTGCCCTACATCCCGGGCGAGCAGCCGAAGCTGGCCAAGCTGGTCAAGCTGAACACCAACGAGAACCCCTATGGCCCGTCGCCCAAGGCACTGGCCGCCATGCAGGGTGAGCTTAACGACAACCTGCGCCTGTACCCGGACCCCAATGCCGACCGCCTGAAGCAAACCATTGCCGACTACCACGGCGTGCGCCCGAGCCAGGTGTTCGTCGGCAACGGTTCCGACGAGGTCCTGGCCCATGCCTTCCACGCGCTGTTCCAGCACGAAGGCCGGCCGCTGCTGTTCCCCGACGTGACCTACAGCTTCTATCCGGTCTACTGCGGCCTCTACCGTGTGGCCTTCGAGGCGGTGCCGCTGGACGAGCAGTTCCAGATCCGCATCGAGGACTACACCAAGCCCAACGCCGGGATCATCTTCCCCAACCCCAACGCACCCACCGGCTGCCTGTTGCCGCTGGAAGCCATCGAGCGCCTGCTCAAGGCGAACCCGGACAGCGTGGTGCTCGTGGATGAAGCCTACGTCGACTTCGGCGGCGAGACCGCCATCAGCCTGGTGAATCGCTACCCGAACCTGCTGGTCGCGCAGACCCTGTCCAAGTCGCGCTCACTGGCCGGGCTGCGGGTCGGCTTTGCGGTGGGGCACGAGGACCTGATCGAGGCCCTGGAGCGGGTGAAGAACAGCTTCAACTCCTACCCGCTGGATCGCGTGGCGCAGGCCGGTGCGATTGCGGCGTTCGAGGACGAGGCCTACTTCCAGCAGACTTGCCAGGCGGTGATCGCCAGCCGCGAGAAGCTGGTCGGCGAGCTGCGCGGCATGGGCTTCGAGGTGCTGCCTTCGGCGGCGAACTTCATCTTCGCTCGTCACCCTCGGCATGATGCTGCCGAGCTGGCCGCCGGCCTGCGCGAGGAGGGCGTGATCGTGCGCCACTTCAAGCAGGCGCGAATCGCCCAGTTCCTGCGCATCAGCATCGGTACCGAGGAGCAGAATCAGGCTCTGCTGGACGCCCTGCGTCCGCGCATCTGAGTCGCTCCCGGCAATGAAGAACGGCGCCCTTGGGCGCCGTTTTTCGTTACTGCTGTTGTTGCTGCGGATTCGGCGCCGGCGGCGGACGCAGGCCGACTTCCGCCTGCAGGGTGAGGTGCTTGCCGTTGCGCAGGATCTCGATGGAAATGTGCTGGTTGGGCTTGGTGCGCGCCACCTGGTTCATCGCCTTGCGCCCGTCGCTGGCCGGCTCGCCATCGATGCTCAGGATGATGTCGCCAGGTAGCATGCCGGCCCGCGAGGCCGGGCCGTCGCGATACACGCCGGCGACCACGATGCCGGCCTTGTCCTGCAGGCCGAAGGACTCGGCGAGTTCCGGTGTCAGCGGCTGTACTTCGACGCCCAGCCAGCCACGGATCACCTGGCCGTGCTCGATGATCGACTGCATCACGTCGATTGCCAGCTTCACCGGGATGGCGAAGCCGATGCCCTGGGAACCGCCGGACTTGGAGAAGATCGCGGTGTTGATGCCGATCAGGTTGCCGTTGGCATCCACCAGCGCGCCGCCGGAGTTGCCCGGGTTGATCGCGGCGTCGGTCTGGATGAAGTCCTCGTAGGTGTTCAGGCCGAGCTGGTTGCGCCCGGTGGCGCTGATGATGCCCATGGTCACGGTCTGGCCGACGCCGAAGGGGTTGCCGATGGCCAGGCAGACATCGCCGGTGCGGATGCCGTCGGAACGGCCGAGGGTCATGACCGGCAGGTCCTTGAGATCGATCTTGAGCACCGCGAGGTCGGTTTCCGGGTCGCTGCCGACCAGGCTGGCGGTGGTTTCGCGACCGTCGCGCAGGGCCACCACTATCTGATCGGCGCCGGCGGTAACGTGGTTGTTGGTCAGCAGGTAGCCCTCGGGGCTCATGATCACCGCCGAACCCAGGCTGGACTCCATGCGCTTCTGTTGCGGCAGGTTGTCGCCGAAGAAGCGGCGGAACAGCGGGTCGTCGAGCATCGAGTTGGTCGGCTTGCTGACCATCTTGGTGGTGTACAGGTTGGCCACCGCCGGCGCCGCGCGGGTGACGGCGTCGGCATAGCTGACCGGGCCCTGCTGGATGCGGCTGAGCAGCGGCGCTTGTTGCAGATGCACTTCCTGCTGCGGCAGGCCGACCCACTCGGGGTTACGCTGGATGATCAGTAGCGCCAACAGGACGCCAACAAGCGCGGGCCAGCCGAGAAAACGCAGGGCCTTCAGCATCGGAGGGAATTCCTTGGGGTTGTCCGGCCTGGGGAAGGCCGTTAGGGTGGCCGCCATTATACGAGCGGCGTGCCAAGAAAGTAGCCGTCCGCACTGCAGTCTGGAGGAAAATCAATGACGATCGAGCTAAGTGTTCTGGTCGAAGAAGCCGACCGTTTCCTGGATGCCGCGCGCATCCAGGACTACTGCCCGAACGGCCTGCAGGTGCAGGGGCGTCCGCAGGTGCGGCGCATCGTCAGTGGCGTCACTGCCAGCCAGGCATTGCTCGATGCGGCCGTGGCCGCCGAGGCCGATGCGGTGCTGGTGCACCATGGCTATTTCTGGAAGGGCGAGAATCCCTGTGTAGTTGGCATGAAGCAGCGCCGGCTGAAGACCCTGCTCGGCCACGACATCAGCCTGCTGGCCTATCACCTGCCGCTCGACCTGCATCCGGAAGTGGGCAACAACGTGCAGCTGGGCCGCCAGCTCGGCCTGACCATCGAGGGGCCGCTGGAGCCGGGCAACCCGCGCTCCATCGTGCTGGTTGGCGCGCCAGCGGAGCCCATGGCGCCGGCCGACTTCGCACGCCACGTCGGTGCTGTGCTCGGGCGCGAGCCACTGCTGGTCGAGGGCGACCGGCCGATCCGGCGCATCGCCTGGTGCACCGGCGGTGCCCAGGGCTACATCGACCAGGCGATTGCCGCGGGCGTCGATGCCTACCTCACGGGTGAAGTGTCCGAGCAGACCGTGCACAGCGCGCGGGAAAACGGCATCACCTTCATCGCCGCTGGCCACCACGCCACCGAGCGCTACGGCGTGCAGGCGCTGGGGCGTTACCTGGCCGAGCGCTTCGGCATCGAGCATCAGTTCATCGACTGCCCGAATCCGGCTTGACCGCGCGCTAGTTCCCCTTGGCCGCGTAACCGTGGCGCGCCTGGTCCACGGCTTCACCCAGCTTCCACACCGCCATGGCGTAGTGGGTGCTGTGGTTGTAGCGGGTGATCACATAGAAGTTCGGCAGGCCGTACCAGTACTGGTAGTTGCGGCCCATGTCGAGGCGCAGCAGGCTAGCGCTGGCATGGTTGCCGAGGGAGCCCTGCGGGCGCAGGCCCGCCGCACTCAAGGCGGTGACCGAATACTGCGTCTCGAAACCGACGTCCAGCGAGGGCGCCTGGCCGTATGCCGGGACGGCCACTATGTCGCCGGTCCGCCAGCCCTGCTGCTTGAAGTAGTTGGCGACGCTGCCGATGGCGTCGCGCGGGTTCCACAGGTCGATGTGGCCGTCGCCGTCGAAGTCCACCGCGTACTTGGCGAACGAGGACGGCATGAACTGGCCGTAGCCCATGGCGCCGGCATAGGACCCGCGCAGGGCGAGCGGGTTGTCGTTTTCCTTGCGGCTGAGCAGGAGGAACTGCTCCAGCTCGTCGGCGAAGTAGTCGGCGCGGCGCGGATAGTCGAACGCCAGGGTGGCGAGCGCGTCGATGATGCGGGTCTTGCCCATCACGCGGCCCCAGCGGGTCTCCACGCCGATGATGCCGACGATGATTTCTTCCGGCACGCCATAGGTGCGCGAGGCGCGCTGCAGGTCGGCAGCGTACTGGTTCCAGAAGGCGACGCCGTTCTGCACGTTGTCCGGGGTTATGAACTTCTTCCGGTAGCGCAGCCAGGCACCGTTCGGGCCGTAGCTGCCGGGGTAGCTCACAGCCTGCTGGTCCATCAGGCGGATCACCCAGTCCAGCCGTTCGGTCTGCGCAAACAGCCCCTGCAGCTGCCGGCGGTCGAAGCCGTGCTCGCTGGCCATGCGCTCGATGAAGCGCTGCGCATTCGGGTTATTTGCGAAGTCGCCGGTCAGCGCGCCGCTCGTCTGCGCGCCCTGCCAGGGCACGTAGGTCTTCTGCGGAAGACTGCTGGCGGTGCTCTGTGGGGCGGGCGGCAGCGGAGGTGAAACGGGCTTGCTGCTGCATGCCGAGAGCAGGCACAGCGCGGGCAGGAAGGAAGCGATGCGACGCATGGGAAATCTGCAGGGTAGTGAGGCGGAGGAGGGCTATGGTAGCTCGGCGCGCGGGGCAGGCAAGTGCGGACATGACGCACTTCGCGGACGGTAGGCGAGGGATGTGCTATCCGATGGCCGGCCAGGACGTGTCGACCTGTCCGCTGTAGCCTCCTGGTTCCGGGCTGGAGCCCGCGCCGGGAGTCGCCTGCACGCCTTTGCGGGACTGAATGCGTATGGCTATATCGGTATATTTTTTTGGTATAAACCGCTCCCCGGTTAGAGCCTACGCGCTGTGGTAGAGTGCGCGCTCGTCTACGGCCCGAAGGCCGTCCATAAGCAATTCCGTGAGTAGCCATGGTCGACAAACTGACGCATCTGAAACAGCTGGAAGCGGAAAGCATCCACATCATCCGCGAGGTCGCCGCCGAGTTCGACAACCCGGTGATGTTGTACTCCATCGGCAAAGACTCCGCGGTGATGCTGCACCTCGCCCGCAAGGCGTTCTTCCCCGGCAAGTTGCCGTTCCCGGTGCTGCACGTCGATACCCGCTGGAAGTTCCAGGAAATGTATCGCTTCCGCGAGAAGATGGTCAGCGAATACGGCCTGGACCTGCTCACCCACATCAACCCCGATGGTGTGGCGCAGGACATGAATCCCTTCACCTACGGCAGTGCCAAGCACACTGACGTGATGAAAACCGAGGGCCTCAAGCAGGCGCTCGACAAGTACGGCTTCGATGCCGCCTTCGGTGGTGCGCGCCGCGACGAAGAGAAATCCCGCGCCAAGGAGCGCGTGTACTCGTTCCGTGACAGCAAGCACCGCTGGGACCCGAAGAACCAGCGCCCGGAACTGTGGAACGTCTACAACGGCAAGGTGAAGAAGGGCGAATCGATCCGCGTCTTCCCGCTGTCCAACTGGACCGAGCTGGACATCTGGCAATACATCTACCTCGAGCAGATCCCGATCGTGCCGCTGTACTTCGCCGAAGAGCGCGAAGTCATCGAGATGAACGGCGCGCTGATCATGATCGACGACGAGCGCATCCTCGAGCACCTCACGCCTGAACAGAAGGCCAGCATCCAGAAGAAGATGGTGCGTTTCCGCACCCTCGGCTGCTACCCGCTGACCGGTGCGGTGGAATCCACCGCCACCACGCTGCCGGAAATCATCCAGGAAATGCTCCTGACCCGTACTTCCGAACGCCAGGGCCGGGTCATCGACCACGATGCCGCAGGCTCTATGGAAGAAAAGAAACGTCAGGGCTACTTCTAAGGTTCTCGCACCATGTCGCATCAATCCGATCTGATCAGCGAGGACATCCTCGCCTACCTGGCCCAGCACGAGCGCAAGGAACTGCTGCGCTTCCTCACCTGCGGCAACGTCGACGACGGCAAGAGCACCCTGATCGGGCGCCTGCTGCACGACTCCAAGATGATCTACGAGGACCACCTCGAGGCCATCACCAAGGACTCCAAGAAAGTCGGCACCACCGGTGACGAAGTCGACCTGGCGCTGCTGGTCGATGGTCTGCAGGCCGAGCGCGAGCAGGGCATCACCATTGACGTGGCGTACCGCTACTTCAGCACCTCCAAGCGCAAGTTCATCATCGCCGACACCCCCGGCCATGAGCAGTACACCCGCAACATGGCCACCGGTGCGTCCACCTGCGACCTGGCCATCATCCTGATCGACGCCCGCTACGGCGTGCAGACCCAGACCCGCCGGCACAGCTATATCGCCTCGCTGCTGGGCATCAAGCACATCGTCGTCGCGATCAACAAGATGGACCTGAAGGGGTTCGACCAGGGCGTCTTCGAGCAGATCAAGGCCGATTACCTGCAGTTCGCCGAGAAGATCAACCTGAAGACCAACTCGCTGCACTTCGTGCCCATGTCAGCGCTGAAGGGCGACAACGTGGTCAACAAGTCCGAGCGCTCGCCGTGGTACACCGGCCAGTCGCTGATGGAGATCCTCGAGACCGTCGAGATCGCCGGCGACCGCAACCTCGACGACATGCGCTTCCCGGTGCAGTACGTCAACCGTCCGAACCTGAACTTCCGCGGCTTCGCCGGCACCCTGGCCAGCGGCGTCGTACGCAAGGGCGACGAGGTCATCGCCCTGCCGTCGGGCAAGGGCAGCAAGATCAAGTCCATCGTCACCTTCGAGGGCGAACTGGAGCAGGCCGGTCCCGGCCAGGCCGTCACCCTGACCCTGGAAGACGAGATCGACGTGTCCCGCGGCGACATGCTGGTGCATGCCGACAACCGTCCGCAGGTCACCGACGGCTTCGACGCCATGCTCGTGTGGATGGCCGAGGAGCCGATGCTCCCGGGCAAGAAATACGACATCAAGCGCGCCACCAGCTACGTGCCGGGCTCGATCCCGAGCATCGCCCACAAGGTGGACGTGAACACCCTGGAAGAGACCGCCGCCAGCGAACTCAAGCTCAACGAGATCGCCCGCGTGAAGGTCAGCCTGGATGCGCCCATCGCCCTCGACGGCTACGCGCAGAACCGCACCACCGGTGCCTTCATCGTCATCGATCGCCTGACCAACGGCACCGTCGGCGCGGGCATGATCATCGCCTCGCCGCAGGCCGGGCAGAGCCATGGCAGCCACCACGGCCAGGGCGCCCACGTGAGCCGCGACGAGCGTTCCGCGCGCTTCGGCCAGCAGCCCGCCACCGTGCTGTTCAGCGGCCTCTCCGGCGCCGGCAAGAGCACCCTGGCCTACGCCGTGGAGCGCAAGCTGTTCGACATGGGCCGCGCGGTCTATGTGCTGGACGGCCAGAACCTGCGTCACGACCTGAACAAGGGCCTGCCGCAGGATCGCGCTGGTCGCAACGAGAATTGGCTGCGCACAGCGCACGTTGCTCGCCAGTTCAACGAAGCCGGCCTGATCAGCCTGTGCGCCTTCGTTGCACCGAGCGCAGAAGGTCGCGAGCAAGCCAGGGCGCTGATCGGCGCCGAGCGCCTGGTCACCGTCTACGTGCAGGCTTCTCCGCAGGCCTGCCGCGAGCGTGATCCGCAGGGCTTGTACGCTGCCGGCCAGGACAACATCCCGGGTGAGTCCTTCCCCTACGATGTGCCGCTGGACGCCGATCTGGTGATCGACACCCAGAGCCAGTCGGTGGAAGAAGGCGTCAAGGCGGTCCTCGACCTGCTGCGTCAGCGCGGTGCGATCTGATCGCCGTCGCCTGACGTGAAAAAGCCCCGCTTCGGCGGGGCTTTTTCTTGGGGGCTGTCCCGTCCTGAATAAGGTTTACACCTTCGCCCTTATTTCAGGAGAGCCCCGATGGCAGAAGGTGTTCGTCGCAGCCAGCGTGATTACACGCTGGCTTTTAAACTGGCGGTGGTCGACCAGGTCGAAAAAGGGGAAATGAGCTACAAGGAGGCTCAGGCCCGCTATGGCATCCAGGGCCGCTCGACGGTGCTGGTGTGGTTACGCAAGCATGGCCGGCAGGACTGGAACCAGGGCGCCTCCCTTCGAAAGGCTCGGAGCCCGGATATGAATACCCCGAAATTGCCATTGACCCCGGAACAACGCATCAAGGAACTCGAGCAGCAGCTTGAGGTGATGAGCCAGAAGGCGCAGTTCTTCGAGGCCGTGGTGAATGTGCTGAAGAATGACTACGGCGTTTCGATCGTAAAAAAGCGTCCCGGCAAGTCCTCACGCAAAGGCAAGTCCAAGCGCTGAGTGTTAGCAGGGCTTGCCAGTTCATGGGCATCAGCCGCCAGGCGTACTACCAGCGCAACCGGGCGGCGGATCAGCGCAGCCAGCAGGATCGACAGATCGCCCAGTTCGTGCGGCAGGTACGGATGCGTCAGCCGCGCCTGGGAGCACGCAAGCTGCATTATCTGTTGCAGCAGCAAGCGGAAGCCGCGTTGCGAGTTGGGCGCGATCGCCTGTTCCGGGTGCTGGCCGAGCACCGCCTGGTGGTTCGACCCAAGCGGGCGTACCACAAGACCACCCACAGTTTTCACCGGTTCCATCGCCATCCCAATCTGCTCAAGCCAGGGCCGCAACAGGTCTTGCCCGATGCGCCGGAGCGCGTCTGGGTTGCCGACATCACCTATCTGCCCAGCCAGAGCGGCCCGCTGTACCTGAGCCTGGTCACCGACGCCTATTCGCGCAAGATCGTCGGCCATCACGTCCACGACAGCCTGCACGCCGAGTCGGTGGCCCATGCCTACAGCCAGGCCCTGCGGCGCCGCACGACGCAGGAACCCCTGGTGCATCACTCCGACCGAGGAATTCAGTACTGCTCGGGGCTTTACCAACGCCTGCACGCGCAGCACGGAGCAATCTGCTCGATGACCGACGGCTACGACTGTTACCAGAATGCGCTGGCTGAGCGCGTCAACGGCATCCTGAAGAACGAGTTGCTGGAGCATCCTCCCGCCGACCTCGCGCAGGCGCGCCGCATGGTGCGTGAAGCCGTCGACATCTATAACCGCGAGCGCCCTCACCTGGCCCTGAAATACAAAACGCCCGATGCGGTGCATCGGGCGTTCTGAGGTCTGGAGCATGGCCTGAGAGGTGTAAACCTATTTCAGGACTAGACAGGCTTTTCGTAGCAGCGAGCTTGCTCGCGAACCGTCTTGCGCGATGCTGTTCGCGGGCAAGCTCGCTCCTGCAGGTTACATTCCTCCAGGCATGAAAAAGCCCCGCCTAGGCGGGGCTTTTGGTCACTGCGGCGCTTACAGCTTGCGCTTCAGGCCATAGGTTTCGTCCAGCGTGCCCGGGCCTTCGCCGGACTTCGGCGCGTAGTCCTTCGGCGCTTCGCCGGCGGCTGGCGGCGTCAGGCGCTCGCGGCGTTCGGGGTAGGCGTTTTCGGCGTGCAGAGCAGCCAGCAGGCGCTGCTTGGTCTGCTCGTCGAGAGCCAGGCGCTCGGCGCTTTCGGAGAGGTGTTCCTGTACGTCCTGATAGCTCTGGGTGAGCTTCTTCACCAGGCTGGCGGTGGTATTGAAATGGGTCACCACTTCGCGCTGGTAGCTGTCGAAGCGGTCCTGCAGATCGTCCACTTGGCGCTGCATCTTGTTGGGGGCGGCATTGGGCAGCACGCGAGCGATCAGGAAGCCGATGGCGGCTCCGACGAACAGGGCGATGACCGGCAGCAACCAGGTGGTGAGGGACTGTTCCACGCGAATCCTTCCTCTATAGACGGCTTTGCTTTACGTTAGCGGCTTGCACCTGCGCTGTACACCACGAGGCGAGGCCTCCGCATCGGCGCGGTATCGAGCTAGACGAGACGACCCGCTTCGGGGTCACGGAGTTGTTGTTTGTCCACCCGCGAAATTCCCCTGTTCATCGATGGGCCCGACGGTCCGCTGGAAGCCTTGCACCTGGATACGCCGGATGCTGTCGGGGTGGCGCTGATCTGCCATCCGCACCCGCTCTTCGCCGGCACCATGCAGAACAAGGTGGTCGCCACCCTGCAGCGCATCGCCCGTGACAGCGGCTACGCGACCCTGCGTTTCAACTTCCGTGGCGTGGGCCAGAGCTCGGGGACCTACGCCGATGGCCGTGGCGAGATCGACGATGCCCTGGCTATCGCACGCTGGCTGGGCGACAAGCATCCCGGCCTGCCACTGACCCTGATGGGCTTCTCCTTCGGCTCCTGCGTCGCCGGCAACGCCGCCGCGCGACTGGAAGGGCAGGGCATCGCCCTGCGCCATCTGTTCATGCTGGCGCCGCCTGTGGAGCGTTTCGAGGTCGATCTGCCGCGTCAGTGCCCGATCACCGTGGTACAGCCCGAAGATGACGAGGTGGTGACGCCGGCGCGCGTCTACGCTTGGAGCGATTCGCTGACGCTGCCCCACGAGCTGCTGCGCGTGCCCGAATGCAGCCACTTCTTCCACGGCAAGCTGATCGAGCTCAAGGACCTGCTGCAGCCCCGGCTCGCGCCGGCCGGCGTCGCGGGTTAACATCCGGACCGCTCATTTTTCCGCGTTGATTTCTGGTATCCCATGACGACCCGCATCCTCACCGGCATTACCACCACCGGCACCCCGCACCTGGGCAACTACGCCGGCGCCATCCGCCCGGCAATCGTCGCCAGCCGCGACCTGCAGGCAGATTCCTTCTACTTCCTGGCCGACTACCACGCGCTGATCAAGTGCGACGACCCGCAGCGCATCCAGCGTTCGCGCCTGGAGATCGCCGCCACCTGGCTGGCCTGCGGCCTGGATGCCGATAAGGCGACTTTCTATCGCCAGTCCGACATTCCCGAAATCCCCGAGCTCACCTGGCTGCTGACCTGCGTCTCGGCCAAGGGCCTGCTCAACCGCGCCCACGCGTACAAGGCCTCGGTGGACAAGAACGTCGAGGCCGGCGAAGACCCGGACGCCGGCGTCACCATGGGCCTGTACAGCTACCCGGTGCTGATGGCCGCGGACATCCTGATGTTCAACGCGCACAAGGTGCCGGTCGGCCGCGACCAGATCCAGCACGTGGAAATGGCCCGCGACATCGGCCAGCGCTTCAACCACCTGTTCGGCAACGGCAAGGAACTCTTCACCCTGCCCGAAGCGGTGATCGAGGAAGACGTGGCGACCCTGCCGGGCCTGGACGGTCGCAAGATGTCCAAGAGCTACGACAACACCATCCCGCTGTTCGGCAGCAGCAAGCAGCTCAAGGACGCCATCGCCCGCATCGTCACCGACTCGCGCGCGCCGGGCGAGCCGAAGGACCCGGACAACGCCCACCTGTTCACCCTCTATCAGGCCTTCGCCACTGCCGCTCAGCTCGCGGATTTCCGCGCCGCGCTGCTCGACGGCCTGGCCTGGGGCGAAGCCAAGCAGCGCCTGTACGAGCTGTTGGAAAGCGAGCTGGGCGAAGCCCGCGAGCGCTACCACACGCTGATTGCCCGCCCGGGCGACCTGGAGGACATCCTCCTGGCCGGCGCCGCCAAGGCACGTCGCATTGCCACGCCGTTCCTCGGCGAGCTGCGCGAGTCGGTGGGCCTGCGCTCGTTCCGCGAGCAGGCGCAAGTGGCCGGCGAAGGCAAGAAGAAAGCGGCCAAGAGCGCACGCATCGTCAGCTTCCGCGACGACGACGGCAGCTTCCGTTTCCGCTTGCTGGATGCCGCCGGTGAGCAGCTGTTGTTGTCGTCCTCCTTCGCTGACGGCAAGTCCGCTGGCGCGGTGAGCAAGCGCCTGCAAAGTGGCGAAGCCCTGGACCTGCGCGCTGAAGGCAACGCTTTCGCGCTCTGGCTGGACGGCGCGGCCGTGGCGCAGAGCCCCGAGTTCGCCGATGCCGCGGCGCGCGATGCCGCGATCGAACGCGTACGCGAGGCGCTGGCGCCGCAGGAGTAAACCGCAGGCGGCCATCCTCGACGGATGGCTGATTGCCAAGAAGCGGGGCCGTCGCTAAAGTGTCGGCCCCGTTTTCGTTGCCTTGCTACCGATCATGACGCCCCTTCAGCGCTACCAGGAAGACCTCAAACGTCCCGATTTCTTCCACGATGCTGCACAGGCCAATGCCGTAAGGCATCTGCAACGCCTGTACGACGAGCTGCTGGCAGCCGACCAGGCCAAGCCAGGGCTGTTCGGCAAGCTGCTCGGCAAGAAGCCCAGTGGTCCAGTCAAGGGCCTGTATTTCTGGGGTGGCGTCGGTCGCGGCAAGACCTATCTGGTGGACACCTTCTTCGACGCACTGCCGTTCAAGCAGAAGATGCGTACGCACTTCCACCGCTTCATGAAGCGCGTCCACGAGGAAATGAAGACCCTCAAGGGCGAGAAGAACCCGCTGACCATCATCGGCAAGCGCTTCGCCGAAGAGGCCCGGGTGATCTGCTTCGACGAATTCTTCGTCTCCGACATCACCGACGCCATGATCCTCGCGACCCTGCTCGAGGAGCTGTTCAAGAACGGCGTCAGCCTGGTGGCGACCTCCAACATCGTGCCGGACGGTCTGTACAAGGACGGCCTGCAGCGCGCCCGCTTCCTGCCGGCCATCGCACTGGTCAAGCAGTACACCGAAGTGGTCAACGTCGACAGCGGCGTGGATTACCGACTGCGTGCCCTCGAGCAGGCCGAGCTGTACCACTGGCCGCTGACCGAGCAGGCCGAGCAGGCCATGTCCCGTGACTTCAACAAGCTCACCCCGGACTGCGCCGCGGCGATCCGCGACGACGTGCTGATCATCGAGAACCGTCCGATCCGCGCACGCCTGACCTGCGACGACGTGGCCTGGTTCGAGTTCCGTGAGCTGTGCGACGGTCCGCGCAGTCAGAACGATTACATCGAGCTGGCGAAGATCTATCACGCGGTGCTGATCTCCAACGTCGAGCAGATGAACCCGGCCAGGGATGACCTGGCGCGCCGTTTCATCAACCTGGTGGACGAGTTCTACGATCGCAACGTCAAGCTGATCATCTCCGCCGAGGTCGAGCTGAAAGACCTGTACGTTGGCGGCCGCCTGGAGTTCGAGTTCCAGCGCACCCTCAGCCGCCTGCTGGAAATGCAGTCCCACGAGTTCCTCAGCCGCCCGCACCGTCCCTGACGGCAGCAGTGCTGCAAGTAAAAAGGGCTGCCCAATGGCAGCCCTTTTTCGTTCTTGCTGGGTGGATTCGCGGACGAGATCCGCTCGTGCATCCTGCCGCGGACTCAGCGCTGCGCGGTCTGTTCCTCGGCCGTCTTCAACAGCTGCTTGGCGCGCGCGACTTCCAGCGCTTCCATGGCATTGATCGGCTTGATCGCCACGGCTTTCCTAAGTTGCTCCAGCGCCTTTTCGTGCTGGTCGTCGCCATACACGTAGCCCAGTGCATTGGCGTATTCGTAGTGGCCGATCGGCAGGTCGTCGCTGGCGCGGAAGGAGCGGGCGAAGTACTGCTCCATCTGGTCGGCGCTGACGCCGTAGGTCATGCGACCGACCAGCTTGCCGACCTTGCGGATCACGCCGGCCTGGTAACCGCCGTAGAGGGCGAGGGCGAACGGCTGGTTGGGGCGCTCGGCGAGGATGGCATCCAGTTCCTTGGGGATCTCGCCGGTGTAGCCGCGCTTGAGCACCACCGGTACCGGCAGTTCTTCGGCCAGGCGTGCCTTGGCGTAGGCGCGACCGAACTGGGCGATCGGGTCGGCATTGAGCAACGGGCCGGCCTGGTCGGTGTAGCTGATCACTTCCTCGAGTAGCTGCTGCTTGTCCGAAGCCGGGGCGAGGAACATGGCATAGAGCACCTGGGCGAACATGGCGGGCACCTGGCCGCCGACGCCGAGGGCTAGGCCGTCTTGCTTGGCCTGGGCGAAGTCGCCGCGGAACACCTTGCGCCACACATCCTGCAGCTTCTCGGCGTAGGTCCGGGCTTCTTCCGGTTTGCCGCTGAAGCCGCTGCCACTGGCCACGGTCTTGGCGACCGCGTCGGGATGAGCGGCGGCCATCTTCGTCACCCAGGTGGCGTCGGGGAATGGGTAGCCGCCGAAACCTCGGGTCAGGCGCGGCCAGGCGGCGCGCAGCTTGTCGCCGGAGTAGTCGAAGGCGCTCTGGTCGTAGGGGAAGGGTTTCCAGTTGTCCGCGCCCAGGGCGGGCAGGCACAGGCAGGTGAGCAGGACGAGCAGTAGGCGGCGCATGGCGAGATCCCGTGGTTTTTGTTCTGCGAGGGGCGGCTCCGATCATAGGCAGCCGCCCCCGCTACGGGACCCATCCTACGGATGGCGTGTTTCAGGCTTCCTTCCGCCGGTACTGATTGCGGAAATGGTTGGGCGAGAGCTTCGTGTGCTGGCGGAACAACCGGGCGAAGAAGCTCGCGTCGTCGTAGCCGACCTCATAGCTGATGGTCTTGATGCTCTTGCGCGTGGTCGACAGCAAGCCGCGTGCGGTCTCGATGCGCAGCCGCTGCAGGTAGTGCAGCGGCTTGTCGCCTGTGGCCGCCTGGAAGCGCCGCATGAAGTTGCGGATGCTCATGCCGTGATCGCGGGCCACGTCCTCGAAGCGGAATTTCTCGGCGTAGTGCTCCTCCAGCCACTGCTGCACCTGCAGGATCGCCGGGTCGTGGTGCAGCTTCTGCCCGCCGAAGCCGAGGCGGCCCGGGGTGTAGCTGCGCTGCACTTCGAAGAGGATGTCTCGCGATACGCCTTGCGCCACGCTGGAGCCGCAGAAGCGCTCGATCAGGTAGAGGTAGAGGTCGCGCGAGGAGGTCACGCCACTGGCGCTGTAGAGGTTGTCGGCGTCGGTGATGTGCTTCTCGCGGTTGAGCAGCACGGCCGGATAGCGAGCGGCGAAGGCGTCGAAGAAGCGCCAGTAGGTGGTCGCTTCCTTGCCGTCGAGCAGCCCGGCTTCGGCCAGCCAGTAGACGCCGGTGGCCTCGCTGCTGATCGCGCTGCCGGCGGCATGCCGCTGGCGCAGCCAGGGCACCACTTGTGGATAACGTTCGAGCAGTTGGTCGAAGTCGCCCCAGAAGGCCGGGACTATGACCAGTTCGGAATCGTCGAGGGCGCCGTCCACGGAGAGCAGGTCGCCGCTGAACGCCTTCACGGGCTGGCCGTCGGGGCTGACGATGCGGGTTTGCAGGAGTGGGGTCAGGCCCAGGCCTTCCTGTCTGCCGAAGCGCAGGCTGGCCATGTGGAGGAAGTCCCTGGCCTGCATGAGGGTGGAGGCGAAGACGCCATCGGTCGCAAGGATACTGACCCGGTTGAGCGGGGATACGGAGAGTTCAGGCATCTTTCTTGTCATTGTTGTTGATCGCAGCGTTTGACGCTTATCTGGTCAAATCGCGGCTGGATCGTCTTATTTTTTGTCGCATGTGTCCAGTGCGCGATGTCGGGGCGCGCCCTACATTCGGCCCTTCGATGGCATCAGCACGGCACCAGGAGGTGACCATGATCCCCAGAACCCTGTTCAGTTCCGATCACGAGTTGTTCCGCGACAGCGTGCGCAAGTTCCTCGAACAGGAGGCCGTGCCCTTCCATCACCAATGGGAAAAGGACGGCCATATCGACCGCGGCCTGTGGAACAAGGCAGGCGAGGCGGGGATGCTTTGCTCGCATATTCCCGAAGCCTACGGCGGCATGGCTGCGGACTTTCTCTACAGCACCGTGGTCATCGAAGAGATCGGTCGCCTGGGTCTGACCGGCATTGGTTTCTCCCTGCATTCGGACATCGTTGCGCCCTACATCCTGCATTACGGCAGCGAGGCGCAGAAACAGCACTACCTGCCGAAGTTGATCTCCGGCGAGATGGTCGGCGCCATCGCCATGACCGAGCCGGGCGCCGGCTCCGACCTGCAGGGCGTAAAGACCACGGCGGTGCTCGACGGCGACGAGTACGTCATCAACGGCTCCAAGACCTTCATCACCAACGGCTATCTCGCCGACCTGGTGATCGTGGTCGCGAAGACCGATCCGAAGGGCGGCGCCAAAGGCACCAGCCTGTTCCTGGTCGAGGCAGGAACCCCGGGCTTCGCCAAGGGGCAGCGCCTGGAGAAGGTCGGCATGAAGGCCCAGGACACCTCGGAGCTGTTCTTCCAGGACGTGCGCGTGCCCAAGGAGTCGCTCCTCGGTCAGCCGGGGCAGGGCTTCATCTACCTGATGCAGGAGCTGCCGCAGGAGCGCCTGACGGTTGCCCTCGGGGCGCTGGCCTCGGCCGAGGCGGCGCTGAAATGGACCCTCGACTACACCCGCGAGCGCAAGGCCTTCGGCAAGGCGGTGGCGGACTTCCAGAACACTCGCTTCAAACTGGCCGAGATGGCTACCGAGATCCAGGTCGGCCGCACCTTCGTCGACCGCTGCCTGGAACTGCACCTGCAGGGCAAGCTCGACGTGCCGACTGCGGCGATGGCCAAGTACTGGACGACCGATCTGCAGTGCAAGGTGCTCGACGAGTGCGTGCAACTGCATGGCGGCTACGGCTTCATGTGGGAATACCCGGTGGCGCGCGCCTGGGCCGATGCTCGTGTGCAACGCATCTACGCCGGCACCAACGAGATCATGAAAGAGATCATCGCCCGCTCGCTGTAATGGTGCAGGCATGAAAAAGCCCGGCACTGGCCGGGTTTTTTCGTTGCGGGCGGATCAGGGCGCCGGGTTGGGCTGGTCCTTGTGGATCGCCTCGATGCCGGCCAGTACCTCGTCGGACAGCTTGAGCTCGAAGCTGCCCAGGTTGCTTTCCAGCTGCTCCAGCGAAGTCGCGCCGATGATGTTGCTGGTCACGAACGGCTGGCGGGTGACGAAGGCCAGGGCCATCTGCGCGGGGTCCAGGCCGTGCTGGCGGGCGAGGGCCACGTAGTGCGCGCAGGCGCGTTCGCTCTGCGGATTGGTGTAGCGGGTGAAGCGGCTGAACAGGGTTATGCGCGCGTTGGCCGGGCGCGCGCCGTTCTCGTACTTGCCGGACAGCATTCCGAAGGCCAGAGGCGAATAGGCCAGCAGGCCGCATTGTTCGCGGATGGCGATTTCCGCCAGGCCCACCTCGAAGGTGCGGTTGAGCAGGTTGTAAGGGTTCTGGATCGATGCCGCGCGCGGCCAGCCGCGCTGCTCGGCGAGCTGCAGGAAGCGCATGGTGCCCCAGGGTGTCTCGTTGGACAGGCCGATGTGGCGGATCTTGCCGGCGCGCACCTGCTCGTGGAGCACCTCGAGGGTTTCTTCCAGCGGGGTGAAGTCCTGCTCCTTGTGCTGATAGCCAAGCTGTCCGAAGAAGTTGGTGCTGCGCTCCGGCCAGTGCAGTTGGTACAGGTCGATCCAGTCGGTCTGCAGGCGTTTCAGGCTGGCGTCCAGGGCGGCAACGATGTTCTTTCGGTCGTGCTTGAGCTGGCCGTCGCGAATATGCGCGATACCGTTGCCCGGGCCGGCCACCTTGCTGGCGAGGATCCAGTCTGCGCGGTCGCCGCGCTGGCGGAACCAGTTGCCGATGATCTGCTCGGTACGCGAGTAGGTTTCGGCGCGCGGCGGCACCGGATACATCTCGGCGGTGTCGATGAAGTTGATCCCGGCGGCCTTCGCCCGCTCGATCTGCGCGAAGGCTTCTGCTTCGGTGTTCTGCTCACCCCAGGTCATGGTCCCCAGGCACAGGGCGCTGACTTTCAGATCGGTGCGGCCAAGCGGGCGGTACTGCATGGACTTCTCCTTGTGAAAACAAGTGCATGACGTAGTTGTAAATTCTGCCGAAATCTGCATAATTCCGCAGCCTTTCATCGGTGGGGGATGCCAAGCCTGCCGATCGATACATCTAGTCGTTACGGACGCACACTGACCCGAGCCCCAAATCGTGTCTGTTTCCGGCTGTCCTTGACTTGTCAAGGCAACCACTGTCCAGTAAGATTCGCCGTCTTATTTTCAGGCGGCCCCTGAGGCTATAACGAATGAAAACTTTCACCGCGAAACCAGAAACTGTTAAGCGCGACTGGTTCGTCGTCGACGCTGCCGGCCTGACCCTGGGTCGTCTGGCTACCGAAATTGCTCGTCGCCTGCGCGGCAAGCACAAGCCGGAATACACCCCGCACGTTGATACCGGCGACTACATCGTCGTGATCAACGCCGAGCAGGTTCGTGTCACTGGTGCCAAGACCACCGACAAGATGTACTACCATCACTCGGGCTTCCCGGGCGGTATCAAGTCGATCAGCTTCGAGAAACTGATCGCCAAGGCCCCTGAGCGCGTCATCGAGACTGCCGTAAAAGGCATGCTGCCGAAGAACCCGCTGGGCCGCGACATGTACCGCAAGCTGAAGGTGTACAAGGGTGCCAACCACCCGCACACCGCTCAGCAGCCTCAAGAACTGAAGATTTAACGGGATAGCTCATCATGTCGGCTAATCAAAACTACGGCACCGGCCGTCGTAAGACCGCTACCGCTCGCGTCTTCCTGCGTCCGGGTACCGGCAACATCTCCATCAACAACCGCAGCCTGGACCAGTTCTTCGGTCGCGAAACTGCTCGCATGGTCGTACGTCAGCCGCTGGAGCTGACCGAAAACACCGAGAAGTTCGACATCTACGTCACCGTCGTTGGCGGTGGTGTTAGCGGTCAAGCCGGCGCTATCCGCCACGGCATCACCCGCGCTCTGATCGAGTACGACGAGACCCTGCGCAGCCCGCTGCGTAAGGCTGGCTACGTGACTCGCGACGCCCGTGAAGTCGAGCGTAAGAAAGTCGGTCTGCGTAAAGCGCGTAAGCGTCCGCAGTACTCCAAGCGTTAATTTCGACGCTTCGAAAAAAACGCCCAGATCCAAGAGGACTGGGCGTTTTTTTATGCCTAGGATAAAGGTGGCTGGAAATTTATGCGGCAAGGTGTCGCACGGCTGGAGCGCCCGTGGTGCAAGGGCTGCAGCTTCTTGGTTGCCGGTAATTACCTTGTCAGCTACAGGGCTTTTCTTTACCATTTGGCGAATTTTTTCTGCGGCACACCTTTTACTCAAAGGCCCGAGAAGATAACGGGCTAAAGCTGATGGGAGACGACTGAATGAGTAATGACGGCGTGAATGCAGGCCGGCGTCGCTTCCTCGTCGCGGCCACTTCGGTGGTTGGCGCCGCGGGAGCTGTTGGTGCTGCGGTCCCGTTCGTGGGGTCATGGTTCCCCAGTGCCAAGGCAAAGGCAGCGGGGGCGCCGGTGAAGGTGAACGTCGGCAAGATCGAGCCAGGGCAGCAGGTCATCGCTGAGTGGCGCGGCAAGCCGGTGTTCCTGGTTCACCGGACCAAGGAAATGCTGGATGCCCTGCCAACCCTGAACGGCCAGCTGGCCGACCCCGAGTCAAAGTCCTCGGAACAGCCGCACTACGTCGATCCCCAGCTTCGCTCCATCAAGCCGGAACTCGCCGTCATCGTCGGCATCTGCACCCACCTGGGCTGCTCGCCGACCTTCCGCCCGGAAGTGGCGCCGGCTGACCTCGGTCCGGATTGGAAGGGTGGCTACTTCTGCCCCTGCCACGGTTCCCACTACGACCTCGCCGGCCGCGTCTACAAGGGGCAGCCTGCGCCCCTGAACCTGCCGATTCCGCCTTATGCGCTCGATGGAGATGTGCTGACCATCGGTGTGGACCAGGAGAAAGCCTGATGAACAAGTTCATGGCTTGGGTCGATGCCCGCTTCCCCGCGACCAAGATGTGGGAAGACCATCTGAGCAAGTATTACGCCCCGAAGAACTTCAACTTCTGGTACTTCTTCGGTTCGCTGGCGCTGCTGGTGCTGGTCAACCAGATCCTCACCGGTATCTGGCTGACGATGAGCTTCACCCCGTCGGCGGAAGAGGCTTTCGCCTCCGTCGAATACATCATGCGCGATGTGGACTACGGCTGGATCATTCGCTACATGCACTCCACCGGTGCATCGGCGTTCTTCATCGTCGTCTACCTGCATATGTTCCGTGGCCTGCTCTACGGCTCCTACCAGAAGCCGCGCGAGCTGGTCTGGCTGTTCGGCATGCTGATCTACCTGGCGCTGATGGCCGAGGCCTTCATGGGCTACCTGCTGCCTTGGGGACAGATGTCCTACTGGGGGGCCCAGGTGATCATTTCGCTGTTCGGTGCCATCCCGGTGATCGGCAACGACCTGGCGCAGTGGATCCGTGGTGACTTCCTGATCTCCGGCATCACCCTGAACCGCTTCTTCGCCCTGCACGTGATCGCCCTGCCGATCGTCCTGCTCGGCCTGGTCGTGCTGCACATCCTGGCGCTGCACGAAGTCGGCTCGAACAACCCGGACGGCGTGGACATCAAGAAGAAGAAGGACGAGAACGGCATCCCGCTCGACGGCATCCCGTTCCACCCGTACTACACCGTCAAGGACATCGTCGGCGTAGTGGTCTTCCTGTTCGTCTTCTGCACCGTGATCTTCTTCTTCCCGGAAATGGGCGGATTCTTCCTCGAGAAGCCCAACTTCGAGATGGCGAACCAGTTCAAGACCCCGCCGCACATTGCTCCCGTGTGGTACTTCACCCCGTTCTACGCCATCCTGCGCGCCGTTCCGGACAAGCTGATGGGCGTGGTCGCCATGGGCGCCGCCATCGCCATCCTGTTCGTGCTGCCGTGGCTGGATCGTAGCCCGGTTCGCTCCATCCGCTACAAGGGCTGGCTGAGCAAGATCTGGCTGGTGATCTTCGCGGTGTCCTTCGTGATCCTCGGCTACTACGGTGCGCAGGCTCCGTCCCCGCTGGGCACCACCCTGTCGCGTATCTGCACCATCCTGTACTTCGCCTTCTTCGTCCTGATGCCGTTCTATACACGGATGGAAAAGACCAAACCGGTTCCGGAAAGGGTGACTGGCTGATGAAAAAACAATTCGCCGCATTGATCCTGGCGCTGCTGCCGGTATTCGCTTTCGCCAACGAAGCTGGTCCCGAACTCGATCACGTCGACATCGACCTGACCGACAAGGCCGCGATGCAGGATGGCGCCCGTACCTTCGCCAACTATTGCATGGGCTGCCACAGCGCCAAGTTCCAGCGCTACGAGCGTGTCGGCAAGGACCTGGGGATTCCCGAGGAGTTGATGCTGAGCAAGCTGGTGTTCACCGGTGCGAAGATCGGTGACCACATGGAAATCGGCATGCGTCCGGCGGATGCCAAGGTGTGGTTCGGCGCTGCCCCGCCGGATCTGACCCTGGTGGCTCGTGTACGCGGCACCGACTGGCTTTACACCTACCTCCGCTCGTTCTACGAAGATCCCAAGCGTCCGTGGGGCGTGAACAACAAGGTCTTCCCGAACGTCGGTATGCCCAACGTGCTGGGTAGCGTGCAGGGTCGCCAGGTGATCGGTTGCAAGCAGGTTCAGGTCGAAGAGCATGGCAAGAAGCAATTCGATCCGCTTACCGGCACACCCTTGACCCACGAAGCATGCGATCAGCTCACCGTTCTGCCGAAGACTGGCATGGTCAACGAGGAGCAGTTCGACGAGAAGGTGAAGAACCTGGTGACCTTCCTGGCTTATTCGGCTGACCCGAACAAGCTGGAATCGCACCGCATCGGCACCTACGTTCTGTTGTTCCTGGCCTTCTTCTTCGTGTTTGCCTTCCTGCTCAAACGTGAGTACTGGAAGGACGTGCACTAAGCACGGCCGCAGAAAGCGTCACAAGCGCGCGCCCCCATGGGGCGCGCGCGTTTTTTTTACCGCCTTGAAAAGCGTGTGTGAGGAAGCCCGGCATGGCCGCAGTCAATAAGCTCACCTGTTACTCCGACCCTGCCGATCACTATTGCCATCGAGTCCGTCTGGTGCTGGCGGAAAAGAACGTGGTAGTCGATATCCAGGACATCGAGGCCGGGCGCTGCCCGCCCAAGTTGGCCGAGGTGAACCCGTACGGTAGCGTGCCGACCCTGGTCGATCGTGACCTGGCGCTGTACGAGTCGACGGTGATCATGGAGTACCTTGACGAGCGCTACCCGCATCCGCCGCTGATGCCGGTCTATCCGGTCGCCCGGGCCAATACCCGACTGCTGATGCATCGCATCCAGCGCGACTGGTGCTCGCTGGTCGATCGTGTTCTCGACGGTCGTCAGAAGGACGCTGATCGCGCCTTGGCGCGCAAGGAGTTGCGTGAGAGTCTTACCGGTGTATCCCCGCTGTTTGCCGAGAAACCTTTCTTCCTCAGCGAGGAGATGAGTCTGGTCGATTGCTGCCTGCTACCGGTACTCTGGCGGCTCCCAGTGCTCGGGATCGAGCTGCCGCGCCCAGCCAAGCCGCTGCTTGACTACATGGAGCGGTCGTTCGCCCGGGAGGCCTTCCAGGCCAGTCTGTCCTCCGTAGAACGTGATATGCGCTAAGGAATACCATGATGAACTCCAGTCGCCCCTACCTCGTACGAGCCCTCTATGAGTGGATCGTCGACAACGGTTGTACGCCGCATATCCTGGTGAACGCCGAGTATCCCGGGGTGCGTGTGCCGCCGGGTTACGCCAGCGACGGGCAGATCGTGCTCAATGTCTCGCCGACCGCGGTGCGCCATCTGCAGATGGATAACGAGGCGGTCAGTTTCGAGGGGCGTTTCGGTGGGGTGGCGCAGAGCCTGTACATTCCTTCGCAGGCGGTGATGGCGATCTATGCGCGGGAGAACGGCCAGGGCATGGTCTTCGATCTCGAGCCGCCGGTACCGACCGACGACGAAGACCTGCAGGATGACGAAGGGCCGAGCGACGAGCCGCCGCGGCCGAGTGGGCGCCCCAGCCTGAAAGTGGTCAAGTAAATAAAAAAGGCGATCCGAGGATCGCCTTTTTCATGCATGCGATTGTCAGTCGATGTACTCGAACAGGCGGACGATCCGCTGCACGCCGTCGACGTTTTGCACGACCTGAGTCGCCAGGTCACCTTCGCGCTTGGTAACCAGGCCCAGCATGTAGACGATACCGTTCTCGGTCACCACCTTGATGCGCGAGGAGGGTACGTTGGCGTCGCCGAGCATCTGGGTCTTGATCTTGGTGGTCAGCCAGGTGTCGTTGTTGCGGGCCAGCAGCGAGGAGGGCTGCAGCACCTGCAGCTCATTGTGCACGGTCTTGACCTTCTGCACGCTGCGAGCGGCCTGTTCGGCCTTGGTTTTCAGATCCGCGCGCGGGGTCTGGCCGGCGAGCAGGACCACGCCGTTGTAGCTGACTACGACCACGTGCGAGTTGCGGTCCAGGTCCGGATCGGCCTTGGAGACGTTGACCGCGACCTTGGTTTCGATCAGCGAGTCGTCGATGGTGCTACCGATGGTACGGGTGCCGCGGTTGTCGTCGATCGGCGATTCGCGGGTGGCGCTCAGGAAGCTGCTGCAGCCGCCCAGCGTCAGGCTGAGCAGGAGAGCTGCAACGATCTGCGGGGTACGGCTCATTCTTCGCTCCCGAAGAGTTGACGGTCGATCAGGTCGCACAGGCAGTGGATTACCAGCAGGTGCACTTCCTGGATGCGCGCGGTGACTTTTGCCGGAACGCGAATCTCGACGTCCTCGGGCAGCAGCAGCGAAGCCATGCCACCGCCGTCGCGGCCGGTCAGTGCCACAACCAGCATCTCGCGGTCATGGGCGGCCTGGATGGCCTGGATGACGTTCGCCGAGTTGCCGCTAGTGGAGATCGCCAGCAGTACATCGCCTGGCTGGCCGAGGGCGCGGATCTGCTTGGAGAAGACTTCGTTGTAGCTGTAGTCGTTGGCGATCGAGGTGATAGTCGAGCTGTCGGTGGTCAGTGCTACAGCCGGCAGGCTAGGGCGTTCGCGCTCGAAGCGGTTGAGCAGTTCGGAGGAGAAGTGCTGGGCGTCGCCGGCGGAGCCGCCGTTGCCGCAGCTGAGGATCTTCCCTTCGTTGAGCAGGGCGTTGACCATCACCATGCTGGCCTGCTCGATATGCGGAATCAGCACCTCGGTGGCCTGCTGCTTGGTCTCGATGCTGGCATGGAAGAGCTGGCGGATACGGGATTGCATGTCCATCAGGTGTGACCTTTCGTCGGGCGTCTGATCAGGTGTCAAAGGCGTTGGAGATCCAGTTCAGTTGAGCGGGCGAGTCGCCCGCGGAGTGCTGCACCGCGATGACGTCGAACCGGCATGGGTGCCGGGACCAGCGGGCTTCCTGTTGCAGAAAATGTTCGGCGGCGGCGGTAAGGCGTTGTCGCTTGCGTGCGTCGACGCTTTCCAGGGCGCCGCCCCAGGCCTCATGCCGGCGGCAGCGAACTTCGACGAATACTACTGTATCGCCGTCCAGCATGACCAGATCGAGCTCGCCGCGGCGGCAGCGCCAGTTGCGCGCCAACAGACGCATTCCCTGACCCTGCAAGTGCTCGCAAGCCAGGGACTCGGCCTGGCGGCCGAGCTCCTGGGCATTGCCCCGGCGGAATATCAAGGCGTGCTGTTCTCCAGCGGCTGTACCTGGCCGTTGCGGAACTCGGCCCAGGACAGGTGGCGCATCACGCGTTGGTTGGGTTCGAGGATGAGGTTGCCCGTCAGGCCATCGATTTCGATGCCGGGTAGGGCTTTGAGCTCCGGCAGGCGCGGGGCCAGGCGGTAGGCGTCAGCCCCCATGGCGTACAGGCGGCCGAGGCTGGTGGCGGCCTGCGGCCACTGGGAGACGACCTGCTGGCGCAGCGGATTGCTGGTCTGCAGCAACCACGGCGTTTCGCAGAAGCGAATGCCGTTGAGGTCCTGGTCCTGCGCCGGATTGCTCGAGCCGGTGTACAGGTTGGAAGTGGCGTAGACCGGCAGGTCGCCGGCGTACTGGAAGGCCAGGGTCGGCTTGATCTGGCGGGCCTGCTGCGGAGTCGCTGCGAGGAAGATGAAGTCGATGTCCTGGCGACGCGACGGCTGGGTGTCGACGCTGCTATCCAGCACGCCCTGCAGTTTCTTGGCGCGACCTTCGCTCTGGCGCAGTTGCAGCAGATCGGCGATCTGTTGGGCGAGCTCGACTGGCTGGTCGACATGCTCGGCGGCGATCAGGGTGCCGCCGGCGGCCTGCCAATCGCGGCTGAAGGCTGCCAGTACTCGATCGCCCCAGTCGCCGCGCGGAACCAGCGCCACGGCACGACGCATGCCATCGCTCCAGGCGCGACGCGAGACTTCGCGGGCTTCATCCTCGGCCGACAGGCCGAACTGGAAGAGTTGCGCCGGGCCGGCCTGAGCGCTGTCGGTGTAGTTCAGGGCCAGGGTGGTGATCGGCAGTTGCGGACGCTCACCCAGTTGCTTGACCAGCGGCTTCTCCAGCGGACCTACGACCAGCTGTACGCCATCGGCTTGGGCTTGGCGATAGAAGTCATCCAGCGAGCGGATCTGGGAGCTGTCGTACATCTGGATCGCCGGCTGCTGTCCGCCGCCTTGCTGGGCTTGGTAGTAGGCCGCCATGAAGCCGTCTTGCAGGGCGCGGGCGACTCCGGCCAGTTGGCCTTGCTGGGGCAGAAGCAGGGCAATCTTGTTCAGCGGTTGCGCGGCCAGCGACTTGAGCTTCTCCAGCGCTTCCGGCATCTGCTTGGCGGCGGGGTGCTGCGGGTTCTGCTGGCGCCAGGCGTCGATGTTGGCCTGCTGCTCCTTGAGTGTGGATGCGCTCTTGACCACGCGCGCCAGCTCCAGCCAGCCGTTCAGGTCGCCTTCGTTGGCGTTGGCTTGCAGTTGTTCGGGCGGCAGGCTGGAGACCAGTGCCCAGATGGCTTCGTGGTTGGCCTTGCTGGCGTCGGCATTGAGCAGCGGGTCGACGAAGACCCGCTCGCGGGCGGCGGCCAGCGTCTGGCCATCGGCTGCGAGGGCGAGGGCCTTGACCTGGCCGCTGCGGGCCTGCTGCTCGACCGGCAGTTCGCCCAGGTGGCTGAAGCTCGGATGGTCGAACGCCTTGAGCGCGGCCTTCGGTTTGTTGCGGGCCAGGGAGATCTGCGCGTCGAGGGTGCTGGCGAAGATCTGCTGCGCAGGCTTCAGGCTGTCCATCGGAACCTGCTCGAGGATCTGGCTGGCGCGGGCGATGTCCTTCTGCTGGAAGGCCAGGTCGGCGGCCGAGAGTTTCAGCAGGGCGGCTTCGTCAGGCTTGGCGCTGGCGGCCTGTTGCAGCAGTTGCTCGATGCTGGCGTTCGGAGTGCGCGGAAGTTCGCCGAGGTTGGAGGAGGGCGAGCTGGCGCAGGCGGCGAGCAGGGTGGCTAGGCACAGGGCGGAAAGCGGACGCAGTCGAGCGATCATCATCAGGCTTCTCGTGACGCATTCAAAGAGTCGGCAATTGTACCCAAGGCGGCAGGTAGAGGCGATGGCAGGCGCTGGAATCGGGATACAATGCGTGCTTTCCGACCCCGGGATTAAGGAGTGGTTCGTGTCCCTCGGTACCTTGTATGTAGTAGCGACTCCCATCGGCAACCTCGACGACATCAGCGTCAGGGCGCAGCGCACCTTGCGCGAGGTGGCGCTGATCGCTGCCGAGGACACCCGTCACTCGCTGCGTCTATTGCAGCACTTCGGCATAGAGACTCCGCTGGCGGCCTGCCATGAACACAATGAGCGCGAGCAGGGTGGGCGATTCCTGGCGCGCCTGCTGGCGGGCGACGACGTTGCTTTGGTCTCCGATGCCGGTACTCCGCTGATTTCTGATCCGGGCTACCACCTGGTGCGCCAGGCGCGCGCTGCAGGAATTGCCGTAGTGCCGGTGCCGGGGCCTTGCGCTTTGATCGCGGGGCTGTCGGCTGCGGGGTTGCCGTCCGATCGATTCATCTTCGAGGGCTTTCTGCCTGCCAAGACAGTTGGGCGGCGATCGCGGCTCGAGGCGCTGCGCGAGGAGCCGAGGACGCTGATCTTCTACGAGGCCCCGCATCGGCTGCTCGAGTGTCTTCAGGACATGGCCGAGGTGTTTGGCGAAGAGCGCCAGGCGGTTCTCGCACGGGAGCTGACCAAGACCTTCGAGACCATCAAGGGGATTCCGCTCGGCGAGCTGCGGGATTGGGTCGCGGCGGACTCCAACCAGCAGCGCGGCGAATGCGTGCTGTTGCTCGCGGGTTGGGAGGCGCCAGAAGCGGAAGGTGTTGATTCCGAGTCGCTGCGCGTGCTCGATCTGCTGCTTGCTGAGCTGCCGGTGAAGCGAGCGGCGGCGCTGGCTGCGGAGATCACGGGCTTGCGTAAGAACCTGCTTTATCAGGCCGCGCTGGAGCGCAAGGCGGAATAAGACCTTGGTGTCGGCCCAAACGTTCACGCTTGCAGGTGTCGGTTGCTGCCGTTAACCTTGTCGGCGGAGAGTCGATTGGACAGTCGCTGCTGCATGGTTTCCATGTGGGGGAGGAAAGTCCGGGCTCCATAGGGCAGAGTGCCAGGTAACGCCTGGGAGGCGCGAGCCTACGGAAAGTGCCACAGAAAATAACCGCCTAAGCGCATCAGCGCCGGTAAGGGTGAAAAGGTGCGGTAAGAGCGCACCGCACGGCTGGCAACAGTTCGTGGCTAGGTAAACCCCACTCGGAGCAAGACCAAATAGGAATCCAAGGCGTGGCCCGCGCTGGATTCGGGTAGGTCGCTTGAGGTACTCAGTGATGGGTATCCCAGAGGAATGGCTGTCCTCGACAGAACCCGGCTTACAGATCGACTCTCTCCCTATTCCCACTTCTTCCCACTCATGACCATTTGTCGCGCGACGGAAGAAGTTTCAATCTTAAGAAAGTCCTTTAAGTACGAAAGCCCAGTATTTTGAAAATACTGGGCTTTTTGCTGTTCTAAGGTCCGTCAAAACTCCTTCGATCCCCCCGAAAGTTGCGCTAAATCTCCGTCCCGTAAGGATTTTTCCCCGCGAGCCTGCCTTGACGGTGGGGAGCGTGCATTTCTATAGTGTGCGGAAGTGGTACGAAGTGGGTAAAAGTGGGATCAACTGGCACGGAAAGCCAACCACGGGGGAAACGCAGACGTGTTTCGCGGAGCTAACGCCATCAGTCTCGACGCCAAAGGGCGCCTCGCGATGCCGAGTCGGTATCGTGACGAGCTCGTTACGCGTTGCGGTGGCCAGCTCATCGTCACCATCGACGCTGTCGACCCTTGCCTCACCGTCTACCCCCTGCCCGAATGGGAAATCATTGAATCCAAGTTGCGCGAGTTGCCTTCGCTGCGTGAAGAAACGCGGCGCCTGCAGCGGCTGCTGATCGGCAATGCGGTTGATCTGGAGCTGGATGGTGCTGGGCGTTTCCTGGTGCCGCCGAGGCTGCGTGAGTACGCCAAGTTGGATAAGCGCGCGATGCTCGTCGGACAACTGAACAAGTTCCAGCTGTGGGACGAAGATGCATGGAATGCGGTGGCCGAGGCTGACCTCGCCGCCATCAAAGGACCCGGCGGTCTGCCGGATGAATTACGCGACCTTATATTGTGAGCCTGCCTGTGAACGCCACTTACCAACACATCACCGTTCTGCTCGAGGAGGCCGTAGAGGCCCTGAATCCTCGGGCGGGCGGTTGCTATGTGGATGGCACCTTCGGCAGGGGAGGGCACAGCCGAGCCTTGCTCGGCAAGCTGGACCCGGGCGGGCGGCTGCTCGGGTTCGACAAGGATCCCCAGGCGATAGCAACGGGGCAAGCACTGGCGGCCGAAGACGGCCGCTTCGTCGTTGTACAAAGGTCGTTCGCCGAGATGGGCGAAGAGCTGTCCGAGCGCGGCCTGCTGGGCAAGGTCGATGGCGTTCTGCTGGACCTCGGCGTCTCCTCGCCTCAGCTCGACGATCCCGAGCGCGGTTTCAGCTTCCTCAATGACGGCCCGCTGGACATGCGCATGAACCCCGGTCGGGGTGTTAGCGCAGCCGAGTGGATCGCCAGCGCCAGCGAAGAGGAAATCGCCCGCGTCTTCAAGGATTACGGCGAAGAGCGCTTCGCAAAGCGCATGGCGCGCGCCATCGTGCAGCGCCGTGCAGAGAAACCCTTCGAGCGCACCGCCGACCTCGCTGCGGTCATCGCCGAGGCCAACCCCGCCTGGGAGAAAGGCAAGAACCCGGCAACCCGCGCCTTCCAGGGGCTGCGCATCCACGTCAACAACGAACTGGGCGATCTCGAGCAAGGTCTGGATTCCGCGCTCGAAGCGCTGTCCGTAGGCGGCCGGCTCGTAGTGATCAGCTTCCACTCCCTGGAAGACCGCATCGTCAAGCAGTTCATGCGCAAGCACGCCAAGGGCGAAGCAGACAACCTGCCGCGCGACTTGCCGATTCGCGCCAAGGTATTCGAGCCGCGCCTGAAGCTGCTCGGCAAGCCTCAGTACGCTTCGGAGGCCGAGCTCAAGGCCAATCCGCGCTCGCGCAGCGCCGTCATGCGTGTGGCGGAGAAGCTGCGATGAGCCGCCTGTTCGCCAAGCGCCTGCCCACCGGCAGCTTCATCATGCTGCTGATGTTCATTGGCGTGCTGCTTTCGGCAATCTCGGTGGCCTATAGCGCCTATTGGAATCGCCAGCTGCTCAACACTCTCTATGGCGAGCTGAACGTGCGCGACAAGGCGCAGGCTGAGTATGGCCGGCTGGTTCTCGAGCAGAGCACCTGGACCGCTTACAGCCGCATCGAAATGTTGGCCACCGAACAGCTGAAGATGCGCGTTCCGGATCCGGCAGAAATCATCATGGTGGCGCCATGAAGAACCTTCAGGGCGCTCTCTATCCCTGGCGCTTCCGCGTCGCCATCGGCCTGTTGCTGTTGATGGTGGCCGCCATCGTCTGGCGGATCGTCGACCTGCACGTGATCGACCACGATTTCCTCCAGGAGCAGGGCGACGCGCGCAGTGTGCGTTACATCCCGATTCCGGCCCACCGCGGGCAGATCACCGATCGCAATGGCGAGCCGCTGGCCGTCAGTACGCCGGTCGCCACTCTCTGGGCGAACCCCAAGGAATTGGTGCTTGAGCGCGAGAAGTGGCCGACCCTGGCCCATGCGCTAGGCCAAACCAGCGAAGCCCTCAGCGCTCGCCTCGAGCAGATGGCGGACAAGGAGTTCATCTACCTGGTCCGCGGCTTGACTCCGGAACAGGGCGAGGCCGTGATGGCCGTGGTCAAGGCCAACAAGATTCCAGGCGTCTACTCCATCGAGGAGTTTCGCCGTTTCTATCCAGCAGGCGATGTGACCGCGCACGTGGTCGGCTTCACCGATGTCGACGATCACGGTCGCGAAGGTGTCGAGCTGTCTTATGACGGTTGGCTGGCTGGCGTGGCTGGAAAGCGCCAGGTCCTGAAGGACCGCCGCGGCCATCTGATCCGCGACCTGCAGGTCACCCGCAACGCCAAGGCCGGCAAGACCCTTACGTTGTCCATCGACCTGCGCCTGCAGTACCTGGCCAACCGCGAGCTGCGCAACGCAATCATAGAGAACGGTGCCAAGGCCGGCAGTCTGGTGATCCTCGACGTGCGCACCGGCGAGATTCTCGCCATGGTCAACCAGCCGACCTACAACCCGAACAACCGTCGCGACATGCTGCCGGAAATGATGCGTAACCGCGCCATGATCGACGTTTTCGAGCCCGGTTCGACCATGAAGCCGCTGTCCATGAGCGCGGCGCTGGAGACCGGACGCTGGAAGCCTACCGATACCGTAGAGGTCTATCCCGGTACCCTGCAGATCGGCCGTTACACCATTCGCGACGTATCCAAGACCGAAGGTCCGGTGCTGGACCTGACCGGCATCCTGATCCGCTCTTCCAACGTCGGCATGAGCAAGGTCGCCTTCGATATTGGCGGCCAGGCCATCTACAGCGTGATGCAGAAGGTAGGACTCGGCCAGGACACCGGCCTCGGCTTCCCCGGCGAGCGCGTCGGCAACCTGCCCAACTACCGCGACTGGCGCAAGGCTGAAACCGCGACCCTTTCTTACGGCTACGGCTTGTCGGTGACCGCGGTGCAACTCGCCCACGCCTACGCCGCGCTGGCCAACAACGGCCAGACCGTGCCGCTGACCATGATTCGCGCCGACAACCCGCCCAAGGGTAGCCAGGCCATTCCGGAGCAGGTCGCCAAGACCATCCAGGGCATGCTTCAGCAAGTGGTGGAGGCCCCGAACGGCGTATATCGCGCCCAGGTTCCGGGTTATCACGTCGCCGGCAAGTCCGGTACCGCACGTAAGGCGCAGGTCGGCACCAAGGGATACACCGAGAACGCCTATCGCTCGCTGTTCACCGGCTTCGGCCCCATGAGCAACCCGCGCTTCGTGGTGGCGGTCGTCATCGATGAGCCGAGCAAGGCCGGTTACTTCGGCGGCCTGGTTTCGGCCCCGGTATTCAGCAAGGTCATGTCCGGCACCCTGCGCCTGATGAACATTCCGCCAGACAACCTGCAAGCAACTCCGCAGCAAACCGCCAATGCTGCGCCCGATAAAGGAGGGCGTGGCTGATGCCGATGAGCCTGAACCAGCTGCTCCCGCAAGCGGAAGACAGCGTACTGATTCGTGAACTGACCCTGGACAGCCGTGCGGTCAAGCCGGGCGATCTGTTCCTGGCGATCCCTGGCGCTCAGCATGACGGCCGCGCGCACATTGCCGACGCTCTGGCACGCGGTGCCGCTGCCATTGCCTATGAATCTGAAGGCGCCAGCGGGCTGCCCTCCGGCGCCACGCCGATGGTTGCGATCAAGGGGCTGGCCGGCCAGCTGTCGGCTATCGCCGGACGTTTCTACGGCGAGCCAAGTCGCGGCATCGACCTGGTCGGAGTCACCGGCACCAACGGCAAGACCAGCGTCAGCCAGCTCGTGGCGCAAGCGCTGGATCTGCTCGGCCAGCGTTGCGGCATCGTCGGCACCCTGGGTAGCGGTTTCCACGGCGCGCTGGAAAGCGGCAAGCACACCACGCCTGACGCCCTGGCACTGCAGGCGACTCTGGCCCGCTTGAAGCAGGAGGGCGCTCGCGCAGTAGCCATGGAGGTATCCTCCCATGGTCTCGAGCAGGGGCGCGTGGCTGCGCTCGAGTTCGATGTTGCGGTGTTCACCAACCTGTCCCGCGATCACCTGGACTACCACGGCACCATGGAGGCCTATGGTGCCGCCAAGGCCAAGCTCTTTGCCTGGCCCGGCCTGCATAGCCGAGTCATCAACCTGGATGACGAATTCGGCCGCCAACTGGCCGCCGAACAGCACGAATCACGGCTGCTGAGCTACAGCCTGGAAGACTCTTCTGCATTCCTCTATTGCCGCGAAGCGCGTTTCAGCGACGCCGGCGTCGAAGCGCAGTTGGTCACCCCGAAAGGCGAGGGCGTACTGCGTAGCCCGCTGCTCGGCCGCTTCAACCTGAGCAACCTGCTGGCAGTGGTCGGTGCCCTGATGGCCCTGGACTATCCGCTTGGCGAAATCCTGCCGATCATTCCGCAGCTGCAAGGCCCTGTTGGTCGCGTGCAGCGCCTAGGCGGCGGCGAGAAGCCGCTGGTGGTGGTGGATTACGCGCACACTCCGGATGCTCTGGAGAAGGTGCTGCTGGCTTTGCGTCCGCACGTTCATGGCCAACTGCTGTGCCTGTTCGGTTGCGGTGGCGATCGTGATCGCGGCAAGCGTCCCCTGATGGCGCAGATCGCCGAGCGTCATGCCGACGCCGTGCTGGTGACCGACGACAACCCCCGCACCGAAGATAGCGCTCGCATCATCGAGGACATCCGCGTCGGTTTCGCCAATCCCGGCGTGGTGCGTTTCGTGCCCGGCCGCGGTGAAGCCATTGCCCAGCTCATCGGCTCTGCTGGCGGCGATGACGTGGTGCTGCTGGCTGGTAAAGGCCATGAGGATTACCAGGAAATCAATGGCATCCGCCATCCGTTCTCCGATCTGGAAGAAGCCGCCAAGGCGCTGGCTGCCTGGGAGGTGAAGAATGCTTAAGTCGTTGCTGCTCAGCGAAGTTGCTGCGTCCCTGCAAGCTCGCGTGATTGGTGCCGATGTCGCCTTCGACGCGGTTAGCACCGATAGCCGTGCCATCGAGGCCGGCCAACTGTTCGTGGCCCTCAGTGGCCCGCGCTTCGATGGTCATGACTACCTGGCGGATGTCGCCGCCAAGGGCGCCGTGGCTGCCCTGGTTCAGCGTGAAGTGGCCGATTCGCCGCTGCCGCAATTGCTGGTCGCCGATACTCGCGTAGCGCTTGGCCAACTAGGTGCGCTGAACCGTGATGCCTTTGCCGGCCAGGTCGTAGCCATGACCGGCTCCAGCGGCAAGACCACGGTCAAGGAGATGCTCGCCAGTATCCTCCGCACCCAGGGCGAAGTCCTGGCCACCCGCGGCAACCTGAACAACGACCTGGGGGCGCCGCTGACGCTTCTGCAGATCGGCCCGCAGCATCGTAGTGCGGTGATCGAACTCGGCGCTTCGCGCATTGGCGAGATCGCCTACACCGTCGGCCTGACCCGCCCGCAAGTCGCCATCATTACCAACGCCGGGACCGCCCACGTCGGCGAGTTCGGCGGTCAGGACAAGATCGTCCTGGCCAAGGGTGAAATCCTCGAAGGTCTGCCGGCTGACGGCACCGCCGTGCTGAACCTCGACGACCGCGCCTTCGAAACCTGGAAGGTCCGTGCTGCGGGGCGCCGCGTGCTGAGTTTCGCGCTGAAGAACAGCACTGCCGACTTCCGCGCCAGCGATCTGCAGCGAGATGCCCGTGGTTGCGTGGGCTTCACCCTGCAAGGCCAGGCCGGCGAGGCGCGCATCCAGCTGAACCTGCTCGGCGAGCACAACGTGGCCAATGCTTTGGCCGCCGTCGCCGCCGCTTATGCCCTTGGCGTGCCACTGGTCGGGATCGTCAACGGCCTGCAGGCACTGCAGCCGGTCAAAGGGCGCGCGGTAGCTCAGCTCGCGACGAGCGGTATGAGAGTAATTGACGACAGTTACAACGCTAACCCGGCGTCAATCTGTGCGGCCATTGATATACTCGCCGGCTTTTCCGGCCGGACCGTTCTGGTCCTCGGGGACATGGGCGAACTGGGCGCTTGGGCCGAGGCTGCGCACCGCGAGGTGGGCGCCTACGCCGTGGGCAAAGTCAGCGCGCTCTACGCGGTAGGCCCGCTGATGTTGAACGCCGTCCAGGCGTTCGGTGACGGCGCCCGCCACTTCGCGGACCAGGCCAGCCTGATTCGCGCCCTGGCCGACGAACCCGCTACCACCACCATTTTGATCAAGGGATCGCGCAGCGCGGCTATGGACAAGGTCGTCGCGGCCCTGTGCGCTTCCTCCGAGGAGAATCATTAATGCTGCTGCTGCTCGCCGAGTACCTGCAACAGTTCTACAAGGGCTTCGGCGTCTTCCAGTACCTGACCCTGCGCGGCATTCTCAGCGTGCTGACCGCGCTCGCCCTGTCGCTGTGGCTGGGCCCCTGGATGATTCGCACCCTGCAGATCCGTCAGATCGGCCAAGCCGTGCGCAACGACGGTCCGCAGTCGCACCTGTCGAAGAAGGGTACCCCGACCATGGGTGGCGCGCTGATTCTCACCGCCATCGCCATCAGCACCCTGCTGTGGTCCGACTGGTCGAACCGCTATGTCTGGGTCGTGCTGGTGGTGACCCTGCTGTTCGGCGCCATTGGCTGGGTCGATGACTACCGCAAGGTGATCGAGAAGAACTCGCGCGGCCTGCCGAGCCGCTGGAAGTATTTCTGGCAGTCGGTGTTCGGTCTTGGCGCGGCGATCTTCCTCTACGTGACCGCCGAAACCCCGGTGGAAACCACCCTGATCGTGCCGCTGCTGAAGAACGTCGAGATTCCCCTGGGCATCGGCTTCGTGGTGCTGACCTATTTCGTGATCGTCGGCTCGAGCAACGCGGTCAACCTGACCGACGGCCTCGACGGCCTGGCAATCATGCCGACCGTGATGGTCGGCGGTGCCCTGGGCATCTTCTGCTACCTGTCGGGCAACGTGAAATTCGCCGAGTACCTGCTGATTCCAAGCGTGCCGGGCGCGGGCGAGCTGATCATCTTCTGCGCCGCCATCGTCGGCGCCGGGCTGGGCTTCCTGTGGTTCAACACCTACCCGGCTCAGGTTTTCATGGGAGATGTAGGCGCCCTGGCCCTTGGCGCGGCCCTGGGCACCCTGGCGGTGATCGTTCGCCAGGAGATCGTGCTGTTCATCATGGGCGGCGTGTTCGTCATGGAAACCCTGTCGGTGGTCATCCAGGTCGCCTCCTTCAAGTTGACCGGGAAACGGGTGTTCCGCATGGCGCCCATCCATCACCACTTCGAACTCAAAGGCTGGCCGGAGCCGCGCGTCATCGTGCGCTTCTGGATCATCACGGTGATTCTCGTGCTGATCGGCCTGGCTACGTTGAAACTGCGTTGAGGACTGATCGAGCATGAGCCTGATCGCTTCCGACCAATTCCGCATCGTTGTCGGCCTCGGCAAGAGCGGCATGTCTCTGGTGCGCTTCCTCGCGCGCCAGGGCACGCCCTTTGCCGTTGCCGATACTCGCGAGAATCCGCCGGAGCTGGTCACGCTGCGCAGCCAATACCCGCAAGTCGAAGTGCGCTGCGGCGAACTGGACGCCGACTTCCTCTGCCGTGCGCAAGAGCTTTACGTCAGCCCCGGCCTGTCGCTTCGTACGCCCGCTCTGATCGAAGCGGCAGCTCGTGGTGTGCGGATGTCCGGCGATGTCGATCTGTTCGCCCGCCACGCCAAGGCGCCGATCGTCGCGATCACCGGTTCCAACGCGAAAAGCACCGTTACCACCCTGGTCGGCGAGATGGCCGCGGCAGCCGGCAAGCGCGTTGCGGTTGGCGGCAACCTCGGGACGCCGGCGCTGGATCTGCTGGCCGATGACGTCGAGCTGTACGTGCTCGAGCTCTCGAGCTTCCAGTTGGAAACTTGCGAGCGTCTGAACGCCGCGGTCGCTACCTGCCTGAACGTCAGCGAAGACCACATGGATCGCTACGACGGCATGGCCGACTACCACCTGGCCAAGCACCGCATCTTCCGCGGCGCCAAACAGGTCGTGGTGAACCGTGCCGACGCCCTGAGTCGTCCGCTGATCGCCGATTCGGTGCCGTGCTGGACCTTTGGCACCGACAAGCCCGACTTCAAGGCCTTTGGTCTGATCGAAGAGGGCGGTGAAAAGTGGCTGGCCTTCCAGTTCGAGGCCCTGCTGCCGGTGCGCGAGCTGAAGATCCGCGGCGCGCACAACCACTCCAATGCCCTGGCCGCTCTGGCCTTGGGTCATGCAGTCGGCCTGCCGTTCGAGCCGATGCTGCAGACCCTGCGTGAATTCGCTGGCCTGGCGCATCGCTGCCAGTGGGTCGGCGAACGTGAAGGCGTGAACTACTACGACGACTCCAAGGCCACCAACGTCGGTGCCGCCCTGGCAGCCATCGAAGGCCTGGGTGCCGATATCGACGGCAAGCTGGTGCTGCTGGCCGGCGGCGACGGCAAGGGCGCTGATTTCAGCGCATTGCGCGAGCCGGTCGGCAAGTTCTGCCGCGCGGTCGTGCTGCTCGGTCGCGACGCCGAACTGGTCGGCGCGGCACTTGGCGACGACGTGAACAAAGTACGCGTACAGACCCTCGACGAAGCGGTCCGCAAGGCTGCTGAGCTCGCTCAGGCAGGCGACGCCGTGCTGCTCTCGCCGGCCTGCGCCAGCCTCGACATGTTCAAGAATTTCGAAGAGCGCGGTCGTCTGTTCGCCAAAGCCGTGGAGGAGCTCGCCTGATGTTCTCCTTCATGCGCCCATACCCGTCCCCGCTGATCAGCCGCAACGGCATCGATCTGGACTTCCCGCTGCTCGCCGGATGCCTGGCGCTGCTCGGCCTGGGGCTGGTGATGGTGACTTCGGCATCGTCGGAAGTCGCGTCGGCGCAGTCGGGCAACCCGCTGTACTTCTCGGTGCGTCACCTGATCTACCTGGCCATCGGCTTCGTCGCCTGCGGCGTGACCATGATGACCCCGATGGAAACCTGGCAGCGCCTGAGCTGGAAGCTGCTCGGCGTGGCTTTCTTGTTGCTCATCGCGGTAATTACTCCCGGCGTCGGCCGAGAGGTAAACGGCTCGATGCGCTGGATCGGCTTCGGTCTGTTCAACATCCAGCCATCGGAGATCGCGAAGGTCTTCGTGGTGGTGTTCATGGCCGCTTACCTGGTCCGCCGCCAACATGAAGTCCGCGAGAGCTGGATCGGTTTCTTCAAGCCCTTCGCGGTCCTCCTGCCATTCGCCGGCCTGCTGCTGCGCGAGCCGGACTTCGGCGCCACCGTGGTGATGATGGGCGCTGCCGCGGCCATGCTGTTCCTCGGCGGTGTCGGCCTGTTCCGCTTCGGTCTGATGGTGGCTCTGGCAGTCGGTGCCGTTGCGCTGCTGATCTGGAGCCAGCCGTACCGGATGGCACGTCTGACCAACTTCAGCGACCCCTGGGCCGACCAGTTCGGCGCCGGCTACCAGCTGAGCCAGGCGCTGATCGCCTTTGGCCGCGGCGGCTGGCTGGGCATGGGGCTGGGCAACAGCATCCAGAAACAGTTCTACCTGCCCGAAGCGCACACCGACTTCGTCTTCGCCGTGCTGGCCGAAGAGCTGGGCATCGTCGGCGCCCTGGCTACGGTCGGGCTGTTCGTCTTCGTCAGTCTGCGCGCGCTCTATATCGGCATCTGGGCCGAGCAAGCCAAGCAGTACTTCTCCGCATATGTGGCCTATGGTCTGGCTTTCCTCTGGATCGGCCAGTTCCTCATCAACGTTGGTGTGAACGTCGGTCTGCTGCCGACCAAAGGCCTGACCCTGCCGTTCCTCAGCTATGGCGGCTCCTCTCTGGTGATCTGCTGTGGCTGCCTGGGCATGCTCCTGCGTATCGAGTGGGAACGCCGTACTGCCGTAGGCAGCGACGAATTTGAATTCAGCGAGGAGGACTTTGCCGATGAAAGGTAATGTCCTGATCATGGCGGGCGGTACCGGCGGACACGTGTTCCCGGCGCTGGCCTGCGCGCGTGAGTTCCAGGCCCGCGGCTATGCCGTGCACTGGCTGGGAACGCCGCGTGGCATCGAGAACGACCTGGTGCCGAAAGCGGGGTTGCCGCTGCACCTGATTAATGTCAGTGGCCTGCGTGGCAAAGGCCGCAAGGCTCTGCTACGCGCGCCCTTCGATCTGCTCAAGTCGCTGCTCCAGGCGCTGGGCGTGATGCGCCAGCTGAAGCCGGTCTGTGTGCTCGGTCTGGGTGGCTATGTCACCGGTCCTGGCGGTTTGGCCGCGAAGCTGAGTGGCGCTCCGCTGGTGATCCACGAGCAGAACGCTGTAGCCGGCACCGCGAACCGCAGCCTGGCGCCGCTCGCCCGGCGTGTCTGCGAAGCCTTCCCGGATACCTTCCCGGCCAGTGCCAAGCGCCTGACCACGGGCAACCCGGTGCGCGCCGAGCTGTTCCTCGACGAAGCCGCTCGCACCGAGCCGACTGGGCGCAAGGTGAACCTGCTTGTCCTGGGCGGCAGCCTGGGCGCCGAGCCCCTGAACAAGCTGCTGCCCGAGGCGCTGGCGCTGGTTCCCGCCGAGCAGCGTCCGGCTGTTCGCCATCAGGCCGGTCGTCAGCATGACGCTGTCACCGCGGAGCGTTATGCGCAGGCCGGTGTCGAAGCCGACGTTGCGCCCTTCATCAGCGACATGGCTGCGGCTTATGCCTGGGCCGACCTGGTGATCTGCCGCGCCGGTGCGCTGACCGTCAGCGAACTGACCGCGGCGGGCCTGCCGTCCTTCCTGGTGCCGCTGCCCCACGCGATCGACGATCACCAGACCCGCAATGCCGAATTCCTGGTACGGGAGGGCGCCGCCCGCCTGCTGCCGCAAAAGTCTACCGGCGCCGCCGACCTGGCCGCGCAGTTGTCCGAGGTACTGATGCATCCCCAATCCCTGAAGCAGATGGCCGCCAGCGCCCGGCGCCTGGCCATGCCCGAGGCTACCCGCACGGTGGTCGACGCCTGCCTGGAGGTGGCCCGTGGTTAAAGAGCCCAACGGCATCACCCGCACCATGCGGCGCATCCGTCGGATCCACTTCGTTGGCATCGGCGGCGTGGGCATGTGCGGTATCGCCGAAGTACTGCTGAACCTCGGTTACGAAGTATCCGGCTCCGACCTCAAGGCCTCCGCAGTGACCGAGCGCCTGGAGAAGTTCGGCGCGCAGATCTTCATTGGTCATCGCGCCGAGAACGCCGATGGCGCCGACGTGCTGGTCGTCTCCAGCGCGGTGAACAAGGCCAACCCGGAAGTTGCTGCTGCCCTTGAGCGCCGAGTGCCGGTGGTTCCGCGCGCGGAGATGCTCGCCGAACTGATGCGTTACCGTCATGGCATCGCTGTAGCTGGTACCCACGGCAAAACCACCACCACCAGCCTGATTGCCTCGGTGTTCGCCGCTGGTGGCCTGGATCCGACCTTCGTAATCGGCGGTCGCCTGAACGCTGCCGGCACCAACGCCCAGCTCGGCACCAGCCGCTACCTGGTGGCTGAAGCCGACGAGAGCGACGCCAGCTTCCTGCACCTGCAGCCGATGGTCGCGGTCGTCACCAACATCGACGCCGACCACATGGACACCTACGGCGGCGACTTCAACAAGCTGAAGAAGACCTTCGTCGACTTCCTGCACAACCTGCCGTTCTACGGTCTGGCAGTGCTGTGCGTGGATGATCCGGTAGTCCGCGAAATTCTGCCCCAGGTGGCACGTCCGACTGTCACCTACGGCCTGAGCGAGGACGCCGACGTCCGCGCCATCAACATCCGCCAGGAAGGCATGCGCACCTTCTTCACCGTGCTGCGCCCGGAGCGCGAGCCGCTGGACGTCTCGGTGAACATGCCCGGTCTGCACAACGTACTGAACTCCCTGGCGACCATTGCGATCGCTACCGACGAAGGCATCTCCGACGAAGCCATCGTTCAGGGCCTGTCCGGCTTCCAGGGCGTCGGCCGACGCTTCCAGGTCTACGGCGAGCTTCAAGTCGAAGGCGGCAGCGTGATGCTGGTCGACGACTACGGCCACCACCCGCGCGAAGTCGCGGCGGTGATCAAGGCCGTGCGCGGTGGCTGGCCCGAGCGTCGCCTGGTGATGGTCTACCAGCCGCACCGTTACACCCGTACCCGCGACCTCTACGAAGACTTCGTGCAAGTGCTCGGTGACGCCAACGTGTTGCTGCTGATGGAGGTCTACCCGGCCGGCGAAGAGGCGATCCCTGGCGCCGACAGCCGCCAGCTGTGCCGCAGCATCCGTCAGCGTGGCCAGCTTGATCCCATCTATCTGGAGCGCGATGGCGACCTCGCTGCGCTGCTCAAGCCGCTGCTGCGTCCCGGCGACATCCTGCTTTGCCAGGGCGCCGGCGATATCGGCGGGCTGGCTCCGGCACTGATCAAGAACCCGATGTTCGGCGGCGACGCCAAGAGGAAGGCGTGATGAGCGATGCACTCAAATCCACTCTCGATCCGCGTGCCTTCGGCCGCGTCGCCGTGCTCTACGGCGGCAAGAGTGCCGAGCGCGAGGTATCGCTGAAATCCGGTTCGATGGTCCTCAAGGCCCTGCAGGAAGCTGGCGTGGATGCCTTCGGTATCGACGTAGGCGATGACCTGCTGCAACGCCTGACCAGCGAGAAGATCGATCGCGCCTTCATCATCCTCCACGGCCGTGGCGGCGAAGACGGCAGCATGCAAGGTCTGCTCGAAGTCGCTGGCATTCCCTACACCGGTAGCGGTGTGCTGGCTTCGGCCCTGGCCATGGACAAGCTGCGCACCAAGCGCGTGTGGCTGAGCCTCGGTCTGCCGACCCCGGCCTATGCGGTGCTGGCCAGCGAAGACGATTGCCGTCGCGCGGCTGCGGAACTGGGCTTCCCGCTCATCGTCAAACCGGCCCATGAAGGTTCCAGCATCGGCATGGCCAAGGTGGACAGCGTGGAAGCGCTGATCGACGCCTGGCGCGGCGCCGCGCAATACGACTCGCAGGTTCTGGTCGAACAGTGGATCAGCGGTCCGGAGTTCACCGTCGCCATTCTGCGCGGCCAGGTGCTGCCGGCCATCGGCCTCGGCACCCCGCACAGCTTCTACGACTACGACGCCAAGTACCTGGCCAGTGATACCCAGTACCGCATTCCCTGTGGCCTGAGCGCGGAGAAGGAGCGTGAGCTGCAGCAACTGACCGCGCGTGCCTGCGAAGCGCTGGGCATTCAGGGCTGGGCGCGTACCGACGTGATGCAGGACGCCGAAGGGCGTTTCTGGCTCCTCGAAGTCAACACCGCACCGGGCATGACCGATCACAGCCTGGTGCCCATGGCCGCGCGCGCGGCCGGTCTGGACTTCCAGCAGCTGGTGCTGGCGATCCTGGCCGACAGCGTCGAGGCAAGGGGGTAAACCATGAACGGCGCCATGCTCCGTCACTCGCAACCTGGTATCGGCCGCGTGCCTGCACGCAAGCCGGTACCGCGCGGTGCCAGCCGCCTGGTGGCCAAGGAGCCTTTGAGCGCGCGCCTGCCGAAGCCGAACTTCAGCTTCGTGCGCTACCTGATGTGGCCGCTGCTGCTCGCAGTACTGGGTTTTGGCACCTATCAGGGGGCGCAGTACGCGCTGCCGTACCTTGACCGGCCGATCGCCAAGATCAACGTCGAAGGCGACCTCAGCTACATCAGCCAACAAGCTGTGCAGCAGCGCATTGCGCCGTTCGTTTCGTCGAGCTTCTTCACCATCGACCTGGCCGGCATGCGCCAGGAGCTGGAACAGATGCCCTGGATCGCCCATGCCGAAGTGCGTCGCGTGTGGCCGGACCAGGTGGTGATCCACCTCGAAGAGCAGCTGCCCGTAGCCCGCTGGGGCGACGAGGCGCTGCTGAACAACCAGGGCCAGGCTTTTGCGCCGCACGAGGTCTCGCACTACGAGCACCTGCCGCGCCTGTCCGGCCCGCAGTTCGCCCAGCAGAAGGTCATGCAGCAGTACCAACTGCTCAGCCAGATGCTGCGTCCGCTGGGCTTCACCATCGCCAGCCTGGAGATGAGCTCGCGTGGGGCCTGGACACTGAGCACCGCGCAGGGCCTGGAGATCGTCCTCGGGCGCGACCATGCGGTCGAACAGATTCGCCGTCTCGTGACCATTTACGAGAAGGCATTGAAAGACCAGATATCGAAAATAGCGCGCATCGACATGCGCTACCCCAACGGCCTGGCCGTGGCGTGGCGCGATCCGCTGCCGCAAACGGACGTGGCCCAGGCCACGCCCGCGCAGTGATTTGAGGAGACAGCATTAACCATGGCAAGCGTGCAGAGCGGCAAGATGGTCGTCGGCCTGGACATCGGCACCTCCAAGGTGGTGGCGCTGGTGGGCGAGGTCGCGGCTGATGGCAAGCTGGAGATCGTCGGCATCGGCACCCACCCGTCGCGCGGCCTGAAGAAGGGCGTGGTGGTCAACATCGAGTCGACCGTGGCTTCGATCCAGCGGGCCATCGACGAGGCCCAGCAGATGGCCGGTTGCCGTATCCACTCGGCATTCGTCGGCATCGCCGGCAACCACATTCGCAGCCTGAACTCCCACGGCATCGTGGCGATCCGCGACCGCGAGGTCAGCCCGGCTGACATCGACCGCGTACTCGACGCCGCCCAGGCCGTGGCGATTCCGGCCGACCAGCGCGTCCTGCACACGCTGGCGCAGGACTACGTGATCGACAACCAGGAAGGCGTGCGTGAGCCGCTGGGTATGTCCGGCGTGCGTCTGGAAGCCAAGGTGCACGTGGTGACCTGCGCCGTGAACGCGGCGCAGAACATCGAGAAATGCGTCCGCCGTTGTGGCCTGGAAGTCGACGACATCATTCTCGAGCAACTGGCCTCGGCCTACTCGGTGATCACAGAGGACGAGAAAGAACTGGGCGTGTGCCTAGTGGACATCGGCGGCGGCACCACCGACATCGCCATCTTCACCGAAGGCGCCATTCGTCATACGGCAGTGATCCCGATTGCCGGCGATCAGGTCACCAACGACATCGCCATGGCGCTGCGTACGCCGACCCAGTATGCCGAAGAGATCAAGATTCGATATGCTTGCGCGCTAGCCAAACTGGCCGGTGCTGGAGAAACCATCAAGGTGCCCAGCGTCGGGGACCGGCCACCGCGGGAGTTGTCGCGTCAGGCCCTGGCCGAAGTCGTCGAGCCGCGTTACGACGAGCTCTTCACTCTGGTCCAGGCCGAATTGCGCCGCAGCGGCTACGAAGACCTGATCCCAGCAGGGATCGTCCTGACCGGGGGCACTTCCAAGATGGAAGGCGCCGTCGAGCTGGCCGAAGAGATCTTTCACATGCCGGTGCGCCTGGGCGTGCCGCACGGGGTCAAAGGACTGACTGATGTCGTGCGCAATCCTATCTATTCGACGGGCGTGGGCCTGCTCATGTACGGGCTGCAAAAGCAGAACGACGGGCCGTCCACGTCCGGCAGCAGCTATAGCGATGAACCCAAGACACCTGTGCTGGAACGGCTGAAACGCTGGGTCCAGGGCAACTTCTGATTTACCGGCGCGGTAAATGTAGGCGACACAACTAGAAAGGAAGGAGAGGGGAAAATGTTCGAACTCGTCGATAACGTCCCGCAAACAGCAGTCATCAAAGTCATCGGTGTCGGTGGTGGCGGTGGCAACGCCGTGAACCACATGGCCAAGAACAACGTCGATGGCGTGGAATTCATCTGCGCCAACACCGACGCCCAGGCGCTGAAGAACATCGCGGCGCGTACCGTGCTGCAGCTCGGCCCGGGCGTAACCAAGGGTCTGGGCGCTGGCGCCAACCCTGAAGTCGGCCGTCAGGCCGCGATCGAGGATCGCGACCGCATCGCCGAGGTGCTGGAAGGCGCCGACATGGTCTTCATCACCACCGGCATGGGTGGCGGCACCGGTACTGGCGCCGCGCCGATCATTGCCGAAGTGGCGAAAGAGATGGGCATCCTGACCGTTGCCGTGGTCACCCGTCCGTTCCCGTTCGAAGGTCGCAAGCGCATGCAGATCGCCGATGAAGGCATCCGCTCGCTGGCCGAAAGCGTCGACTCGCTGATCACCATCCCCAACGAGAAGCTGCTGACCATTCTGGGCAAAGACGCCAGCCTGCTGGCCGCCTTCGCCAAGGCCGACGATGTGCTCGCCGGTGCAGTGCGCGGCATCTCCGACATCATCAAGCGTCCGGGCATGATCAACGTCGACTTCGCCGACGTGAAGACCGTGATGAGCGAGATGGGCATGGCCATGATGGGCACCGGCGCCGCCAGCGGCCCGAATCGTGCTCGCGAGGCTACCGAAGCGGCGATCCGCAACCCGCTGCTGGAAGACGTCAACCTGCAGGGCGCCCGCGGCATCCTGGTGAACATCACCGCAGGTCCGGACCTCTCCCTGGGCGAGTACTCCGACGTAGGTAACATCATCGAGCAGTTCGCTTCCGAGCACGCGACCGTCAAGGTCGGCACCGTGATCGATCCGGACATGCGCGACGAACTGCACGTCACCGTCGTCGCCACTGGTCTGGGCGCGCGCCTGGAGAAGCCGGTCAAGGTCGTCGACAACACCGTGCAGACGCAGTCGGTCAGCGCCCAGGCGCCGGTTCAGCGTGAGCAGCAGTCGGTGAACTACCGCGACCTGGATCGTCCGACCGTGATGCGCAACCAGAACCACGGCGGCGCTGCCACCGCGGCCAAGCTCAATCCGCAGGACGATCTGGATTACCTGGATATCCCGGCATTCCTGCGTCGTCAGGCCGATTGAAGCGATTAATCAGGAGTATGGACGTGATTGGTGTTCAGCAAAGGGCGGTTCTGCTATCATCGCCGCCCATTGTTGAAAACAGTTCGCAACTTGCGCGAAAGCGGCCAAAGCCATGATCAGACAACGCACCTTGAAGAACATCATCCGGGCTACCGGTGTCGGCCTGCACTCTGGGGAGAAGGTTTACCTCACCCTGAAGCCGGCTCCGGTTGACTCTGGCATCGTGTTCGTCAGAACCGATCTGGACCCTGCGGTGGAAATCCCCGCCCGGGCCTCCAACGTTGGTGAAACCACCATGTCGACCACCCTGGTGAAGGGCGACGTCAAAGTGGACACGGTGGAGCATCTGCTCTCGGCCATGGCAGGCCTCGGGATCGACAACGCCTATGTCGAGCTGTCCGCGTCGGAAGTACCGATCATGGATGGTAGCGCAGGTCCCTTCGTATTCCTGATCCAGTCTGCCGGCCTGCAAGAGCAGGACGCAGCCAAGAAGTTCATCCGCATCAAGCGTGAAGTGACCGTGGAAGAGGGCGACAAGCGCGCCACTTTCGTTCCCTTCGACGGCTTCAAGGTGAGCTTCGAGATCGATTTCGATCACCCGGTCTTCCGTGGTCGTACCCAGAAAGCCGCGGTGGATTTCTCCAGCACTTCCTTCGTCAAGGAAGTCAGCCGTGCACGGACCTTCGGGTTCATGCGTGACATCGAGTACCTGCGTTCGCAGAACCTGGCACTCGGCGGCAGCGTGGAGAACGCCATCGTGGTCGACGAGTATCGCGTGCTCAACGAAGACGGCCTCCGCTACGAGGACGAGTTCGTCAAGCACAAGATCCTGGACGCCATCGGTGACCTGTATCTGCTGGGTAATAGCCTCATCGGCGAATTCCGCGGCTTCAAGTCCGGCCATGCCCTGAACAACCGCCTGCTCCGTGCATTGATTGCGGACAAGGAGGCCTGGGAAGTGGTCACCTTCGAGGACGCGAGCACTGCGCCGATTTCCTACATGCGACCCGCTGCGGCCGTGTGAGGAAACCCCTCCTTTCAGCTGTACTTTTAAAAGGTCACCTTCGGGTGGCCTTTTTTTATGGGTCTTTTTTGAGCGAAACGTTACTCAGTCTGACTTTTGGCCACGACTGGCCAGGCGCTCGAGAGCAGCTTTCAGACGCGGATTGCTGATGCCTTCGGCAGCCTCGTGAAGCGCCTCAGCGGCGGCGGGGGAGAGCTCTACGGTACGCGGCGGTTTGGCCGGCTCGATATGCGGCTGGACCTTGAAGAGAATGCGTGCCAGGCCGGCGAATTCATCGAATGCCTGCAACTGACGCAACAGGCGGCGTTGTTGGTAGCGCAGCCGCGTGGCCCAGTGGGCGTCGTTAATGACGAGTAGCAGGCTTCCGTCACGCCATGAGGCTACCCGGCAGTGGGGGCGCGCGGCCGGTTGCAACTGGCTGTCGAGCAACTGTTGCAGTTGTCCGAGGCGCTGGGCTTCGTTGAACAGCCCTTTCAACGGTTTGGCTTCGCGCAGCAGCTTGGTGGTGGCCTGGGCTGGGAGCGGGCGGAACGCCATGGCGATTGGTCCGGGACGGTGAGGTGCGATCTTAGCAGAATCGCTTTCGTTTCGGCCTTCGAGGTGACGCGGGTCTCAGTTCGGCCTTGAACTTTACTGGTCCGACACAATATAAAGCAGGCGGACTGCCTGTCCTTCCCTAGCAACTGCTCGGTCGGCGGATGGCTTGAAGTTACCTGTGCTGACATGGCACTTCAATCGTCCACGTTTCCGAGTAGAATGCCCCATTTGCCGTCGCTCCACTCCGCGGCCAGCCAGTCGGGCAGCCCTCCAATCCCCAAGTTCGGATGACCCAGTCGATATGTTTGCGCCTTTGTTGAAAAAACTCTTTGGAAGCAAGAACGAGCGTGAAGTGAAGCGCATGGCCAAGGCGGTCCAGGCCATCAATGCGCTCGAGCCCCAGATGGTGGCGCTTTCCGATGAGCAACTGAAGGCCAAGACCGCTGAGTTCAAGGAGCGCCTGGCCAAGGGCGAAACCCTCGACCAGCTTCTTCCCGAAGCCTTCGCCGTGGCCCGTGAGGCGGGCAAGCGCGTGATGGGCATGCGCCACTTCGACGTCCAGTTGATCGGCGGCATGACCCTGCACGAAGGCAAGATCGCCGAGATGCGTACCGGTGAGGGTAAGACCCTGGTAGGTACCCTGGCGGTCTACCTGAACGCGCTGTCCGGCAAGGGTGTGCACGTGGTCACCGTGAACGACTACCTGGCTCGCCGTGACGCCAACTGGATGCGTCCACTGTACGAATTCCTCGGCCTCACCGTCGGTATCGTCACCCCGTTCCAGCCGCCGGAAGAAAAGCGTGCCGCCTACGCCGCCGACATCACCTACGGCACCAACAACGAATTCGGTTTCGACTACCTGCGTGACAACATGGCCTTCAGCCTGGACGACAAGTTCCAGCGTGAGCTTAACTTCGCCGTGGTCGACGAGGTGGACTCCATCCTCATCGACGAAGCGCGTACGCCGCTGATCATCTCTGGCCAGGCCGAAGACAGCTCCGAGCTGTATATCAAGATCAACAAGCTGATCCCGCGCCTGAAGCAGCACATCGAGGAAGTCGAAGGCCAGGTGACCCAGCAGGGCCACTACAGCATCGACGAGAAGACCCGCCAGGTCGAACTCAACGAGCAGGGCCACCAGTACGTCGAGGAAATGCTCGGCGAGATCGGCCTGCTGGGCGAGGGCGAGAGCCTGTACTCGGCGCACAACCTCAGCCTGCTGACCCACGTCTACGCAGCACTGCGCGCCCACACCCTGTTCCACCGCAACGTCGAGTACATCGTCCAGGGCGACCAGGTCCTGCTGATCGACGAGCACACCGGCCGTACCATGCCCGGCCGCCGCCTCTCCGAGGGCCTGCACCAGGCCATCGAGGCGAAGGAAGGCCTGCCGATCCAGGCCGAGAGCCAGACCCTGGCCTCGACCACCTTCCAGAACTACTTCCGCCTCTACAACAAGCTGTCCGGCATGACCGGCACCGCTGATACCGAGGCCTTCGAGTTCCGCCAGATCTACGGCCTCGACGTGGTGGTGATCCCGACTCACCGCGCCATCGCCCGTAAGGACTTCAACGACCTGGTCTACCTGACCCAGGAAGAGAAGTACGCCGCCATCATCACCGATATCCAGCAGAGCAAGGCTCTGGGGCGTCCGATCCTGGTCGGTACTGCCTCCATCGAGACGTCCGAGTACGTTTCCCAGCTGCTGCAGAAAGCCGGTATCGAGCACCAGGTGCTCAACGCCAAGTACCACGAAAAGGAAGCCGAGATCATCGCCCAGGCCGGTGCACCGGGTGCGATCACCATCGCCACCAACATGGCCGGCCGTGGTACCGACATCCTCCTGGGTGGCAATTGGGAAGCAGAGATCGCCCGCCTGGAGAACCCCAGCGACGAGCAGATCGCGCAGATCAAGGCCGAGTGGCAGAAGCGCCACCAGCAGGTGATCGAAGCCGGCGGCCTGCATGTGATCGCTTCCGAGCGCCACGAATCCCGCCGTATCGACAACCAGCTGCGTGGCCGTGCCGGTCGCCAGGGCGACCCGGGTTCCAGCCGCTTCTACCTGTCGCTGGAAGATAACCTGATGCGCATCTTCGCCTCCGACCGGGTGAAGAACTTCATGAAGGCCCTGGGCATGCAGTCCGGCGAGGCGATCGAGCACCGCATGGTGAGCAACGCCATCGAGAAGGCCCAGCGCAAGGTCGAAGGCCGCAACTTCGACATCCGCAAGCAATTGCTCGAGTTCGACGACGTCGCCAACGAGCAGCGCAAGGTGATCTACCACATGCGCAACAGCCTGCTGGCGGCAGAGAACATCGGCGAGACCATCACCGAATTCCGCGAGGAAGTGCTGAACAACACCATCAGCCAGCACATCCCGCCGCAGTCGCTGCCCGAGCAGTGGGACATCGCCGGTCTGGAAGCCTCGCTGTACAGCGATTTCGGCCTGAAGCTGCCGATCCAGCAATGGCTCGACGATGACGAGAAGCTCTACGAGGAGACCCTGCGCGAGAAGATCCTCGCCGAGCTGGTCGCCGCCTACAACGAGAAGGAAGACATGGCCGGTGCCGAGGCGCTGCGCACCTTCGAGAAGCAGATGCTGCTGCGCGTGCTCGACGATCTGTGGAAAGACCACCTGTCGACCATGGATCACCTGCGCCACGGCATCCACCTGCGCGGTTATGCGCAGAAGAACCCGAAGCAGGAATACAAGCGCGAATCCTTCGCCCTGTTCCAGGAACTGCTGGATTCGATCAAGCGCGACACCATCCGTGTCCTGTCCTTCGTGCAGGTTCGCCGCGAAGACCCTGCCGAGGAAGAAGCACGTCTGCGCCGCGAAGCCGAGGAAATGGCCAAGCGCATGCAGTTCCAGCACGCCGCCGCGCCCTCGATCGAGCAAGCGATCGCCAGTGCCGAGGAAGAGCATCCGGAAGGCCAGGAAAGCGCTCAGGTCGTGAACCTCGACCCGGTGCGCAACGAGCCGAAGATCGGCCGCAACGAGCCTTGCCCCTGCGGCTCCGGGAAGAAATACAAGCATTGCCACGGCCAGGTGAGCTGATTCTCCTGCCGTAACGACGACGCCGCGACCGGTCCTACCGCTCGCGGCGTTTTTCACATTCGATCCACCCTTTTTGTAAGGAGCACCTCCATGGCTGTCGGTCTCGGCCCGATCTCCACCCTGCACCCGGTCCCCGGCTTCGAACTCGGCATCGCGTCTGCCGGCATCAAGCGCCCAGGCCGCAAGGACGTCGTGGTGATGCGATGTGCCGAAGGCTCAACCGTAGCCGGTGTCTTCACTCTGAACGCCTTCTGTGCCGCGCCGGTGATCCTCTGCAAGCAGCGCTTCCTCGGCCCGGTGCGCTACCTGGTGACCAACACCGGCAACGCCAACGCCGGCACCGGTGAGGCGGGTCTGGCCAACGCTTCGGCGGTGTGCGCCAAGCTCGCCGAGCTGGTCGGTGTCGATCAGAACCAGGTGCTGCCTTACTCCACCGGCGTGATCGGTGAGCCGCTGCCGGTCGCCAAGATCGAAGCCGCCCTGCCGGCTGCCCTGGCCAACCTGGGCGCCGACAACTGGGCCGAAGCAGCCGCCGGCATCATGACCACCGACACCCTGCCCAAGGGCGCCAGCCGCCAGTTCCAGCATGACGGCGTGACCGTCACCGTGACCGGTATCAGCAAGGGCGCCGGCATGATCAAGCCGAACATGGCTACCATGCTCGGTTACATCGCCACCGACGCCAAGGTAGCCCAGGGCGTGCTGCAGGACCTGCTGCGCGATGCGGCGAACAAGTCCTTCAACCGCATCACCATCGATGGCGATACTTCGACCAATGACAGCTGCACGCTTGTCGCCACCGGCCAAGCCCCGCTGCCGGAAATCACCCAGGCCAGCGGTGCGCTGTTCAGCGCCCTGAAGCAAGCTGTGATCGAAGTCTCCATGGAGCTGGCCCAGGCCATCGTCCGTGACGGCGAAGGCGCAACCAAGTTTGTAACCGTGCAGGTCAACGGCGGTGCGAACCACCAGGAGTGCCTGGACGTCGGCTACGCGGTCGCGCATTCGCCGCTGATCAAGACTGCGCTGTTCGCCTCCGATCCGAACTGGGGCCGTATCCTGGCAGCCGTTGGTTACGCCGGCGTGCCCAACCTCGACGTCAGCAAGATCGACGTATTCCTCGACGAAGTGTGCATTGCCAGCCGCGGTTGCCGCGCGGCGAGCTACACCGAGGACCAGGGTGCCCGAGTGATGGCCCAGGAAGAAATCACCATCCGCATCGAGCTGGGCCGCGGCGATGCCAGCGAGACCATCTGGACCACCGACCTGTCCCACGAGTACGTGAAGATCAACGCGGAATACCGCACCTGATCCTCGGATTCCCGGTTTTCATCCCTGGATGAAAATCGGGAATTTGTCTTGGCGCGGCTCCGCTCGTATGGTCCTTGGATTAGACAAGGACCTATGAGGAGTGACGGAGATGTCCCTGACCCTGGTGATTGGCAGCAAGAACACTTCTTCCTGGTCGCTGCGTGCCTGGCTGGTCATGCAGCTGTCCGGCGCGGAGTTCGACGAGGTGCTGATTCCGCTTGGCGGAGCCGACACCGCCCGGCGAATTCGCGAGCATTCGCCTACGGGCAAGGTTCCGCTGCTCAAGTGCGAGGACGGCCCGATCTGGGATTCGCTGGCGATATCCGAATACATCGCCGAATGCTATCCCGAGGCCTACCTGTGGCCACGTGGCGAGGCTGCGCGGGCGCTGGCCCGTTCGGTCTGTGCGGAGATGCACAGCGGCTTCGTCGCCCTGCGTTCGAACATGCCCATGGACCTGCAGCGGCACCAGCCATTGGCCAAGGTGCCGGCCGAGGTCGAGGCGGACATCGCCCGCATCGTCGAGCTTTGGACGCTGTGTCGCCAGCGCTTCGGCCAGGACGGCCCCTTCCTGTTCGGCCACGCCAGCATCGCCGACGCTTTCTACGCCCCGGTGGCCACGCGCTTCCGTAGCTATGCCGTGGAGCTGCCGCCGCTGGCCAAGGCGTACGTGGACACCATCTACCAATGGGCGGCCTTCCAGCCCTGGCTGAAGGCTGCCCTGGCCGAGCGGCATTGACCGCCGGCCGCTGAATCGAGGAGCAATGCAGTGAAACGAGTACATGTCGCCGCCGCCGTGATTCGCGGCGCCGATGGTCGGGTGCTGATCGCCCGGCGCCCGGACGACAAGCACCAGGGCGGCCTCTGGGAGTTCCCGGGCGGCAAGGTGGAGGAGGGCGAGCCGGTTCAGGCGGCCCTCGCCCGTGAACTGGAAGAGGAGCTGGGGATTCGCGTCCAGCAGGCCCGCCCGTTGATCCGCGTGGCCCACGACTATCCGGACAAGCAGGTGCTCCTGGATGTCTGGGAGGTCTCGGCGTTCGACGGAGAGCCCCATGGCGCCGAAGGCCAGCCGCTGGCCTGGGTATCGCCACGCGAGCTGCCGGACTACGACTTTCCGGCAGCCAACCGGCCGATCGTGCAAGCCGCTCGTTTGCCCGAGCGCTACCTGATCACGCCCGATGGCCTGGAGCCGCAGGAGATCGTGCAGGGCATTCGCGCCGCGGTGGCGAGCGGTGTTCGCCTGATCCAGCTGCGCGCGCCGAACATGTATTCCCCGGAGTACCGCGATCTGGCGGTGGACGCTGTCGGTTTGTGTGCCGGCAAGGCGCAGCTGATGCTCAAGGGGCCGCTGGAGTGGCTGGGCGACTTCCCGTCCGCCGGCTGGCACCTGACTGCCGAGCAACTGCGCAAGTACGCGCCCAACGGCCGGCCGTTCCCCGTCGATCGCCTGCTTGCCGCGTCTTGCCACAACGCGGAGGAGCTGGCGCTGGCCAGTGCGATGGGCGTGGACTTCATCACCTTGTCGCCGGTGCAGGCCACCGAGAGCCATCCGGGCGAGCCCGCGTTGGGTTGGGAAGCCGCACAGGCGCTGATCGGGGGCTTCAACCAGCCGGTGTTCCTGCTGGGGGGGCTCGGTCCGCAGGATGTCGAGCGTGCCTGGCAGATCGGTGCGCAGGGCGTGGCGGGTATTCGCGCGTTCTGGCCCAAGGCCGAGGGGTAGCGTTCCTTTGTAGGAGCGAGCTTGCTCGCGAATGGCCTCGCTGTGGGGCTGGTTCGCGAGCAAGCTCGCTCCTACGGGGATGTCTGGATCAAGTCGGTTTGTCTGCCGCCTTCCACAGCACTTCCGCGACGCCCTGGCGCTTGGCGGCGATGCGCGCGGCGACGAACAGCAGGTCTGACAATCTGTTCAGGTAGCGCAGGCCTGCGCCTTCCAACGGTTCTTCCAGGTTCAGTTGCTGACAGCGGCGTTCGGCCTTGCGCGCCAGGCTGCGGCATACGTGGATCTGCGCCACCAGGCGCGAGCCACCGGGGAGGATGAAGTCCTTCAGCGGTTCGAGCTCTTCGTTCCAGGCGTCGATAGCCTGTTCCAGTCTTTCCACTTCCTGATCGCCCAGGGCGCGGTATTCGGGCATCGCCAGTTCGCCGCCGAGATCGAACAGGCGATGCTGGATGGGCGCCAGCACGCTGGTCAGCTGGTCCAGCGCCGCGCTTCGGGCTTCCTGGAGATCGGCTAGCAACAGGCCCAATTGACTGTTCAGTTCGTCCACGCAGCCGATCGCTTCGATGCGCGGATGATGCTTGGGTACCCGACGGCCATCGGCCAGGCCGGTTTCGCCGGCGTCGCCGGTACGGGTGTAGATCTTCGACAGGCGATAGCCCATGGTTCAGAGCTCCTTGCTGCGTACCGCCGGCAGCAGCGGCGCGGTGGGTGTTTCGTCGGCCAGCGGCAGGCGCAGGGTGAAGCAGGTGCCTTGGCCGAGCTCGGACTGCACCTCCATCTGCCCCTTGTGGTTGTTGGTGATGATGAAGTACGAGACCGACAGGCCCAGGCCGGTGCCCTGGCCGACTTCCTTGGTGGTGAAGAACGGCTCGAAGATGCGTTTGCGCACGTTTTCCGGCATGCCGACACCGTTGTCCTGGACCTGGATTTCGGCCCACGGCGGGTTGTACAGGGTGCGCAGGGTGATGCGGCCCAGCTCGCCTTCCTCTTCGTCGTCGCGCTGGTGGATGGCCTGGGCGGCGTTCTTCAGCAGGTTGAGCAGTACCTGCTCGAGTTCGTTGGCGATCGCCGGCACGGGGCCCAGGCGCGGGTCGAACTCCTGGACGATTTCCAGCGACTTGAAGTCGAAGCCGCCGGCGAGGTCGAAGTCGTTGCTGGCGATCTCCACGGCCTGCTCGATGAGCGCCGGCAGTTCGCAGGGCGACATCTGCCGGTGGCTGCGGCGGCTGAAGGCGAGCATGTGGGTGACGATCTTCGCCGCCCGCGAGCCGGCGTACTGGATGCCATCCATCAGCTTGGGAATCTCGCGTGCTTCGAGGTAGTGATTGAGGTCTTCCAGGTCGATGCCGATCTCCCCGGCCACTTCGAGGTTCTTCGGCAGGTCGTTCGACAGGCGCCGGCGGATGTTCTGCACGTTGTGCAGGATCGCCCCCAGCGGGTTGTTGATCTCGTGCGCCATGCCGGCGGCGAGACCGCCTACCGAGAGCATCTTCTCCGACTGCACCATCAGCTCTTCCATGCCCAGGCGTTCGGTGATGTCGTCGATGCGGATCACCGCGCCACGGCCGGTGCCGCCCATCAGCGGATAGAAGGTCAGGGCGTAGTGGCGCGGCGAGTCGGTCAGCGCCCAGGTCACCCGCTCGACGCGTTCGACCTTGTGTTGTTCGGCGGCGCGGGTGAGCTGCAGGAGGAAGGGCTTGAGCGAGGGGAATGCGAGGAAAACCGGCTGGTTCACCGCGTCGTCGAGGCTGGTGCCGGAGAGGCGGCTGGCCTCTTCGTTCCACTGGGTAACGTAGAGCTGCTCGTCCACCGCGATCAGCGCGGAAGGCATCGAGTCGATGATGCTGTTGAGGTAGTTCTGGAAGCCGGTGAGCTTCTTCTCGATCTTGCTGCGCACCTGGACTTCCAGTTCCAGCTTGCGGTTCGAGCGACGGGTTTCCTCGGCCAGGCCCTGGGCCTGTGCCACGGCTTCCTGGGCGTCGTCGCGGGCGCGCTTGAGCTGCTGCTCGCGGGCTTCGATGCGGGTCAGCATGGTGTTGAAGGCGTCGGCCAGGCGGCCGATTTCGTCGGCGTTGCCGGGCTCGGCGCGCAGCGAGTAGTTCTCCTCGTGGGTCACCTGCAGCGACAGCTCTTCCAGGCTGCGGATCGGCCGGGTGATCAGGCGGCGAATCTGCCGGGCGATGAGCATCCAGAGCAGCACGCTGACTGCGAGGATCGCCAGCGAGGCGCTGAGGGTGCCGGTGTAGAAGGCACCGGGCAGCTCGCTGCTGGCCACCAGCAGCAGGTAGCCGTTACGGCCGCCGGGCTGGGGGAGTTCGAAGAGGGCGTTGAGGCGGTATTCGTGTTCGCGCCAGCGTTCGAGGTGCTCAAGATGCTTGGGCAGCTCTACGGCGCCTTCGCGCGGTGATTGGGCGATGCGCTGGCCATCAGGATCATATAGCGCGGCGGCGCGTAGCGGCTGGTAGTCGTCGAGCTGCTCGAGCAAGGCGTTGGCCTGTTCCGGCGAGCTCAGCGCCGGATAGCTCAGGGCTGGGTTGGCGATCAGGCGGCCGATGGTCTGCAGCGCCTGTGGCGCCACGCTGTCCTGCGAGATCCAGTAGGCGGCGCTGATGAAGGCCAGGTTGGCCACCAGCATGACGGTGGCCAGCAGCACCAGCAGGGCGGCGAGGATCTTCTTGCCGACCGGCAGGTTTTCCAGGCGCTGGCGCAGGTTGACGAAGGAGGGCATGAAGGTTCGCTGTCCGGACGCGGGCGGGCAGGGTAGCCCGCCCGTCAGGCCTCCGGCAATCCGCGCTGGCGCAACAGTTCGCGCAGACGCAGATGCACTGCTTCCAGCCTTGGCTGGGCCAGGTTGCGGCGGCGTCCTTCGTTGCACGCGTGGGCCAGCAGATAGGCGATCTCGGTGCGGCGGCCGTTGGCGACGTCCTGGTACATGGACGAGAAGTTGCGTGCGGTGGCGTCGATTACCCGCTCCACTTCGCCTTGCAGTTCCCGCGCGGCCAGGGTGTAACCGCAGGCGTGCAGCAGATGACCGAGCTCGTCACAGAGCCCGGCGACTTCCTCTGCGTGGTTGGCCAGCTCGCCGTTGCGGCAATGGTGTAGCACTGTCAGCGGGTTGATCGCACAGTTGAGCGCAAGCTTGCGCCATAGGCGTTCGAGGATGTCGCCGCTCCACTGCACGGGAATCTCGGCGCTTTCCAGGTCGGCCAGCCAGGCCGGTGCCGGGCCGCCGCGTTCGTCACCGAGCCAGGTTTGTCCGCGGCCGGCGAATACCACGCGGAAGTCGCCGTCGCGGAACGCGCCTTCGGTGCTCGATGCGTACAGGCAGCGTGCCCGTGGCAGGTGCGCGGCAACGGCCTGCTGACTGCCCAGGCCGTTCTGCAGAAGGATGATCTCGGCATCCGGGGCCAGGCGCGCGGCTACGCTGGCGGCCGCTTCTTCGGCGTCGTAGGCCTTGCTGGCCAGGAGCAGGCGATGGATGGGGGTGCCGCCGTGGCCGGCGGTTTCCGCGGGAATCGGGTAGAGCGTTTCGCGGCCATCTTCACAGAGGGTGAGGCCGCCGCGTTCGCGATAGGCCGCCAGGCGTTGCCGGTCACGCAGCAGCAGCTGCACCGGCTGGCCGGCGCGGGCCAGGCGGGTGGCCCAGAGGCTGCCGAGGCTGCCGGCGCCGAGGATGTACCAGATCATGGCAGTGACTTCGCAGAGGTTGTGAATCCAACGCGAAGTCTAGCGCACCCCGGACAGCCGGCTGGCGTTGATCCGCCCGCTGGCGAAGGCGTCTGGCAGCAGGGTGCGCCCCAGCTCCAGGAGCTCGTCGACCTGCACCGGCAGCGACTTGGCGTCGAGGCCGACCAGGCCGATGCCGGCCTTGAGGGTGATGAAGCCTTCGCGGGTCTTGAATGCCTTGAGGTTGAGGCCTTCGTGCAGGCGGCGGAAGCTGCTCGGCGAGCACTCCTGGAGGTCTTCGAGCAGGGTGATCAGGCCGAAGTGGCACTCGTCGATGCGCGTCAGCACGTCGAGCGGACGCACCAGTTGCTGCAGGCGCCGGCCGATGCCGTGCAGCAGCTCCTGCTGGAAGCCCGGGCCGTGACGCTCGCTGAGCTCATGGAGCTCGGGCAAGCCGATCAGCATGTAGCAGACCGCGCCGCCGCGGGATTCGACCTGGCGGATGCTGTCGGCGAGCTTCTGCCGCAGGTAGCGCAGGTTGCCCAGTCCGGTGGCGCTGTCGACCAGGTTGCGCTCCTCCAGGCTGGTGATGTTCTGGGTCAGCAGGCGGTTCTCCACCAGCAGGCGCTGCAGGGTGTTGCACAGGCGGTCGGCCGCCAGCACGCGTGGTACCAGCTGCTCGCTCATCGCAGCCTTGCTGACGAAGTCGTCGACGCCGCGGTCGAAGGCCTCGGCCAGCACGTTGTCGCCCTCTTTGCCGGTGAGCAGGATGATGTAGGTGTAGTGGTCGCCGCTCTCGTCGAGCTGGCGTACCCGGGCGGTCAGTTCCAGGCCATCCATTTCCGGCATCAGCCAGTCGGCGAGGAGCACGCTGACCGGTTCCTGTTCAAGCAATTGCAGGGCTTCGCTGGCGCTGCTGGCGAAACGCACGTTGAGGTAGCCGGCCTGGTTCAGGGCGCGGCCGATCATGGCGCTGGAGAACTTGGCGTCGTCGACCACCAGGATGCTCAGATGGTTGTTGGGCATTGGGCAGGGGGCTCGCAGGAGGGGAGGGGCGACCGGTTCTTGGGCAGGGCGCTGGCGTGTAGCTCAGTTATAATGAGCGCGCATTTTTACCGTCAAGCCAGGCGCGTTCCCGAGTGTGAACCTGATCGCGCCGTCCATCTGGAGAGATGACATGCCTTCGTTCGACGTGGTGTCCGAACTGGACAAACACGAATTGACCAACGCCCTGGACAACGCCGGCAAGGAGCTGGACCGCCGTTTCGACCTCAAGGGCAAATGCAGCTTCGAGCCTAAGGACAAGGCCGTGACCCTGACTGCCGAAGCCGACTTCATGCTCGAGCAGATGCTCGACATCCTCCGCGGCAGCCTGATCAAGCGCAAGATCGATATCCAGTGCATGGAGATCAAGGACGCCTTCCCGTCGGGCAAGGTGGTCAAGCAGGAAGTGAACTTCCGCGAGGGTATCGACAAGGAGCTGGCGAAGAAGATCGTCGGCCTGATCAAGGACAAGAAGATGAAGGTCCAGGCCGCTATCCAGGGCGAGCAGGTGCGCGTCACCGGCAAGAAGCGCGACGACCTGCAGGAAGCCATCGCCCTGCTGCGCGGCGAGTCGCTCGGCATGCCCTTGCAGTTCAACAACTTCCGCGACTGAGTTCCGCTACGGAACCTCGCGTGCCGGGCGGCGTCGCAATAGGGCGTCGCCAGGCGAACTCCGATCGCCATGGTCCGCCATGGCGATTGCTTTTTTAAGGACCGATAAACCCAGGGGGCCCGATTCCATGGACATGAATTACGACCAAGTGGTGCGCAGTGCGGAAGCCTGGATGCCAATAGTGCTGAGTTACCTGGGTAACGCCTTGCTGGCGCTACTGACCCTGCTGATCGGCTGGTGGGTCATCAATACCCTGACTCGCCGCATCAGCCGCCTTCTTTCCAGCCGTCACGTCGACGTGACCCTGCAGGGCTTCATTGGCAGCGTGGTGAACATTGCCCTGAAGATCCTCCTGGTCATCAGTGTGGCCTCGATGATCGGCATCCAGACCACCAGCTTCGTCGCCGCCATCGGTGCTGCCGGCCTGGCTGTCGGCCTGGCCTTGCAAGGCAGCCTGGCGAACTTCGCCGGTGGCGTGCTGATCCTGCTGATGCGCCCGTTCAAGGTCGGCGATTCGATCGAGGCGCAAGGCGTGTCCGGCACCGTGGACAGCATCCAGATCTTCCACACCATCGTGCGCACCGGGGACAACCGGACGGTCATCCTGCCCAATGGCGCGCTATCCAACGGCATCATCACCAACGCCTCGCGGCAGGCCAGTCGCCAGGTCATCTTCGACGTCAAATTGGCCTTCGACGCCGACCTGGACAGCGCCCGCGCCATCCTCCTGGAGCTGGCGGAGGACCCGCGCGTCCTGAAGACCCCGCAGCCGGCGGTGGTAGTCGCGGCGCTCGGCGAAAACTCGGTGACCCTGTCGCTGCGTGTTTGGACGGCCAACGGCGATTTCAGTGCGGTGACCTTCATGCTAAACGAGCAAGTGCGTCGCCGCCTGCTCGACCGCGATATCGGCCTGGCCCTGCCAAGCCGCGTGGTGCGTGTGCTGCGTGGCAGCGAGGAAACCAGCCTGGTCGACTGACCGAAGGCGCAATGCAAAGAGGCCGGCGCAATGCCGGCCTCTTTCATTTCTTCTGCGCAGTGAGCTTATCCATGCTCCGTGCGGCCGCTGCTCGGCGCTTGCTCCGGAGACTCTTCCTGCGGGGCGCCATTGGGCATGCCGTTCTTGCGCCGCAGCCAGAGCCAGCCGATCAGCAGCAGGGTCGGGATGCCGAGGAGTGCGGTGAGGAAGAAGAAGCGCTCGTAACCCATGTGCTCGACCATGCTGCCTGAGTAGCCGCCGATGAAGCGCGGCAGCAGCAGCATGGTGGAGCTGAGCATGGCGTACTGGGTGGCGGAGAACTTCAGGTTGGTCAGGCTCGACAGGTAGGCGACGAAGGCCGAGGCCGCCAGGCCGCCGCTGAAGTTGTCGAGCATGATGGTCAGCACGAACATGCTGATGTGCGGCTCCATGGTCTTCAGCAGGGTGAAGACATCCTCCTGGATGATCAGCGGATCGCTGATCGGCCCCATGTGCGCGAGCATGGCGAACAGCAGGTTGGTGCCCGCCGAGGCGGCGCCGGCCAGGAACAGTATGGGCAGGATGTTGAAGCGGGCGATGAGGATGCCGCCCGCGCCTGCGCCCAGCAGGGTCATGATCACGCCGAACAGCTTGCTGACGGTGGCGATGACTTCCTTGGAGAAGCCCATGTCGATGTAGAAGACCCCGGCCATAACGCCCATCACGGTATCGGACAGGCGATAGGTGGAGATCAGCCCGAGCAGCAGCAGCGCCTGCCAGCGATAGCGGCGGATGAACTCGGTGATGGGCGTCAGCACCGGCGCCATCAGCAGGCGGCCGGGCGCCGAGAAGCAGCTCAGGGCGATCAGTAGATACAGGCTGGCCAGCCACCATTTGCCCGTGCTCGCGCAATTGAACATGGCAGTACCGGTGACCAGCAGGATGATCAGCACGATCACCGAGACGGCCTGGTGCACGAAGTCGAATTGCGGGATGCCCTTGCCGTGCGCAGCGACGAGCAGCGGACGACGCACTCGCGAGAGCAGTTCGCGCACCGGACGGATCTGTCGGCGGCCGCCCGGGCTCAGGCACAGCACGATGAACAGGGCGTACAGCCCCGCTCGCGGCCAGGCCTGGTTGGTCAGCGCAGTGAGCATGGCGGGCAGCGAGATCAGCAGCACCAGCAGCTGCAGTACCGAGAACAGCTGGTGGTTGAAGGCGTAGGCGGAGTTGGCCACAGGTTGCGGCTGCACGTTCAACGGTGGTTCGCGCATCAGCAGACTGCTGATCAGCCCGGGCAGGATGAGCAGCGAGAACAACCCGTAAGTCAGGCTCCAGGCGCTCTGGCTGTAGTGCAGGCTGCTCGAGCCGAACCACTCGGCCAGGAACAGCGCACCGGCGCTGGCCAGCAGCACGGCGGCGCGATAGCCGGTCATGTAGCACGCAGCGAGTGCTGCCTGGCGGGTGTTCTCGGCGATCTCCAGGCGATAGGCGTCGATGGCGATGTCCTGGGTGGCCGAAGCGAAGGCCACTAGCAGCGCCAGGCCGATCAGCCAGGCCAGGTGGTACTGCGGGTTGCACAGCGCCATGCCGAGCAGGCCGATGGCGATCATCGCCTGCGAGGACACCAGCCAGGAACGACGCCGGCCGAGCTTGCCGATCCAAGGCAGGCGCCATTGGTCGAGCATCGGCGACCAGACCCACTTGAAGGCGTAAACCAGGCCCAGCCAGCTGGCGAAACCGATGGTTTCCCGCGCCACGCCGGCTTCGCGCAACCACACCGAGAGGGTGGTGAAAACCAGCATCGTAGGCAGTCCGGCGGCGAAGCCGAGCATCAAAAGCGCGAGGCTGGCGAGAGATTTATAGGCAACCAGCGCCTCTCGCCAGGAATGCTGTTTCATGAAGGGGGTTCCAGCACGCAAAAATTATCGCGGACTTTACTAGGACTGCCCGGCGCTAAGCCAGCCATGCCGACGTATGTCCACCCGATCGTTATGGATTCGGACCCCCTCGGCACGCAATCGTGCCCGCTGCTCTTCGCCACCTGGGGTGCCCTGCGGAAGGCTGATGCGGCCGCCAGCAGCGATCACCCGGTGCCAAGGCAACCGCGAGCCTTCCGGCAACTGGCTGAGGATGCGTCCGACCAGGCGCGCCGAGCGTCCCAGGCCGGCCAGGCGGGCCAGCTCGCCGTAGCTGATGACGAAGCCCTCTGGCACCTGGGCGAGCGTCAGGTAAATGGCCTCTCGACGAACCTGCAGGCTTTCCAGCCCGAGATCGGCGGTCGGTTGGGAAGTGGAGGGCTGTTTGGGCGGGCTCATGGGACTGATACCGAGGCTGGCGAGGCTGCCGTACAGCATATCGGACGCCGCTGTGCGGGTAACGCCCGGGAGAACGCCCTTTGTCAATGCAGTTGAACTCAGCGCATGAGTGCCCGGTCAGTGTTTGCGACGGGGCTGGGTCCCTGGATAATGCCCGGCTTTTTTCTCACTCCCGCAAGTTGAATGCTGCTCATGTTGTCGCGATTACTGCTATGCCTCGCTGTTGCCTCAACCCCGCTCACCGTCCTGGCCGATACGGTCTGGTTGAAGAACGGAGACCGCCTCACCGGCAAGATCAAGCTGTATGACGGCGGACGCCTGGTGCTGGCGACCGACTATGCCGGGGAGGTCACGCTCACCGGCGACAAGATCGCCACGCTGCAGACCGATCGCAACCTGCTGGTCAAGCATGACCAGGACGCCACCGGCGAACACTCCAAGGGCCTCGAGGCAGCGGACTCGGGCAAGGTCACGCTGGTCAACGGCAGCGAGCAGACGGTGCCGATCGCCAGCATCGAGCAGATGGTGCCGCCGCGGCCGTTGCTGGAGGACTGGGTCTGGAAGGGCCAGGTGGACTTCTCCGTCGATCACACCATGGCGGAGAACGATGTCGAGGACTACGACATCAACTTCAAGACCAACGCTCGCCACGGCATGTGGCGGCATAACCTGCAGGGCGAATACAACCGCGAGAAGAAGGACGACTCGGTGAGCGTCGACAACTACTCGGCCGAGTACGCGCTGGACCGTTTCCTCGATGAGCATTGGTTCTGGCAGGGTCAGGCGCAGTACAAGCGCGATTGGGTCGAGGACCTGGAGAAGAAGCGCACCGTGGGTACTGGCCCCGGCTACCAGTTCTGGGACAACGAACTGGGCTCCTTCTCTTTGGCCGGACTGGTCAACCGCAACGACTACGAATTCAGCGACGACGAGAAGGACCACTTCTATTCGACGAGTGTGAAGTGGGACTACAACCGCTACTTGCTGGCCAAGCAGTTCGAGCTGTTCACCAACGGTGAGGTGAGCAAGCCGCTGACCTCGAAGGTCGAGTACGAAGTGGAGAGCGAGGCGGGCATTCGCTACAAGCTGACTTCCTGGGCCTCCTTGAGTCTGAAGGGTGAGTGGGATCGTCTGAGCGCCGAGGACGGCGGGGTGAATCAGCGCCGCTATACCCTTGGCCTGGGTGTGGGCTGGTAATTCACGCTGAAAGAAAAGAAAAAGCCCCGCACTGCAGGCCGTGTGAAACACGCTGTGAGCAAGGCAAAACAAACGCCCCGACTGGTTCGGGGCGTTTGTTTTTCGGAGGGATCAGCCCATCAACTCGATCAGGCGACGCGCGCCGAGCACCTGAATCGCGCGTTTGAGGTTGTAGGCCTGTACTGCCAGGGCCATTTCCGTACTGGCGCCCGCTAACTGTCGAAGCAGGAAGCGGCCGTTGCCGAATACCCACTGTTTCAGGTTACCGAAGGGGTGTTCGACGATCGCCTGGCGCTTGGCCATCATCTCCGGCCGGGCCTTCAGGCGTTGCTGCCTGCGCCTTGCTGAAGCCAAGTCGCTGCAGATCCAGTCGTGCCACATAGGCCTCGATCACGCGGACCAGATGTTCTTCAGGGACCAACTCATCCAGTGACTCTGGAAACAAGCTGCCCTGATCACGCCCTTCACCGCGGATAGAGCCCATGAACGACAATGCCCGTATCGATCAATACGGGCATTGTCTTTGGCTTGCACTCAGACCGCTAGGTTTTCACACAGTCTGCAAGGCGGGGCTTTTTCATGGAAGCGAGGGAGTTAGAGGCGCAGGCCGCCGTCCAGCTCGAGCACGCGACCGGTGTAGTAGTCGTTCTCGAGGATGTAGGCCACCGAGTGGGCGATCTCGTCCGGACGACCCAGGCGCTTGAGCGGAATTCCGCTGGTCATCTTCTCCAGCGCTTCGGGTTTCATGCTGGCGACCATGTCGGTCTCGATGAAGCCCGGAGCCACGCCGGCCACGCGGATGCCGTAGCGTGCCAGTTCCTTCGCCCAGACCACGGTGTCGGCAGCGACGCCGGCCTTGGCCGCGGAGTAGTTGGCCTGGCCCATGTTGCCAGCGCGGGAGATCGAGGAGATGTTGACGATCGCGCCCTGGTTGTTCAGCTCGATCATCTTCGCCGCTACTTCGCGGGTGCAGAGGAATACGCCGGTCAGGTTGACGTCGATTACCGCCTGCCACTGGGCCAGGCTCATCTTGCTCAGTTCGCCGTCCTTGACCTTGATGGTCAGGCCGTCGCGCAGGATGCCGGCGTTGTTGACCAGGCCGTTGATGGCGCCGAAGTCGCTGGCGACCTGAGCCACCATGTGGGTAACCTGTTCTTCATTTGCCACGTTGCACAGGTAGGCGCGGGCGTCGCCGCCGGCGGCCTTGCAGGCAGTGACCGCCTCGTCCAGCTTCTCCGCGTTGAGGTCGACCAGCGCCAGTTTCGCTCCCTTGGCTGCGAGGAACTCGCCCATGGCGCGGCCCAGGCCCTGGCCGCCGCCGGTGATGATGATGACCTTGTCTTGCAGTTGCATGGTTCAAACCCCACGGCAATATCGGTGAATGGCCTCGCCGGCAACGGTGAACGAATTTTCAGTGCCCGTCCGTTTGCGACGGATTCTTAGCGAGGAGTCATAAGGTGAGCGCGAAAGCTGCCAAGCATGCCCGAGAAATGCTGCTCAAGGAATACCGCGGGGTGCTCTCCACCCAGTCGAAGAAATGGCCGGGCTTCCCCTTCGGCTCCGTGGTTCCATACTGCCTCGATGCCCTGGGGCGGCCGCTGATCCTGATCAGCCGTATTGCCCAGCACACGCACAACTTGCAGGCGGACGACAAATGCTCGCTGCTGATCGGCGAGCGCAATGCAGATGACATCCAGGCTGCCGGTCGACTGACCTTGCTGGCCGAGGCGCGGCAACTGACCGATATCGAGGAAATCGAGGCCGCTGCCGTTCGCTACTACCGCTATTTCCCCACCTCGCGGGACTATCACAAGGCCCACGACTTCGATTTCTGGGTCCTGCAGCCGGTGCAGTGGCGCTACATCGGCGGATTTGGCGATATCCACTGGCTGGCGGCGGACAGCGTGCCGCAGCCCAACGTCTTCGCCGGGGCGCAGGAGGGTGGGATGATCGAGCATATGAATCGCGATCACGCCGATGCCATCCATCACTACCTGGCGCTGGCCGGGCTGCCTGCGGGCGAAGAACCGGAAATGGCGGGAATTGATTCAGAAGGTTTCCACTTGCGCGTCGGAGCGACCCTACACTGGCTGCCTTTCCCCGCGCCCTGCCTGGATCCTGGCGCGGTTCGCCAGGCGCTGGTGCAGTTGGCGCGAGCCGAGGCCTGGCCGGGTAGCGAGGTCATCCAGGCTTGAAATAGGCGGGCGGCGGCGCCAACTACGGACGGTACCCGGGCTGCTGCCCCGCCAAGGACCCAGATAATGCGAGTTTCCCTGTTCTTCCTGCTGCTTTTCCCGCTGATCGAACTGGCTGTACTGATCAAGGTGGGCAGCATCATCGGTGTCGGCCTGACCCTGCTTCTGCTGATCGCGAGCGCCTTCCTCGGCGCAGCCGTGATGCGCGTGGCGGGGCTTGCGACCATCTGGCGCGCCCGCGAGCGCCTGGCCCGCGGCGAGCTGCCCGAGCAGGAAATGCTCGAAGGGTTGCTGATCGCTGTCGGTGGCGGCCTGCTGATGCTGCCGGGCTTCATCAGCGACGTCATCGGCCTGCTCTGCCTGCTGCCGATTACCCGCCGCCTGCTGCTGGGTGGGGTGAAGAAACGCATGCGTGAACAGGAAGAGCGCCGCCGTGCATTCGCCGGCGACCCCAACGCCCAGGCGCGCGGTCCGCAAGGTCCGAATGTCATCGAGGGCGAGTTCGAGCGCCGCGACAACGATCGCCTGCGCTGAAAATTTTTTTCGCGACGGCCTTGAAATGCCCTGCACCGACCTTATGTAGCAGGCACCGCAAGGTCCCTGTCGTTCAGACAGGCTGTCTCTCGCGACTCGCCAGGCGGGCCGCAAACCGGCCAAGCCGGCCTCAATAAAATTCGCCGGGCACAGCACCGGCAGTTAGAAACCACTGTTTGGGAGAGTTACGACTATGAAGCTTCGTCCTCTGCATGACCGCGTCGTCATCCGTCGCAGCGAGGAAGAAACCAAGACCGCAGGCGGCATCGTGCTGCCGGGTTCCGCCGCCGAGAAGCCGAACCGTGGCGAAGTGGTCGCCGTCGGTGGTGGCCGCGTGCTGGACAACGGCGAAGTTCGCGCTCTGGCAGTGAAAGTGGGTGACAAAGTGGTGTTCGGCCCCTACTCGGGCAGCAACGCCATCAAGGTCGACGGCGAAGAACTGCTGGTGATGGGCGAGTCCGAGATCCTCGCTGTCCTGGAAGACTGATCAGTCCGTCCAATCCCCCCCCCACTGAATTCGATTTTGAGGAAAGAGAACATGGCTGCCAAAGAAGTTAAGTTCGGCGATTCCGCTCGCAAGAAAATGCTGGTCGGCGTAAACGTCCTGGCCGACGCTGTTAAAGCCACCCTCGGCCCGAAAGGCCGTAACGTGGTACTGGACAAGTCCTTCGGCGCTCCGACCATCACCAAGGATGGCGTATCCGTTGCCAAGGAAATCGAACTGAAAGACAAGTTCGAGAACATGGGCGCCCAGCTGGTGAAAGACGTTGCCTCCAAGGCCAACGACGCTGCCGGTGACGGCACCACCACCGCTACCGTTCTGGCTCAAGCCATCGTCAACGAAGGCCTGAAGGCCGTTGCCGCCGGCATGAACCCGATGGACCTGAAGCGCGGCATCGACAAGGCCACCGTGGCCATCGTTGCCCAGCTGAAGGATCTGGCCAAGCCGTGCACCGACACCAAGGCGATCGCCCAGGTCGGCACCATCTCCGCCAACTCCGACGACTCCATCGGCAACATCATTGCCGAAGCCATGGACAAGGTCGGTAAAGAAGGCGTGATCACCGTTGAAGAAGGCTCGGGCCTGGAAAACGAACTGTCCGTCGTAGAAGGCATGCAGTTCGACCGTGGCTACCTGTCGCCTTACTTCATCAACAAGCCGGACACCATGGTTGCCGAGCTGGAAGGCCCGCTGCTGCTGCTGGTCGACAAGAAAATCTCCAACATCCGCGAAATGCTGCCGGTGCTGGAAGCTGTCGCCAAGGCCGGTCGCCCGCTGCTGATCGTTGCTGAGGACGTCGAAGGCGAAGCCCTGGCTACCCTCGTGGTCAACAACATGCGCGGCATCGTCAAAGTTGCTGCCGTCAAGGCGCCGGGTTTCGGCGACCGCCGCAAGGCCATGCTGCAGGACATCGCCATCCTGACCGGCGGCACCGTCATCTCCGAAGAAGTCGGCCTGAGCCTGGAAAGCGCCACCCTGGAGCACCTGGGCAACGCCAAGCGTGTTTCCATCAACAAGGAAAACACCACCATCATCGACGGCGCTGGCGCCCAGGCTGACATCGAAGCCCGCGTTGCCCAGATCCGCAAGCAGGTCGAAGAGACCTCTTCGGACTACGACCGTGAGAAGCTGCAAGAGCGTCTGGCCAAGCTGGCTGGCGGTGTTGCGGTGATCAAGGTCGGCGCTGCCACCGAAGTCGAGATGAAAGAGAAGAAAGCCCGCGTCGAAGACGCCCTGCACGCTACCCGCGCTGCGGTGGAAGAGGGCGTGGTTCCTGGCGGTGGCGTTGCCCTGGTGCGCGCTCTGCAGGCCATCGCTGATCTGAAAGGCGACAACGAAGACCAGAACGTCGGTATCGCTCTGCTGCGTCGCGCTGTCGAAGCTCCGCTGCGCCAGATCGTCGCCAACGCCGGCGACGAGCCGAGCGTAGTGGTCGACAAGGTCAAGCAAGGCTCCGGCAACTTCGGCTTCAACGCCGCTACCGGTGTCTACGGCGACATGATCGAGATGGGCATCCTGGACCCGGCCAAGGTCACCCGTTCGGCTCTGCAAGCTGCTGCTTCCATCGGCGGCCTGATGATCACCACCGAGGCCATGGTTGCCGAAGTGGCTGACGACAAGGCCGCTCCGGCCATGCCGGACATGGGCGGCATGGGCGGCATGGGCGGCATGATGTAAGCCACCCAGTCCCTGGCTGTGAAATAGCCCCGCTTCGGCGGGGCTTTTTCTTTATGGACTCCGGGGTTCTGCGGCTTGGGGCTTTATGCCAAGATCCGCGATTCAGGAGATGGCATTCCTCCTTTAACCGCCCCTGGGGCTGATGATGCCTACGCATTCACCTGGAAAGGCGCGTAGGCGTTTGCCTGCGGCCTGTCCAAAGCCCTTCGGAAGGACAGGATCATGTGGAAACCCATTCTCGCCATCGCCATAGGCTCGGCACTCGGCGCACTGCTGCGCTGGTTCCTGGGCCTCAAGCTGAATAGCCTTCTTCCCTCGATTCCGCCCGGCACCCTGACTGCCAACCTGGTTGGCGGCTACATCATCGGTGCGGCTGTCGCCTACTTCGCCGCAGTACCGGGATTGGCACCAGAATGGAGAATGCTGATCATCACCGGCTTCTGCGGTGGCCTGACCACTTTCTCCACCTTCTCCGTCGAAGTGGTCACCCTGCTGCAGGAAGGTCGCCTGGTGTGGGCGATGGGGGCGATCGCCGTGCACATCACCGGATCCCTGCTGATGACTCTGCTGGGCCTGGCTTCGATGAACTGGCTGATGGGGAGATAAAGCCGAGGAGGGTGCGATGGACGGCTTTCAGCTGACTTTCTTCACCCAGCAGGACCATCGTCATAACGGCCTGCCGCTCGCTCAGTGGCTGCTCGAAGAGGCGCGTCGGCAGAAGATACGCGGCGCGACCTTGCTCGCCGCCAGCGAAGGATTCGGCCACAGTGGGCGCATCCATGCCTCCCGTTTCTTCGAACTGGCCGATCAGCCGCAGGAGGTGACCATGGTCGTCACCGCGGAAGAGGCTGAGCGCTTCTTCACCTGCCTGCGCAACGCGCGTGTCCGTCTCTTTTATGTCAAGACGCCAATCGAGTTCGGAATGATTGGGGAAGACCCGGGCTAGAGCGCCGCGTCGCCCGATACCAGGTGCCGAGCGTGTCCAACCTCCTAAACAAACGTGAAAAAAATGTGAAAGACGCTTAAGTTCCGGTTAAGCGAGCTAGGCTAGTCTGCCCGGCAAGGAGAGGAACATGCGGATTTTGTTGGTTGAAGACAATCGGGACATCCTGGCCAATATGGCGGATTACCTGGGACTCAAGGGTTACACGGTGGACTGCGCCCAGGACGGATTGTCCGGGCTGCACCTGGCAGCGACCGCGCACTACGACCTGATCGTTCTGGACGTGATGCTGCCCGGTCTAGACGGATTCACCTTGTGCCGGCGCCTGCGCGAAGACGCGCGCCGCGATACTCCAGTGATCATGCTGACGGCGCGCGACCAGCTCGACGATCGCCTGCAGGGCTTCCGTTCCGGTGCTGATGATTATCTGCTCAAGCCCTTCGCGCTGTCCGAACTTGCCGCGCGCATCGAGGCCGTGCTGCGACGCACCCAAGGCGGTGGTCGCCGCGAACTGCAAGTCGCCGACCTGAGCTACAACCTGGACACCCTGGAAGTGAACCGCTCGGGCAAGGCGCTGAAGCTCAATCCCATTGGCCTCAAGCTGCTGGCGGTGCTAATGCAGAAAAGTCCCCACGTGGTGCGTCGCGACGTGCTGGAAGAAGCCGTTTGGGGCGACGATTGTCCGGACAGCGACAGCCTGCGCAGCCATGTCCACCAGTTGCGCCAGGTGATCGACAAGCCATTCGCCATGCCGTTGCTGCACACCGTTCACGGTGTTGGCTATCGCCTGGCGGAGGAAACGAATGGAGTATAAGCAGAGCCTTTCCCGTCGGATTGTCTTTGCTTTCGTTTTCATGACCGCCCTCGTCGGCGGGCTGTTTTCGGTGAGCATCGTCGGCGTGGTGCACGTGGTCGAGGAGCGCCTCATCTCCCGCGATCTGGGTGGCGAGTTGGATCGCATCATCAATGAAGACCTGCGCAACGGACAGGGGCCGCGCCTGGACCCCGGCATGCGCTTCTTTATCAGCGACGGAGTTGGTGTCTACGCGATGCCGCCGGCGCTGCAGAACCTGGACGACGGGTTCCACGAGGTCTTCGACGGCGAGCTGTCGTTCCATGCCCTAGTTCACGACAGCGACGGGCGACGCTACGTCCTGCTGCAAGATCAGAGCGATTTCGAGGCGCGTGAGCAGGTACTGTACGCGGCGGTTGTGACCGGCTACGTGCTCAGCCTGGCGCTCGCCGGCCTGCTCGGCTGGCTGTTGTCGCGCAAGGTCATGGAGCCGGTGGCGCGCCTGGCACGCCAGGTTCGCCATCGCGATCAGTTGCTGGAGCTGGCTCCGCCGCTGGCGCCGGACTACGCCAACGACGAAGTGGGAGAACTGGCGGCGGCCTTCGACTATGCGATGGGCCAGCTGCATGACGTATTGAACCGGGAGAAGTTGTTCACCAGCGACGTCAGCCACGAGCTGCGTACGCCCCTGATGGTCATCGCTACCAGTTGTGAACTGCTGGCCGAGGACCCTGGGCTCGGGCCGCGCGCGCGAACCCAGTTGGCCAGGATCAGCTCGGCCAGCGAGGAGATGCGCGACCTGGTGCAAACCTTCCTGATGCTGGCGCGTTCGCGAGCCAAGAGCCTGGCCATCGCGCCGCAGGCGGGGGTGCGAAGCATCGCCGATGACCTGGCGGCGCAATGGCGCGAGCCGATCGAGGAGAAAGGACTGGAGCTGATCTACGAGCCTGGCGGCGCGCCGCAAGGGCAGTTCAATGCGGCCTTCCTGCGCTCGGTGATGAGCAACTTGCTGCGCAATGCCATGCACTACACGGATGCCGGACACATTCGCTTGCAATTGTCCGAGTCCGGTTTCGTGGTCGAGGACAGCGGCGAGGGGATTCCGGAAGAGCAGCGCGAGCGCGTCTTCCAACCCTTCGTGCGAGGCAGCTCGCAGCGCGGAGAAGGCCTGGGACTGGGGCTTTCGCTGGTGAAGCGGATTTGCGCCTCGGAAGGTTGGGAGGTCGGCCTGCAGCCGGCGAAGCCGCATGGTTGCCGCTTCGAAGTGCGGCTACTGAAGAGGGAATGACGTTTTCTTCACCGGTGCTTGACCACTGTATTACAGGGTTCGCCTTAGTTTTTCGTATAAAAAATGAACAGGTATCCAACCATGAGCGACAAGCCCGTCGACCTCGAGTTTTCCCAGAAGTACGACCGTGCGCACGCCGAGCGCTACCTGCGTAAGCACCGCAGCGGCCTGTCCCGCAAACTTTCCCACTGGCGCGATGTCCAGATCGCCCGTCAGGCGCTCAAACTAGCCGGCCAGCCGAATCTGGTGCTGGACCTGCCGTGCGGCGCCGGGCGCTTCTGGCCAATGCTGGCGGAGAAGGACAATCGCGTGATCATCGGCGCCGACAACTCGGCGGACATGATCGCGGTAGCCTGCGCCGGCCAGCCGGCCGAGGTTGTCAAACGGGTCAGACCTTTGCAGACTTCGGCATTCGCCATCGATCTGCCGGACAACGCCGTCGATAGCATCTTCTCCATGCGGCTTATGCACCACATCGGTGAGCCAAGCGATCGCATGACGATGCTGCGCGAGTTCCATCGGGTGACCCGCGACAGCGTGATCCTGTCGCTGTGGGTCGACGGCAACTTCAAGGCCTGGAAACGCCGGCGTGCCGAGGCTTCGCGCAAGAAGCACGAGTACCAGAACCGTTTCGTGATCCCCGCTCGTACCATCGAGGAGGAGTTCCGCCAAGCCGGATTCGTGGTGCAGAACCATATCGATTTCGTCCCGCTGGTCCACATGTGGCGGGTCTACATATTGCGTAAGGAGTAATGATGGGCGCTGATTTGGCAACTCTGCAGCGAATTTCCGGCGAAAACGCTATCGAGCGTTGGTTGCAGATTCCCGGCAAATGGGTAGAGGAACCCAATCGGCGGCGTGGTGGCGAAAGCGGCGTGCAGCGGGTTCTCACCGATGACGGCCGCCTGCTCTACCGCAAGCAGCAAGTCGGTCATATTTACCGCGATTTGCTGCATCCCTTCGGTTATCCCACCGCCATTCGTGAGCGCGATGCACTGAAAGCCGCAGCTGCGCTGGGCGTGAAGGTACCGACTCTGATCTATGCCGGCTGCCGCAAGGTCAATGGCGAGTGGCAGGCCCTGCTGGTCACCGAGTCCCTGGATGGCTACAGCAGCCTGGAAGACTGCTATGCCAACGGCGACCGCGAGCGCTGGGGCGAGACGCTGCACCAGCGCATCCTGCAGCAGTACGGCGCGACCCTGGCCAAGCTCAATGCAGGCCGTTGGCAGCATGGTTGCCTTTACCTCAAGCACGTTTTCGTCAAGGTCGATGGCGAGCGCATCGATATCGCCCTGATCGACCTGGAAAAGGCTCGCCAGCGTTTCAGCGCCAAGCGGGCCGCCCGCCATGACTTGCGTCAGGTTAAGCGCCGTTCGTCGTGGACCGACGCGCAATGGCAGGCCTTTGTCTATGGTTACGAAGCGGCGTTTGGCAGCGCCATCAAAGGCTTGCAGACATGAAACTAGAAATCACGCGAAGTTTGCTTCTCGTCGGTGCCCTGGGGGTCGCGACCTTGGCCGCGGCTGCCTGGCACGAACCTGGGCCCGAAGTGATCGATACCGTCGGCCAACAATCGCTCTGCCACGTTCCACCGAATGTGCGAGCCAAGCAGGCGGCGAGTCCTGATCATGATTTGCTGCTGTTCCTCTTCGGACTCTCCCAGGGCGGCGCTAGCGCTCCGCGCTGAGCAGGATGCTGCAATGAAAACCCCGCTTCGGCGGGGTTTTTTGTCGTTGATCCCTTAGACTGCCTGCAACTAGGGCATGAGAGGCGAGCATGGGCGACAGCGCATTTTCCCCGCTTGGCGTACAGAACCTGCTGGACACCGATTTCTACAAGCTGAGCATGATGCAGGCGGTGCTGCACAACTACCCCAACGCGGAAGTGGAGTGGGAGTTCCGCTGCCGTAATGGCGAAGACCTGCGCCCGTACCTTGCGGCCATTCGCGAGCGCGTCGAAGCACTGGCCGGGCTGAGCCTCAGCCGCGAGGAGCTGGGCTTCCTCGAGCGCATTCCGTTCTTCAAGGCGGACTTCATCCGCTTCCTCGGCCTGTTCCGCTTCAACATGCGCTACGTGGAAAGCGGCATCGAGAACGGCGAGTTCTTCCTGCGTCTCAAAGGCCCGTGGCTGCACGTGATCCTCTTCGAGGTGCCGGTGCTGGCGAGCATCAGCGAAGCGCGAAACCGCCAACGCTATCCGTCGATCACTTTGAGGGCCGTCCGCGAGCGCGTTAAAGAAAAATTCGCCTGGCTGCGCAAGGAAGCCTCGGTGGAGGAGCTGGCCGGCTTCAAGATGGCCGACTTCGGCACGCGCCGGCGTTTCTCCTATGCAGTGCATGAGTGCGTGGTGGACGAGCTCAAACATGGCTTCCCCGGGCACTTCGTCGGCACCAGCAACGTCCATCTGGCGCGCAAGCTTGACCTCAAGCCGCTGGGCACCATGGCCCACGAATGGCTGATGGCGCACCAGCAGCTCGGTCCGCGGCTGATCGACAGCCAGAGCGCAGCGCTGGACTGCTGGGTGCGCGAATACCGCGGCCAGTTGGGCATCGCCCTGACCGATTGCATCACCATGGATGCCTTTCTGCGCGACTTCGATCTCTACTTCGCCAAGCTCTTCGACGGCCTGCGCCACGACTCCGGCGATCCGCTGGTCTGGGCGGAGAAGGCGATCACCCATTACGAGAAGCTCGGCGTCGATCCGCGCAGCAAGACCCTGGTGTTCTCCGACGGCCTGGATTTGCCTCGCGCGCTGGAAATCTACCGAGCGCTGCGCGGGCGCATCGACGTCAGCTTCGGCATAGGCACGCATTTCACCTGCGATATTCCTGGCGTCGAGCCGATGAACATCGTGCTGAAGATGACCGCCTGCAACGGCCAGCCGGTGGCGAAGATCTCCGATACGCCGGGCAAGATGCAGTGCAGCGACGAGAATTTCGGGCGCTACCTCAAGCATGTGTTCCGCGTCGATGAGGCGCAGGCCTGAATCTGCCGTTTCGCGTTGCGCACTTGGCCGCGACGCGCCAGTCTTGCTGGGTGACTTGACCTTCGATCAGGGGAGCAAGGATGTCAGCAAGCAACGAACTCATCATCGGTGCCGGCACCGACGGCCAGCCCATCACCCAGCCGTGGAAACTGGCTAACCGCCACGGCCTGGTTGCCGGTGCGACGGGCACCGGCAAGACTGTCACCCTCCAGCACCTCGCCGAGAGCTTCAGCGATGCCGGTGTCGCGGTGTTCGCCGCCGACATCAAGGGTGACCTTTGCGGCATTGGCGCTGCGGGCAATCCGCAGGGCAAGGTGGCCGAGCGCATCGCCGGCATGCCGTGGCTGAACTACCAGGCCAAGGCCTATCCGGTCAGCCTCTGGGATGTCGCCGGGCAGACTGGCCATCCACTGCGCACCACCCTCAGCGAGATGGGTCCGCTGTTGCTGGGCAACTTGCTGGAGCTGACCGACAGCCAGCAGGCCGCGCTTTTCGCCGCGTTCAAGGTGGCCGACCAGCAGGGGTTGTTGCTGCTCGACCTGAAGGACCTCAAGGCGCTGCTGGGCTACCTAAAGGACCATCCTGAGGTGCTTGGCGAGGATCAGGCGCTCTTCACTGGCGCCTCATCGCAGGCCCTGTTACGCCGCCTGGCCACCCTGGAGCAGCAAGGCGCCGAGGCCTTCTTCGGCGAGCCGGCGCTGCAACTGGAGGACATCCTGCGCCTGGAGCCGGACGGCCGCGGGCGTATCCATCTGCTCGACGCCAGCAAGCTGGTGCACGAGGCGCCCAAGGTCTACGCGACCTTCCTGCTGTGGCTGCTTTCCGAGTTGTTCGAGCAGTTGCCCGAGCGCGGCGACGCCGACAAGCCGGTGCTGGCGCTGTTCTTCGACGAGGCGCACCTGCTGTTCAACGGTACGCCCAAGGCGTTGCACGACCGCCTGGAGCAGGTGGTGCGGCTGATCCGCTCCAAGGGCGTGGGCGTGTACTTCGTCACACAGTCGCCGGGCGACCTGCCGGACGACGTGCTGGCCCAGCTCGGCCTGCGCATCCAGCACGGTCTGCGGGCATTCACCGCGAAGGAGCAGAAATCGCTGCGCGCGGTGGCCGACGGCTTCCGGCCGAACCCGGCGTTCGACACGCTGCAGGTGCTCACCGAGCTGGGCATCGGCGAGGCCCTGGTCGGCACCCTGGAAGAGAAGGGCACGCCGTCGATGGTTCAGCGCGTGGCGATCGCTCCGCCGCAGTCGCGCATCGGGCCGCTCAGCGAGGCCGAGCGTGCCGCGTTGATCCGTTCCTCGCCGCTGGCCGGGCGCTACGACAAGCCGATCGACCGCGAGTCGGCCTACGAGCGCCTGACCGGGCGCACCGACGACAAGATGGCGCCGAGTCAGGCCCCGGCCGATTCCGGCAGCAACCTGGGCAACATGGCCGGCGAACTGCTTGGCAGCCTGGCCAGCCAGGCGATGAAGACGGTGGTGCGGCAGGCGGCCAATCAGATCGGCCGCGAACTGGTGCGCGGCCTGATGGGGTCGTTGCTGGGCGGGAAGCGGCGGTAGACGGTGGTTCGCGAGCAAGCTCGCTCCTACGAGCGAGCTTGCTCGCGAACGAAAAAGGCGCCCTAGGGCGCCTTTTTCGTTTACGCGACGGATCAGATGCGGAAGCTGTCCACCAGATGGCGCAAGCGGCCGGCCTGGTTTTCCAGGTCGGCACAGGCGCGCAGGGTGGCCTGGAGGTTCTCCACGCCTTCCTGGTTGAGGGTGTTGATCTCGGTGATGTCCATGTTCAGCGAGTCGACCACGGCGGTCTGCTCTTCGGTGGCGGTGGCTACCGACTGGTTCATCGCATCGATCTCGCTGATCCGGCCGGTGACACTGGCCAGACGCTGGCCGGCGCGGTTGGCGATTTCCACGCTTTCCTGGCTGTAGCGCTGGCTCTCGGTCATGGTGGTCACCGCCTCGCTGGCGCCGACCTGCAGTTCCTCGATCATGCCCTGGATCTGCTGGGCCGATTCCTGAGCGCGGTGCGCCAGGTTGCGGACCTCGTCGGCCACCACGGCGAAGCCGCGGCCTGCTTCGCCGGCACGGGCGGCCTCGATGGCGGCGTTGAGGGCCAGCAGATTGGTCTGTTCGGAGATGCCTTTGATGACTTCGAGGATCTGCCCGATGTTCACCGTGCGGCTGTTCAGCGTTTCGATGTGGGCGCTGGCGTAGCTGATCTTCTCGGACAGCAGGTTCATCGCGCTGATGCTCTGCTCGACCACCTGGCGACCGTCGCCGGCCTGGTTGCTGGCGTCGCTGGCGTGGTGCGAGGCATCGGCGGCGTTGCGCGCGATCTCCTGGGCGGCGGCGCCCAGTTCGTTGATCGCGGCGGCGACGCTGTTGGTGCGGGTCGCCTGCTCGTCAGAGTTGGCCATGGAGGAGTTGGAGGCGTTGACCACCAACTGCGAGACGTCATGCAGCTGGCGGGCGGTGCTGGCCACTTCGCGGATGGATTCGTGGATGCGCTCGACAAAGCGGTTGAAGGCGTTGGCCAGGGTGCCGAACTCGTCATTGCTGGCGACGCTCAGGCGCTTTGTCAGGTCGCCTTCGCCCTGGGCGATGTCCTGCATGGCGCGGCCCATGGCGGTCAGCGGTTGCATCAGCACGCGGATCAGCATGCCGAGCAGGAAGATGATGGCGACGATGGCGATCACCGTGGCGATCATCGCCGAGGTGCGGAAGTCGCTGAGCATGGCGTAGGCGGCGTTCTTGTCGAGCACCAGGGCGACGTACCAGTTGACGCCCGGCAGGCCCTCGACGCGGGTCATGGAGACCAGCTGGGTCTTGCCGTTGAACTCGACTTCCTGCATGCCGGCGCGAACCTGGGGCGCTCCCTGCGGGTAGACCTCGGCGAGGTTCTTGAACACCTGGGCGCTGTCCGGGTGCAGGAGGATCTTGCCGGCGTCGCTGACCAGGAAGGCATAGCCATGACCCTCGAACTTCAGCGAGTTGATGATCGCGGTGATGGACCCCAGCTTCATGTCGCCGGCGGCCACGCCGAACAGTTGGCCATTGCGCATGATCGGCTTGGACATGGCGAGGATCGGCTGCTTGGTGCCGGCGTCGAGGAAGGGCTCGGTGACGATCAGCTGGCCGGCGGCCACGGCGTCCTTGTACCAGCCGCGCTGGCGCGGATCGTAGCCGGGCGGCATGGTCTCGTCGGGGATGGTCCGGAAGACGCCGGTGGCGGCCTCGCCGATGAACATGTCGTCGAAGTTCTTCTGGAACACGTCCTGCGCCAGCACGCGGTGGATCTGTTCGGCGCTGCCATCGCTTGCCGCGAGCAGCGCGGTTTCCATTTCCACCAGGTGGATGCGGCCTTCCAGCCAGCTCTGGATGTTGCTGGCGGTGAGGGCGCCGAGCTGGTTCAGGGTCGATTCGGTATCGGCGTGGATCGCCTCGCGCTGGCGGAAGTCGTTGAAGAGGATGAAGCAGGCGAAGGCGAAGATGACCACGAGGGAGGCCGCCAGAAGGATCTTCTTGGCGAAGGACAGCGAGCGAAGCATGGGCAAAGCATCCTGCAGATGGAACGAGTGGGCAGGATGTATCGGCCGCTCTGGCGCGGGCTTTAGCGCAGATGGCGATTTAATGGCGTGAAAAAGCTGGCGCGACAACGCAGGCCACCGCGCGGGTGGTCTGCGTTATCAGGAAAAAGCAGGGAAATACTTGGTGAAAGTTGCGCTGCTAATTTTTTCCGGACTTACGGAAGTGCAGCGGAGATCTGTTCGAATATTCCGTTAAGTTGCGGGCCGAGCACCTGAAGTGTGCCGACGATTGCAACGACAATTAGCCCGGCGATGACTGCGTATTCGATGGCGGTGGCGCCTTCTTTGTCTTTGGCGAGTGCTTTGACTTTGCAATAAACATTCAACGAGAAATCTTTAAAGTTCATGGCCGTAGCTCCTTGCCCGTCCCACACCCAGGGCGGATGCCCCGAATACGTGGTCAGGCTAGGCGCAGCGCGAACGAATGCAAGCGGTCAAATGTAATTAGCACGGACGGATTAATCCTTTGGATATAGTTCCAAATTCTCTAGGCAAATGGCCATCAAAGGGTTTGACGGTCATTGTCCACCAGCTAGATTCTGAGGCGTAACAAAGAATTTCCTGTTATCGGGAATAGTTATTAAACATGAGGCGGCAGCGGTCGATGAAAAGCTAAGTCGCCGATCGAAAGTTTGCTGACCGCGTACCGGTTGCTGCGTTTGTTCGAACTCCTGAATTCCCGACGCTGTGCAAGGAAGTAGCCATGAATAGCAAGGTGCTGATGGTTTTTGCCGGGTTGTTGTTGGTCGGGGCTGTCGTCGTCGGCTATGTCGGGGTTTCCCTGAGCAAGCCGGCCAAACCGGTCGCCAGCAGCGAAACGCCCGCCGCTGTGATTCCCGCCGAAGTCGACAAGCTGCAGCGCACCCCTGTGGTGATAGTGACCCACGACCTGCCGGCGCTCGCCGTGCTTACCGCGAAAGACCTGCGCCTGGAGTACCTGCAGACCGCGCCCGCCGGCAGTTTCGCCAAGATCGACGCGGTGGTCGGCCAGCGCGTCTGGGTAGCGGTGCCGGCCGGCAGCATCCTTTCCGCCGCAGTCACCGAGCCCGGCGGGCCGCTGGCGCGGACCATCCGCCCGGACGAGCGGGCCATGGCCATCGCGGTCGATGAGGTCATCGGCGGCGGCGGCTTCGTGCTGCCGGGCGACTACGTCGACGTGATGCTCTTCGTCGCCGACCAGAGCAACGGCACGCGCGACCTCAGCGCCCAGGTCGTGCTGCCTGGCGTGCGCGTGCTGACCTATGGCGAGCAGATCGCGGTGGCCAATGACGGCCAGGCGCACCAGACCGCCGACGGCAAGGACGACAAGCAGAAAGAACACAAGGTGCCGCGTACCGCCGTGCTGGCGGTGCCGGCCGAGTCGGTCGCGCGGCTGATGCTGGCCAGCCAGGCCGGCTCGCTGCGCCTGGCCGTGCGCAGCAAGGACGAGCAGCTCTACGAGAAGGATCAGGAAGGTCGCTATCTACACGCCTCGCTGAACCCGGCGGGCAGCGAGCCGATCAGCCTCGATCAATTGCTCGGCCGGCGCGCGCCGGCGAAACCGCAGGCCACTCGACGTGAGATCGCGCCGTCGGCGGTGAGCGGCGTGGTGGTGTATCGCGGCAGCAAAGTGACGCATGAAGCGCCTTGAGAAGTCTCTCTGCAGGGAGTAGTGCCATGGTTCGGGGAGTGCAGGCCAAGCGGCGTATCGACCGGCTTGGCGTGTGTCTGGGGGGAATGCTGGCGCTGTCCACGCTGGTCTCGGCGCAAGCCGCGCCCAGTGCCTGCGCCGGTCTGATGTTGCAGAAGCTGGTTCTGGACGTGGAGCAGGGCGGCCAGCGCGACCAGCAGCTGCCGCTGCCGATCAAGCGCCTGGCCATCGGCGATCCGCAGGTCGCCGACGTGCAACTGCTCGACAAACGCAGTTTCCTGCTCACCGGCAAGGCGCAAGGTGATACCAGCCTGCTGGTATGGAGCGGTTGCCCTGGCGACCCATTGCGCGCCCAGGTGCGTGTCGCGCCGCGCGCCTTGGCCGATGTCGCCGCGGCGGCGGACACGGCCGGCGCACCCCTGGCCAACCAGGTGCAGACCGACATCCGCTTCGTCGAGGTCAGCCGGACCAAGCTCAAGCAGGCCAGCACCTCGCTGGTGCGGCGCGGCTCCAACCTCTTCGTGTTCGGCTCGCCGGGCAGCCTCGATGGCATCGGCGTCGGCCAAGACGGCAGCGTGAGCGGCAACTTCGGTGGTAGCGGCAGCGGCTTCAACATCATCTGGGGCGGCGGCAGCAGCAAGGTGCTGGGCTTTCTCAATATGCTCGAAGGCAGCGGCTTCGCCTACACCCTGGCGCGCCCGAGCCTGGTCGCCACCAGCGGGCAGAGCGCGTCCTTCCTGGCCGGCGGCGAATACCCGATTCCGGTGCCCAACGGCGATAACAACAACATCACCATCGAATACAAGGAATACGGCGTGCGCCTGACCCTGACGCCGACGGTGATGGGCAGCGGGCGCATCGCTTTGAAGGTGGCGCCGGAAGTCAGCGAGCTGGACTTCACCGCCGGCATCAAGACCGCCGGCATCTCGGTTCCGGCGCTGAACGTGCGGCGCACCGACACCAACGTGATCCTCGGCGACGGCGAGAGCTTCGTGATCAGCGGCCTGGTCAGCAGCAACACGCTCAGCAACGTCGACAAGTTCCCCGGCCTGGGCAACCTGCCGGTGATCGGCGCGTTCTTCCGCTCCTCGCAGCTGAGCAAGGACGACCGCGAACTGCTGATGGTGGTCACCCCGCACCTGGTACAGCCGCTGGCCGCCAATGCCAGCCTGCCGAAGCTGCCGGGCGAGGGCCTGCGCAAATACGATCCCGGTTTCGGCGAGTTCTACTTCCTCGAGAACGGCAAGTTCGACGGTCGCGGCAGCAGCAGCGGGATGTCCGAGTGATGGCCGGGGATCCGGTAAGTCGTCCCGCCGCCGGCTCGGCGTCGGGGCAGAGCAGGAGCACCAGCATGAGCCAGACCTTTGTCGCCCTGACCGAACACGCCGGAGAGCTGGAGTGGCTGCAGAGCAGCCTGGCCAGCAGCGGCCAGGTGATCGCCGCCGGCAGCGGTACCCTGGAGGAGCTGCTCGCGCTGCTCGATGTGACCGCTTCCAGCGTGCTCTTCATCAGCCTGAGCAAAGCCAACCTGGTGGTGCATAGCGCCCTGGTCGAGGGGCTGGTGTCGGCGCGCCCGATGCTCTCGGTGGTGGCCGTCGGCGACGGCCTGGACAACCAATTGGTACTGGCGGCGATGCGCGCCGGCGCCCGCGACTTCGTCACCTACGGCGCCCGCGCCAGCGAGCTGAGCGGGCTGATTCGCCGTCTCGGCGGGCGCATGCCGAGCGTGCCGGTCAGTGCCGCACGCCAGGGCGAGCTGTACAGCCTGGTGAGCGCCCGGCCCGATGCCGATGGCGCCTTCGTCGCCTTGCACCTGGCGCTGGCCCTGCAATCGCAGCCGGAAAACCAGGTGCTGCTGGTGGATATCGGCCAGCCCGCCGGCGAGGCCCTGGCAATCCTCGGCATGGAGTCGGCCTTCAACTTCTCCGATGCGATGCGCAATTTGCGTCGCCTCGACCAGACCCTGATCGACAGCGCCTTCACCCGCCACGAGTCCGGCCTGCGCGTGCTCAGCCTTTCCGACGAACCCGGTGTGCTGGAGCGGGTCAGCACCGCCGAGCTGTATCTGCTGCTGGGCAGCCTGCGAAGCGCGTTCAGCCACGTGCTGATCAACCTCACCGGCGCTGCCGAAGGGGAGCTCAGCAGCCAATTGCTGCAGCAGGCCAGCCGGGTGCTCTGGCTGGTCGACCAGAGCGTGCCGTCGTGCAAGAAAGGCATGGAACGCCTGCGCCGTTTGCGTGAGCGCAACCAGGTGCTGCCGCGCATCGAGCTGCTGATAGAGCGTTACCTGCCGGCCGTACCGCCGGACCAGCAGGCGCTGTGCCGGATGTTCGGCCTGGAGCCCTTTGGCGTGCTGCCGGCCTCGGCCGAGGCGCGCCTGCGGGCGAAGAACCTCGGCCGCAGCCTGTTCGAGATCGCTCCGCGCGATCCGCTGGCGGTGAAGCTGCGCGACATGGCCGATGCGCTCGGCGTGGCCAACGGCGAGCGGCGCAAGCGCTTCGCCTGGCTCGGCTGGCCGCGGGCGGTGCGCTCATGAGCTACGCGACCGGCGCCGGCGGCTTCGCCAGCAAGCACGACCAGGAGATGCAGGCGCTGAAGATGCGCCTGCACCGCTACATCATCGACGAGATCGACGAAGACGGCATGAACCTGCTGGAGGGCGCGCGCCCGGCAGTGGCCCAGTACGTCTCCGAGAAGGTCTGCGAATACGCCGCGCGGCGCCAGTTGGCGATCTCCCGCTACGAGCTGGACCGCCTCGCCGAGGAGGTGGTCGACGAGCTCACCGGCTTCGGCCCGCTGGAGATCCTCCTGCGCGACCCGGGCATCAGCGAGATCCTGGTCAACGGCCCGGACCGGGTGTTCGTCGAGCACCAGGGCCGGCTGTACCAGAGCGACCTGCGCTTCATCGACGACCACCATGTGCAGCGCGTCATCCAGCGCATCCTCGCGCCGCTGGGCCGGCGCCTGGACGAGTCCAGCCCGATGGTCGACGCACGCCTGCCCGACGGCAGCCGGGTGAACGCGATCATTCCACCGGTGGCGCTGGACGGCCCGTGCATCTCCATCCGCAAGTTCAGCAAGGAGCTGCTGCAGAGCGCCGACCTGCTGGCCTACCAGAGCGTCGACGAGGCGCTGCTGGGCTTCCTCCGCCAGGCCGTGGAGAACCGCTGCAACATCCTCATCAGCGGCGGCACCGGCACCGGCAAGACCACGCTGCTGAACGTGCTGAGCAGTTTCATCGACGAGCGCGAGCGCATCGTCACCATCGAGGACACCGCCGAGCTGCAGCTGGGCCACGACCACGTGGTGCGCCTGGAGACCCGGCCGCCGAATGCGGAGGGCTATGGCGAGGTGACTGCCCGCGACCTGATCCGCAACGCCCTGCGTATGCGCCCGGACCGCATCATTCTCGGCGAGATCCGCGGCGTCGAAGTGCTCGACGTACTGCAGGCGATGAACACCGGCCACGACGGTTCGATGAGCACGGTGCACGCCAACTCGGCGATGGACTCGCTGCTGCGCATGGAAATGCTGGTTGGCCTGACCGGGCACAAGGTGCCGGAAAGCACTCTGCGGCAGATGATCTGCGCGGCGCTGGACATAGTCGTGCAGATCACCCGCCAGGCCAACGGCCGGCGCTGCATCAGCGAAGTGCTGGAAGTGCTGGAAGTGCGCGACGGCATCTATGTCACCAACTCGCTGTTCAGCCTGGATCGCCGCGGCACCGGCCAGTTCGTCCGCACCGGCGGGCCGTCCGGGTTGAAGTTCCGCCAGGTGTCGGCATGAGCGCCGGCGCTGCGGTGCTGCTGACGGCCAGCCTGGCGCTGGTAGGCCTTGCCTTCCTGCTCGCGGGCCTGGGCATGCGCGCGCGGCACAACGAACAGGTGGTCATGCGCCTGCAGTCGGGGCCGGCGACAGCCGAAAGCACCGCCGTCCGGCAACGCAGCCAGCACTGGTTGGCCAAGCGCATGCGTCGCGCTGGCATCGTCGATATGCGCAAGTGGCTGCTGGGTGTCGGAGTGGTCGCGGTATTGCTGGCTGCCGTGGCCTTTCGCCTGGGCAATGTGATTGGCGCGCTGCTGGCGCTGTTGCTGGTACTGACGCTGTTCAGCGGCCTGCTCAACCTGCTCTACCGCCGGCGCCTGCAGCGCATGATCCGGCAGATGCCGAGGTTTCTCGATCAGGTGGTGCGCAGCCTGCACGCCGGCCGCACCCTGGGCGACGCGCTGGAGCAGGCAGTGGCCGGCGCCGAGGTGCCGCTGCGGGAAATCTTTGCGCGGGTCAACAACCACGTGCAGCTGGGCATCAGCCTGCCCGAGGCGCTGCAGGAGATCGCCGACCTCTATGCGGTCGACGAACTGCACATCCTCGCCCTAGGCGTTTCGGTGAACTACCGCTACGGCGGCAACACCACCGAGCTGCTGGACAACATCATCAAGGTCATCCACGAGCGCGAGAAGATTTCCCGCCAGCTGCATGCCATGACCGGCGAAACGCGGCTGAGCGCTGTGGTCCTGGCGGTGCTGCCGGTGGGCCTGGGCGGCTACATCCTGGCGGCGAATCCGGGCTACCTGATGACCATGTGGACCGACCCTGTCGGCCGCTGGATGCTGCTGACCTCGCTGGGGCTGCAGCTGCTCGGCTGTTTCCTGCTGTGGCGCATGTTGAAGAGCGTATAGGAGAGGGACATGGACGCATCCTGGTACGTGGCGCTGGCCGTGCTTCTGCTCCTCGCCGCGCTGACCCTGGCGGTGTCGCAGAGCCGCGCGGCCAACCGCGAGCAGCGCCTGATCGAGCAGCGCCTGGGCGGCGCTATGCAGCCGGGGGCCGGTCGCTGGGGCAGCGAATTGCTCGAGCGCGTCAGCGGCAGCGGCCTGGGCCGCCGCCTGCGCCTGCGCGACCAGGAAGTGCGCGAACTGCTGGCGCGCGCCGGCTGGAACGGCACCCTGCCGCGCAGCCTCTACCAGACCCTGCAAGTGAGCCTGCCGCTGTTGTTCTGCGCGCTGGTGGCGCTGTTCGGGATCATCCAGGCACGGCCGCCGCAGTCGCTGCTGCTGCCGCTCGCCTTCGCCTCCGGCATCGGCTTCCTGCTGCCCAAGCGGGTCCTCGCGCACCTGGCGGCCAAGCGCTGCCAGAAGCTGTCGGAGGAAGTGATCCTGTTCATCCAGCTGATCCGCATCCTGTTCGACGCCGGCCTCACCGTGGAGCAGACCTTGCGCGTGGTGCAGCTGGAGGGCCGAAGCATCGTCCCGGTGCTGACCGAGGAGCTGGCGACGGTGCTGCAGCATGCCGACAGCGGCCTGGACCTGGCCGAAGAGCTCGACCAGCTCGCCCGGCGCCTGCAGGTGGCCGAACTGTCCGATTGCTGCACCGTGCTGCGCCAGATGCTGCGCCAGGGCGGCAGCGCGCGGGCGTCGCTGCAGACGCTCAAGGAACTGTTCGAAGACCGGCGCCTGACCTCGCTGCAGGAAAAGATCAGCAAGCTCTCGGCGAAGATGAGCATGGTGATGATGGCGCTGCTGTTCCCGGCGCTGCTGATCATCCTCGCCGGGCCGGGGTTCATGGCGATCACCAAGGCACTGGGGGGAATCAAATGAAGAGGCTGAGTGTGCTGGGACTGTCCGTCCTGTTCCTGGGGGGCTGCGCCAACCTGCCGGGCGCGGGGCCGACGGTGGGGCAGAGTTGCGACGAACACTTGAGCCAGGCGCAACAGCTGCAGCTGGACATGGCCCGCGACATGCTCAAGGACGGCCGCCTGCATGCCGCATTGGCCAACCTGGAAACCATGCCGCCGCAGCTGCTCGATGTGCGCGAGAGCAAGGCTGTCGCCCTGCGCCGCATCGGCAGTCCCAAGGCCAAGGCGCTGTACCAGGGGCTGCTCGACAGCTGCAAGGCCGGCGAGGCGCACCACGGCCTGGGGCAGATCGCCCTGCGCGATGGCCACCTGGCCGAGGCCGAACGCGAGATGCGTGAAGCCGCGCGGCTGCAGCCGACCGATGGCCTGATCCGCAACGACCTTGGCGTGGTCTTGCTGCGCAAGGGCGACCGCGAGGGGGCGCGTTTCGAATTCCTCACGGCGGTCGAGCTCAACGAGGGGGACAAGCTGCCGGCGACCAACCTGCTCAGCCTGTTGTTCCTCGAAGGCGAGGACAGCCAGGCGGCGGCGCTGATCGACAAGGCGCACCTGTCCGACGACCAGGTCCGCCAGGCGCATTCCCGCGCCGACGCCCTGCGCCCCGGTGCGCCGACACATCCGGTCGCCGCCGAAGGCGTGGTGCAGGTCGAGGCGCAACCGGCGCGGCCACTGCCGCCCGCATTGGTCAAGGACGCGGAAGCCGAGGCGCGCGACGCCGGGCTGCTGGTCAAGGCGCACTGAGAAGGTCCGCGAGCGGGCCGGGGAGAATGACGATGAAAGGGATGATCCTGAGCGGCCTGCTGCTGCTCTGCCCGCTGGCCCTGCAGGCGGCCGAGCCACGGCCGCAGCCGGGGACCAGCGCCTACGACCAGGCGGAGATCGACCACTGGATGGAGCTGCAGCGCAGCGGCCAGGTGGCCTCGGCCAACAAGCAGAGTGCGACGCCGGCGGAGCGCGATCGTGCCTACCAGCGTTACCTGAAGGGCTACACCCACCCGATTCCCGAGTACCTGCAAAGCAACTATCAGGACTTCAGCACCGGCAGCAAGTGACGGCCCGACGTCGAGGAGTCCCCCATGTACCGTACCCGGCAGCGCGGTGCCATCGGCATCATGGCGGCGGCAACCCTGTTGCTGTCGCTGGTGTGCCTGGCGCTGGTGGTGGATACCGGTCGCCTTTACCTGGAGAAGCGCAAGCTGCAGCGGGTGGCCGACATGTCGGCCATGGAGACCGCCGCGCAAAGCGGCCTGTGCGGCGTGCAGAGCGCCGGCGGGGTGCAGGCCTTCGCCCAGGCCAGTGCGCAGAAGAACGGCTTTCCCGCTGACGGCACGCTGGTCGCGACGCTTGGCGATGTGAACTTCGATGCCAGCAACACGCGCCGGCAGTTCAGCCCGGGAGGGCAGTGGAACGACTCGGTGCGCGTGGTGGCCGACCGCACAGTGGCTTCCAGCCTGATCCTCAACGTGGCCAAGGTGTTCGGCGCCAACGTCTCGACGACCACCACCCTGAGCGCCACGGCAGTGGCGCGGCGCGAGGCGTTGGGTGCGCTTTCCGCCGGAAGCGGGCTGCTGCGCCTGGACAGCTCCAACTCGCCGCTGCTCAACGCGCTACTCGGCGGCCTGCTGGGGACGAGCCTGTCGCTCGACGTGGTGACCTACCAGGGCATCGCCGGCGCCAACATCAGTCTGTTGTCCCTGGGGCAGCAGTTGCAGGCTGCCGGGGTGAGCCTGGACCTGGGTTCGGTGGACAGCCTGCTCGGTGCGAACGTCAGCGTCGCGCAGCTGCTGACCGCCATGGTCGATGCGGCCGATGCCTCGCAGGTGGCAGGGGTGAATACGGCGCTGCTGCGCAGCTCGCTGGCTTCGATCAGCGTTCCTACCGCCAACCTGACACTGGACCAGATCCTCAGCGTGGTGGCGCCGGACAGCGCCCGCGACGCGGCGATGGGGGCGGACGTGAACCTCATGGATCTGCTGATGGCCACGGCGCTGGTGGCGAACAAGAACCATGCGCTGACGCTGGACGTCACCAGCCTGGCTGGGCTGAGTGGGGTGATCGGTTCGGTGACGCTGGGGCTGACGGTAATCAGCCCGCCGCAGATCGCCATCGGCTATCCGGGCAAGGATGCCGGGGGCAATTGGCGGACCAAGGCCACATCGGTACAGGTGGCGCTTAATGTGAAGGCGGACATCGATCTGCTGAACCTGCATCTGGTGGTAGCGCACATCAACCTGGGGGCGACGGTTGCCCAGGGCTACGCGGCGCTGGACAGCATCCAGTGCGGTGGGGTGGGGCGGCCGGTGACAGTCAACGTCAAGGCGCAGCCCGGAGTGGCGTCTTTGACCATCAGCAACCTCACGCTGGGCCTGCTCGGCAACGGCACCTCCTATCTGGCGACTGCCACCGTCAATACCAGCAATGCCACCGTTGCCGTCGCCGTTCCGGGTGAGCAGCCGCTGACTTTCCTGGTCGACTCGCCGGACGATCTGCCCAGTGCCGTGCAGACGGTTCAGAGCCCGTTGGGGAGCTCGCTGGGAGCGGGCCTTACCAGCTTGTCCAACAACTTGAAGATTTCGGTCACCCTGACGCCCAACGGACAAAAGTGCGAACTGCCGCTGATCGGTTGGCTGCTCTGTCCGCTGGGGCAGTTGCTGAATGGCGTGGTGGGGGGAGTGGTCAATTCCGTGGCCGACCTGGGCGCGCTGCTTACCGATGCGCTGGGAAGCGTCATCACCGCGCTAGGCAATGCAATCATCGACCCGCTGCTCAAGCTGCTCGGCATCCAGACCGGCATCCTCGATGTGCGCCTGATCGACGTGCAGACCGCCGGCGCCCAACTGCTGATCTGAGCAATAGAAAAAGGCGCGACCAAGAAAATGGTCGCGCCTTCGAGGAAAAAGCGTCAGTGAACCGCGCGGCTGCTCTGGCTGTTGCTGGGGGAGAGCGCCAGGGCCAGTTGGGTGCGGTTGTGCATGTGCATCAGGCGCAGCACCTGGGAGACGTAGAGCTTCACGGTGTTTTCGGTGATGCCCAGCTCGTAGGCGATCTGGTAGTTGGTCATGCCCTTGCTGACCAGGCGCGCCACCGCTTGCTGGCGTGGCGAGAGCTTGCTGAACAGCGGGTTGTTGATCGGCTCGGGAGCGATTTCGCCGGCGCTTTCCAGCGGCAGGCTGGCGGCGAGGTCGTCGGCCTCCGGACGCAGCGCGCCGGGCTGGTTGCCGTGCACTTCGTACTTGATCTTGTGGATGTCCCGCGAGATGGAGTTCAGCGACTCGGCCAGGTATTCCAGGCGCTGGTTCACGTGGCTGAGGCTGAGCTGGTTGCGGGTGCGTTCGTGCAGGCGCTGTTCCAGGCGCTCCAGGCCCTGCAGCAGCTCCTGGGGCGACACCGGTTTCTGGTAGTAGTCGGCGGCGCCTACGCGCATGGCGTCGATGACTTCCTGGCTGCCCTTCTGCCCGGTGAGGATCACCACCTCGAACAGGCGCCCGGCACCCGCGGCTTCCTTGAGTGCCTCGACGACACGAATGCCGTTGTCGGTGCCCAGGCCAAGGTCGCAGATGACCAGGCCGATGCCCTGGTCGGCGCGGAACTTCTCCAGCGCGCTGTCCCGGTCGTTGCTGCCGATGCAGCGGTATCCCTGATTCTCCAGCAACTCGCAGAGTTCGCTGGTGACCTGCGGCTCGTCGTCGATAACCAGCACCGCGAAACGACGATGCACGTTCTTGTCCATGGCTGCACGCTCCTTGCCATCTAGCCTTTGTATTTTCTTTTTTATGGTTACTGCCGGGGCGAATTACCGGTATGACGAAACTTTTGCCTTGGCTTGCTCACGGTATTAGCCCAAAGCATATAGTTCCTAAGTTAGGTAGTCGGCAAGTCAGTAAAGGAATTTACTGATGAACAACAGATCGAGCAGATATCCGACGAATAGCGCGAAGATGAAGGGGAAGGGTTTCGAGTTTCCGACGCTAATGCTTCTTAAATGCCGCGCGATGGGTTGGGAAATATTCGCATTGCGCAGTAGCGAGCGGCTGCTGAGCATCAGCAGCACCGTGACCAGGCAGGCCAGGGCGAAGGTGTTCATCAGCGTCTGCGGGCCGGTGGCCAGGCCCAGCGCCGGGAGCAGCTTGACGTCGGCTGCGCCGAGCTTGCCGAGCAGGTAGCCGGGCACTGTCAGCAGCAGCGCCAGGACCGCTGCCAGCAGGGCCGCGGGCACGCTGTGGCCGGTCAGGCTCCGGTGTTCGAGGATCAGCCAGAGGGCGGCGAGGGCGCCGCCGCCGAGGGTCAGCAGGTTGCTGACCCGGCGCCGGCGCACGTCCTGGTAGGCGGCGAGCATCAGCCAGAGAACGATGATCGGCTGGATGTATATAAGAGAGTTGTTCATGAATAGCCAAAAGGAATTAATACTTTTTGTCGGGATGCCGACTCCCACAACATAACTAGTATTAGTCATCAGGCGCGAAAGTTTGGCACGACTTTATGCGGGAAGTGCTTTTCGCTCGAAACTGTTCGAGCGTTCAATCAGGTTTTTCCGTCTTTCACAGGAGTGGATGCAATGGGCGGATCTGGTCTGGGCAGGCGGCAGGGCGGTGCGATCGCCATCGAGTTCGCCGCGGTATTCATCCTCTTCTTCGCCATCCTCTACGGTTTGCTCGCCTACTGCGTTCCGCTGCTGATGCTGCAGTCGTTCAACGACGCTGCGGCAGTTGGCGCGCGCGTGGCGGTATCGGTGAACAGTTCGCTGACCAGCGCGCAGTACGAGGCGGCGCTGCAGAGCACGGTGAGCCAGGCGGTGGCCGATCGGCTGAGCTGGATGCCGGCCAGCTGGTACACCGGCTGCAACGGCGGCAACTACATGGCTACGCCGGTCACCGAAGGCAACTTCACGCGGATCACGGTCTGCGTCCGCTATCCCTCCGGCAACTCCCCCGTGGTGCCGGTGCTGACCCTGCCGGGAATCGGCACGGTGCCGCGCCTGCCTGCGGTGCTGCAGGGCCAGGCGAGCCTGCTGCTGTGAGCGACGGCATGTTCGACTTCATCCGCAGCATCGCCGGTGGTAGCGCTTCGGGGAACGACGAGTCGGCGCAGGAGTCGCACTCGTCCGTACCCCTCTGGCGGCCCATAGACGCGCGTGAAGAACTCTGGGCACCGAAGGTCGCGCACTGGGATATCTGCCTCGAAGTGGACGGCGGCGACCGGGTGCTGCGCATCGGCGGGCGCGAGGCGCATCGTCTGCAGCGGCCGGCGGAAGGCGGGCCGCGGCCGCTGGGCGACTACCTGGAACGGCGCGCCGGCAACGAGCAGTCGTTCGGCGGGCTGCGCCGGGGCGAGCGAGTGGACCTGCTGCTGCGCAGCGTCGGCGACTTCCCGCTGGTCTGCCGCGTGCAGGGCATCGCCCAGGACAACGACCATTACCTGCTGGTCGGCACGGACATTTCCGATCTCAACTGGCAGACCGAAACCCAGGAACACAAACTGCATTGCCTCAACCTGAGCAAGCTGCTGCTGTCGCGCCTGCGCCACGTCACGCCGGCGCGTCTGCCGGAGGCGGTGAGCGAGGTGCTGGAGTCGTTCGCCACGAGCTATGGCATGCGCGCCATGGCTTTGCTGCTGTCCGGGGAAACGGGGCGCGCCAGGGTATTCGCCTGTTTCGTCCGCGCAGGCGCCGACAGCCTGCTGCGCCAAGGACTGGAGCTGCCCGACGGGGAACTGCGCGGTCTCTCCGTCAGCACGCTGCTGAACGTGGCCGATGGCCGTTCCGCGCTGCTCGACGCGCTCTGCAGCGAGCAGGTGCTGGCGGTGCCGGCGTTGACCCGCGGCGGACAACTGGCGTGCCTGCTGGGTGAGCCGCTGGTGTACGAGGCGCGGCTCTCGGGGCCGTCGCCGGGTGACTGGCAGCATCTGGCGGAACAGCTGGCCAACCAGGTCCTCGAACGCCTGAACCGCGACCTGCTGCGCGACGACAACCGCAAGCTGAGCCTGCTGCAGGACATGGTCGGCGGCGGCTGGTGGCGCTTTCGCCCGGACCGCGCGCAGTTCGAGCTGTCGTCGGCGGTGGCGGGCAGCCTGGGCCTGCCCGCCGGGCAGACCCAACTGGCGCTCGACGACCTGTTGCAGCGCCTGCATCCGGCGGATGCCGACGAGCTGGCGCTGCGCCTGCGCAAGCTGGCCCCTGGCGCCGTGCTGGAGCAGGTGCTGCGTCTGCGCCCTGAAAGCGGCGCCGGCGTGCGCCGCTGGATGCGCCTGCAAGGGCGGATGCAGGGCCGCGATGAAGACGCCGTGCTCAATGGCGTGCTGCTGGACATCAGCGAAGGCAAGGAGCAGGAACAGAAAGCCATGGCCGCCCACGCGCGGCTGCGCAGCCTGATCGACAGCGCGCCGGTGGTGATCTACGTGCAGCGCGTCGAGGAGGGCCACCTGATTCCCGAGTTCTACAGCGAGAGCGCCGGCAACCTGCTGGGCCTCGACCTGCAGGCGCAGAGCTGGCAGGCGTTGGCCGAGCGGGTCCATGCCGATGACCTGGACCTGTTCCTCGAGCGCGGCCGCGAGCTGCTGCGCGAAGGGCGCGTGCAGGCCGAATACCGGATGCGCGACGGCGCCGGGCAATGGCACTGGCTGTACGACGAGGCCAAGTTGTTGCGCGACGCCCAGGGCATGCCGCGCGAGGCGGTCGGCCTGTGGCTGGATGTCACCGAAAGGCACCAGGCGGCGGAGCTTATCGCCGCCAGTGAAGAGCGCTACCGCGTGTTGGTGGAGGACTCCCCCGCGCTGATCTGCCGTTACTCCACGGATCTGGAGCTGACCTTCGTCAACCGCACCCTCGCGGACTTTCTCGGCGAACCGGTGCAGGCGTTGCTGGGCCGGCGCCTCGATCACTGGCTGGCCGAGCACGATTGCAACGCCCTGCGCGCGCGCTTGGTCGGTGCGTCGGCGGGGAACGCCGAGGCGTCCTGGGAGCTGCGTTTCGAAATGCCCGGCCAGCAGTTCCGCTGGCTGGTGTGGAGCGACCGCCTGCTCTTCGACGATCAGGGCCGGGTGCGCGAAGTGCAGGTGGTGGCCAGCGACAACACCGCCGTGCGGCGTGCGCAGCAGCAGCTGGCGCAGGGCGCCAAGATGGCCAGCCTGGGCGAGATGGTCAGCGGCATGGCCCATGAGATGAAGCAGCCGCTGCACGTCATGCGCATGGCGCTGTTCAATGCGCGGCAGCGCCCGGACGACGCGCAGTACCTGAACGAGAAGCTGACCCGCGCGGACGCTCAGATCGACCGCTTGAACCGGGTGATCAGCCACATGGGCGTCTTCAGTCGCCGCTCGGAGCTGGACATGGCGCCCTTCGATCCCTTCCACGCCTGCGAGGAAGCCCAGCAGCTGCTGGGCGAGAACCTGGCGCAGCAGGGCATCACCCTGGAGCTGCAGCCGCCGGGGCAGCGCTTCCAGGTCAACGGTTTCGCCGACCAGCTCGAACAGGTGCTGATCAACCTGCTGGCCAACGCCCGCGATGCGTTGCTGGGACGCGAGGAGGAGGGGGCACGGTGGATCGGCGTGAGCCAGGTCGCCTGCGCCGAACCCGGCTGGCTGGAGCTGCACGTGCGCGACAACGCCGGCGGCATCGACCCGGCATTGCAGGAGCGCATCTTCGAGGCGTTCTTCACCACCAAGCCGGCGGGCAAGGGGACCGGGCTCGGGCTGTCGGTGAGCTTCGACCTGATCCGCAACATGGGCGGCAACCTGTCGGTGGATAACTTCGCCGGCGGTGCGCGCTTCGTCATCCGCCTGCCGCTGCTTTCCTCATCCTGAAAAGCACAACGCCTGCACGAGGCAGGCGTTGTGGGGGAGGCGAAGCGCGCTATCAGAGGAAGCGCGAGGCCAGCCAGAACAGCCCGGCCGCCAGGGCCATGGACACCGGCAGGGTGAGCACCCAGGCCAGCACGATGTTGCGGATGGTGCCGCCCTGCAGGCCGCTGCGGTTCGCGACCATGGTGCCGGCGACGCCGGAGGACAGCACGTGCGTGGTGGATACCGGCAGGCTGTAGAGGTTGGCCATGCCGATCATCGCCGTGGCGGTGATCTGGGCGCTGATGCCCTGGGCGTAGGTCATGCCTTGCTTGCCGATCTTCTCGCCGACGGTAAGTACCACGCGCTTCCAACCGACCATGGTGCCGATGCCTAGCGCCAGGGCCACCGCGATGATCACCCAGAAGGGGGCGTATTCGGTGGTGGTGGTCAGGTCCTTGCGCAGCTTCTCCAGGTCGGCCTTCTCGCGGTCCGGCAGGTTGCTGAGTTTGCCAACCTTCTTCGCAGTGTCATCCAGGCAAAGCAGGTAGCGACGCACTTGAACGCGGGCGTCGGAAGACAGCTCGGTGTAGCTGGAGATGCCTTGAATGTCGTTCAGCAGGCCCTTGAGGGTCGCGTCCGTCTGCTTCGGCTCGCAACGATACAGGTCGGGCATCTCGCTACCGTCGCCCTTACCCAGGGCGAGCATCTCGCCGAGCACGTCGGTGTGGCGCTGGTAGAACTGGCCCAGGTGGATGGCGGCGTCACGGGTGCGCTCGATCTGGTAGGTGGTGCTGTTCAGGTCGAGGACGAACTTGGCCGGGACGATGCCGATCAGCACCAGCATGATCAGGCCGATGCCTTTCTGGCCGTCGTTGGAGCCGTGCACGAAGCTCACGGTCATGGCCGAGAGCACCAGCACCAGGCGGTTCCAGAACGGCGGGTGCTTCTTCTCGTCGACTTCGCGGCGGGTTTCCGGCGTCTTGTGCATGTTCGACAGCGGATACAGCCACTTCAGGCCGATCAGCAGCAGCGCGGCGACCAGGAAGCCGGCCAGCGGCGAGAAGATCAGCGACAGGCCGATGTCGATCGCCTTCTGCCAGTTCACCCCGGCCCCGATGGGCACGTCGGTGATCAATGCGTTGGCCAGGCCGACGCCGAGGATCGAACCGATCAGGGTATGCGAGCTGGACGAGGGGATGCCGAAGTACCAGGTGCCGAGGTTCCAGGCGATGGCCGCTGCCAACAGTGAGAAGACCATGGCCAGGCCGTGGCCGCTGTTGACGTTGATCAGCAGCTCTACAGGCAGCAGGTGGACGATGGCGTAAGCCACGCCGACGCCGCCGAGCAGCACGCCGAGGAAGTTGAAAATGCCGGAGAGGATCACCGCACGGTAGGGCGACATGGCCTTGGTGTAGATAACCGTGGCCACCGCGTTGGCGGTGTCGTGGAAGCCGTTGATGAACTCGAAGGCCAGGACGAATGCCAGCGCCAGAACAAGGCTGACGCCTACCCAGAAATCGATTCCGCTGAAGAGATCGAACATGAAGTTTATGTGACAGGTCGGGACGGGGCGGCGATTATGCCAGAAGCGATAGCGAATCGCCCAAAAGCTGAATGCATTCTCGAATAGTCGCGACGCCCGGTCGCAGTCCGAATCACCGGCGGGCTACCCCGCGAGGCGGCCGCCCCGCGGGCGCGGCGCTCAGTCAGCTTCTTTCTGCTGCGCCTTCTCTCGCTCCACGCGCATCTTGTCCAGCTCGCGGTCGAAGGCCTTGTCCTGCACATTGGGGCGCTTGCGCCAGGGCTTTTTCTCGGGGTCGGGTTGCGCGGCGTAGAGGGTGACTTCTCCGCCGTAGACATCCTTGTAGCGTTCTTCCTGGCGCTGCAGTTCCGCGCGCAGTTCGTCTTTGGTCACGGGTGATCCTGTTGCTGGTTCTGGAGATTCCTGCCGCCCGGCAGGCTGTGCATTGCAGTGTAGCGGCTGGCGGGGGAGGCGCGATTATAGCGGCCAGATGCTGCGGGGGAACCCGTTTTGGCCTGCGGCACATGGACGTAGCCAACGAAGGTTCGGGATGCTGGGGCGTGGCTCGCGCAAATGTAACAAGCGGCTACGCTCAGAAAGTGATCAATAGCCCGGGAGACCTCTCCATGTTCAAGATCCGCGTTCCGCTGCTCATGCTCGCACTGCTGTTTTCCGCCCAGGGCTTCGCGGCCAATACGGCGCAACAGGAAAAGATGAAGACCTGCAACGCCGACGCCACGGCCAAGTCGCTCAAGGGCGATGAGCGCAAGGCCTTCATGAGCACCTGCCTGAAGGCGGGTGGCGGCGCCGATGCGGCGAATAAGATGACGCCGCAACAGGAGAAAATGGCCCAGTGCAACAAGGACGCTGGCGCAAAGGCCCTGAAGGGCGACGAGCGCAAGGCGTTCATGAGCAACTGCCTGAAGAAGTAGCCGAGAGCGCGGTAAACAAAGGGCAGCCTCGGCTGCCCTTTTGCTTTTTCGTCCCCGTAGGAGCGAGCTTGCTCGCGAACCGCACGGCACGAATGCCGAGCCTGCAGGGCCGCTCGGCTGTCGGGGTTCAGATACCCGAGCAGAGCAGCCAGGCGACAGCCAGCACGTAGAACAGCCAGGTGTTGTCGTCGAACAGGGTCGAGCGTTTCAGCCATTGCGTGTTCATGCGTGCACCACCGCCGACCAGTAGCCTTGCGCGTTGCGGAAGGGCTGGCGGGTCATTTGTTCGGGGCGGGTGACGCCGGCGGCGAGCAGGGCGTTGACCAGGGCCGAGAAGGATTTCGCGGTATAGCTCATGGCGGGCTCCTTGCGTTCCGTCAGTGGGGGACGGAGCTATGAAACCGCGCCGGGGGGGATCGGCGGAAATGGATGTTTCTGCTTTTGATTATTGATGGAATCGATGAAGCGCCGTTTCACCAGTCCAGCTGCAACTGGCTCTCGAACTGCCGCGGCTCGCCGCTGAGCGGGTCGTCGAAGGCCAGGTGGCGGGCGAGCAATTGCAGCGGCCGCGAATAGTCGTCGCTGCGTCGCTGGTCTTCCGGCAGCAGCTGTGGATAAAGCGGGTCGTTGCGCAGGGCCGCGCCGAGCGCGGACATGTGCACGCGCAGCTGGTGGCGCTTGCCGCTCACCGGATAGAGCGCGTAGCGCCACCAGTCTTCGCGACGCTCCAGCACCTCGATGCGCGTCTCGCTATTGATCGCGCCCTCGGTCTCGCACATGACGATGAAGGGATCGCCCTCCACCAGCCGGCTGCGTCGCACGTGGGGGAATTCCAGCTGCGGCAACGGCGGGGCGATGGCCTCGTAGCGCTTGTGCATGCGCCGCTCGCGGAACAGCGCCTGGTACGCCGCGCGGCTCTCCGGGTTGGCGGAGAACAGCACCAGCCCGGCGGTCGGCCGGTCGATGCGGTGCAGCGGCACCAGCAGTGGATTGCCCAGGCGCCGCGCCAGGCGCGCCAGCAGGGTTTGCTCGACGTACTGCCCGGACGGCGTCACCGGCAGGAAGTGCGGCTTGTCGGCCACCACCAGGTGCTCGTCGACGTGCAGGATGCGCTCCTCGAAGGGGATCGGCGCTTCCGCTACCACTTCGCGGAAGTAGTGCACGCGCAGGCCTTCGCGGTAGGCGCTGGTGGCGTCCAGCGCCTGGCCGTTGGAGTCCAGCACGCGGCCGCGTTCCATGCGTTGCAGCCAGGTCTCGCGGGAGATGGCCGGGAAGTGCGCGCACAGGCAGTCGAGCACCGTGGACCAGGGCCCGGCGGGCAGGTGCAGGGTGCTGGCGCGGTGCTGGGCGGCGGAAAACGGCTTCTCGGACATGGGGCGCGGGCGGCTATCGGGGCGTGCATTAGGCCGCAGCCGGCCGCCCGCGTCAAAGGCCGCCGGGCGGGTCAGGCCGGGTTGACCTCGACGGTCACGTGGACCAACTCCTCGTGCACGCCGAGCAGCACCTTGAAGTCGGCCGGGCGCGCCTCGCTGCTCGTGCTCAGGCTGAGGATGCAGGCGTACTGGCCCTTGCCCACGCGCCACAGGTGCAGGTCGGTGATCCGCGCGGGGTAGGGGCCGGCGGCGATGGCCTCGTGTATCTCGACGATCACCGGGGCGTCCATCTCGGCGTCCAGCAGCACGCGACTGCTCTGGCGCAGCAGGCCGATCGCCCAGACCGCCACCAGCACCGCACCGACGATGCCCATCAGCGGGTCGAGCCAGGCGGCACCCCAGAGGCTGCCGCCGAGCAGGGCGAGAATCGCCAGCACCGAGGTGGCGGCGTCGGCCAGCACATGCAGGTAGGCGGCGCGCAGGTTCAGGTCGTGGCCGTGGTGGTGATCGTCATGCCCGTGGTGGTCGTGGCCATGGTGATCGTGGCCATGGCCGTGATGGTGGTGGTGATCGTCCTTGAGCAACCAGGCGCAGACCAGGTTGACCAGCAGGCCGAGCACGGCGATGGCGATGGCCTGGGTGTAGTGGATCGGCGACGGGCTGATCAGCCGTTGCACCGATTCGAACAACATCAGTGCCGCCACGCCGATCAGCAGCAGGGCGCTGCTGTAGCTGGCCAGCACTTCGATCTTCCAGGTGCCGAAGGCGAAACGCTTGTCACCCTTGAGCCGGCGCGCCGCCACGTAGGCGAAGAAGGCCAGGCCCAGGGCCAGCGCATGGGAGCTCATGTGCCAGCCGTCGGCGAGCAGGGCCATGGAGTTGTAGTACCAGCCGCCGGCGATCTCCAGGACCATCATCACGGCGGTGAGAATCACGGCGCGCAGCGTGTTGCGCTCGGCGAGCGGGTTGCTTTCGTGGAAATCGTGGTGGTGCGTGTCGGGGCTATGGGCGTGCATGAGACAATGTCCGGAAAACCGATTTATATACTATACTCCAGTATACTTTCACGGAGGGAGCTCATGGCCCATACCGTTCGCGACAAGCGCAAATTGCTGACCCGCATTCGCCGCATCAAGGGACAGAGCGAGGCGCTGGAGCGCGCCCTGGAAAAGGAGGACGGCGACTGCGCCGCCGTGCTGCAGCAGATCGCCGCCATCCGTGGCGCGGTCAACGGGCTGATGGCCGAGGTGCTCGAAGGGCACCTGCGCGAGCATCTGCTGGAAGAGGGGCGCACCCCGCGCGAGCGCGAGGACGACCTGGATCAGGTGATGGGCGTCCTGCGCTCCTACCTCAAGTAGCCACTAGCGCGAGGCGCTCAGCGGCTCAGGCGGCAGGCCAGTTCGTCGACTTCTTCGGCCCAGTCGGAGTCTTCCTCCAGGGCTTCGCGCAGGAACTCGGCCTGGGCCGCGTTCCAGAAAGGCGCATCGGCCAGCGCCTGGCCATCGGCAAGGCGGTGGGCGGCCAGGAAGGCGTCGATCTCCTGGTGACTGTTGGGCAGGCCGAGTTGCTTGAACAGGGCGGCGAAGTTGTGCGGGCTGGTGTCCATGGCGGGCCTCCTCGGGTTGGGCGTCCATCAACTATAGGCGCTGGTCGCGACCCGCTCGGCGGCAGATCGATAGGGAGCTTTCAATTTTCCCGGCGCCGGGCAATGATGACGGCTGTCATTTCACCGCCCTTGCGCCAGGCCCGTTCATGAGCTCGCCCGAGCAGCGTCCGATCGCCGTCACCCTGCAGATCGTCTCCATCGTCAGCTTCACTTTCTTGCTGTTCCTCTGCATCGGTTTCCTGTTGCCGGTGCTGCCCGGCTTCGTCCATCACGACCTCGGTTTCGACGCCACCACCGCCGGCCTGGTGATCGGCACCCAGTATCTCTCGACCCTGGCCTCGCGGCCGCTGGCCGGGCGCCTGACCGACACCCTCGGGGCCAAGCGAGCGGTGGTCTACGGCTTGCTGGCCCTGGCAGCCGGCGGCTTGCTGGTGCTGCTGGCGACCAGCCTGCCGACGCTGGTCTGGGCCAGCCTCGCCCTGCTGCTCGCGAGCCGCGTGCTGATCGGCTTCGCCCAGGGCCTGATGGGCATAGGCACGGCGAGCTGGGGTATCGCCCGGGTCGGCGCGCAGAACACCGCCAAGGTGATCTCTTGGAACGGCATCGTCTGCTACGGCGGGATCGCCCTGGGCGCGCCGCTGGGCGTGACCCTGGCCGGCCGCCTGGGGCTCTGGAGCCTGGGCGCGGGTATCCTTGCGCTTGCTGCCCTCGGCTTGTTGCTGGCGCGCGGCAAGCCGGCCGTGGCTGTCGTCGCCGGTCAGCGCATGGCCTTCCTGCAGGTGCTCGGCAAGGTGCTGCCTTATGGCCTGTGCGTGGCCCTGGGTTCGATCGGCTTCGGCAGCCTGGCGACCTTCATCACCCTCTATTACGGCAGCCGCGGCTGGGCCGATCCGGCCTGGTGCCTGAGCCTGTTCGGCGTCAGCTTCGTCGGCGCGCGCCTGCTGTTCTCCTGGACCATCAACCGCTTCGGCGGCTTCAATGTCGCGGTGCTCTGCCTGCTGCTGGAAAGCCTCGGCTTGCTGCTGCTGTGGCAGGCGCCGAGCCCGGTCTTCGCTCTGCTCGGCACGGCGCTGACTGGCGCCGGGCTGTCGCTGGTCTACCCGGCGCTGGGCGTTGAAGCGGTACTGCGCATTCCGGCGGCCAGCCGCAGTTCGGCGCTGGGCGCCTATGCCTTGTTCTTCGACCTCGCCCTGGGTGTGGCTGGGCCGTTGATGGGGGCTATCGCCGCCCACAGCGACTACGCCAGCATCTTCCTCGTGGCGGCGCTACTCGCCGCCTGCGGGTTCGTCATCTGCCTGGTGCTGTTGCGCCGGACCCAGCAGAACCACGAGGAATTGCACTTCGACTAGACTGCGGAGTTTCCCGCAGCGCCCGGCCTGCCCATGGACATCGATCTCGCGCGCACCTTCCTGGAAATCGCCCGCTACGGCAGCTTCGTTGCTGCCGCCGAGCGCCTGCACGTGACCCAGACGACGGTCACCGCGCGGGTGCGCAACCTGGAGACGCAGCTCGGCTGCCGGCTGTTCCAGCGCAGCCGTGCCGGCGCAAGGTTGACCGCCGAGGGCGAGCGCTTCCTCGGCTACGCCGACCAGCTGGTGCGTACCTGGGAGGCGGCGCGCCGCGACCTGCCGCTACCCGATGGCTTCCGCGAGGTGCTGAGCATCGGCGGCGAACTGAGCCTGTGCAATCCGCTGATGCTCGGCTGGACGGTGCGCCTGCGCCGGCAGATGCCGACCCTGGCGCTGCACGTCGAGATCGGCAGCGGCGAGCAATTGCAGAAACAACTCGGGCAGGGCCTGCTCGACGCCGCGCTGGTCTACCGCCCGGACTACTGGCCTGGCATGCAGGTGGAGCAGGTGCTGGAGGAGAAGCTGATCCTGGTGCGTTCGGCCCAGCAGCCCGAGCCCTATCTCTATATCGACTGGGGCCCGGAATTCCGCCGCCAGCACGATGCCGCGCTGCCGGAGCGGGCGCACGGCGCGAGCAGCTTCAGCCTGGGTCCGCTGGCCTTGCAGTACATGCTGCAGTGCGGCGGCAGCGGCTACTTCCGCACGCGGGTGGTGCACAGCTACCTGCAGGCCGGGGTGCTCGAACGTGTGCCACAGGCCCCGGAATTCATCTTCCCGACCTACCTCGTGTACTCGCGCGACAAGGACTCCCCGGCCTTGCAGCGAGCCTTCGCCGTGCTGCGCGAAGTTGTCGCGGAAGACATCGACTGGTCGCAGCGCTGGGACTACGAAACCTAGACCGCCATCCGCTGCGGCTCCGCCGCTGGCTGCAGCCAGAGGTGGCGGAAGGCGGCGATAAGGTCGCTCTGGCTGAGCATACCGGCCAGTTGTCCCTTCTCGTCGAGCACCGGCAGGCAATGCCAGCCCTGGTCGGACAGCCGCTCGATCAGTTCCGGCAGCGGCGCGTCAGCCCGCAGCGTCTGCACCTTGTGCGTCATCAGGTTGCCCACCCGCTGGCCGAACGGCGAGCTCAGGCGGCGCTGGCCGCGGAACAGGTCGCTGAGGGTGAGGATGCCCACCAGGCGACCGCGGTCGAGCACCGGCAGGGCCTTCAGGTGGTGGGAGTCCAGGAGCGTCCAGGCCTGCTCGATGCGCGCGTCCGGGCTGGTCGAGCGAATGTCGCGGGACATGATGTCCTTCGCGGTGATGCCGCCGAGCAGGCGTTCGCTGGCGTGCTTCTCGGCCACGTGGAGCAGGCGCTCCAGGTCGTCGCGGGTGACGTCGACGAAGCCGCCGACGCTGGCCAGGGCTTGCTCCAGATCATCGCTACGGAACCCCAGACGCTCGCCGGGCAGCGGGTCGCGGGTGTGGTGCGGATTGCTCGCTGGCGCCACCAACTGGCGAGGGTAGGGTGCGCGAGTGAGGTTGTTGTAGAGCAGCGCCAGGCCGATCAACGTCAGCGAGCCCACGGCCACTGGCAGCAGAAGATGCAGCAACTGCTGATCCACCAGTGGGCCGCCCAGGCACAGGCTGAAGGCCATGGCGGTGCTAGGCGGATGCAGGCAGCGCAGGCCGAGCATGAAGAACACGGCAAGGGCCATTGCCAGCGAAGCCTGCGGCCAGCTGTGGCCAAGCCAGTGGCCGACCAGCAAGCCGACCAGCGCCGCCACCAGGTTGCCGCCCAGCAGCGACCAAGGCTGCGCCAGCGGGCTGGAAGGCACGGCGATGGCCAGCAGGGCGGAAGCCGCCAGCGGCGGGCCGACGCGCAGCACGGAGTCGACGCCGAACAGCCAGGCGCAGAAAGGCATGCTGAGGCCCAGCGCCAGGCCACAGCCGAGCACGGCGCGCAGCCACTCACGGTTGGAAGATGGCCCGGCACAAGGCGCCAGGCGCCGAAGCCAGGTGGAAAAGGCAGCGGAAATCAACTCGGCACCTCGCCACCACGGGCGCGGCCGAAACTCAGGGCAGTCAAAGCTTGCATGGCACTCGGGCGCCACCTGGCAACGCCCTCAGAGGGGCGGAATCCGGCGAGCGCTTCCTGGAAAGTCGATGGAACGGCATCCGCGCCAGGGCGGATGGCGCCCATGCTAGGCAGGTGCCTGCATTGCATCCAATGAATGTTGCTGCTGGTTAAGTGCAAAAATTTTGCACTGTGAGGGCGGATTGGCCCGTAGGGCGCACAACCGTTCGCGGTTATGCGCGGCGGATAACCCCTTCGGGGTTATTGGCCCTACAAGAGCCGTCCCGCGGCTCTGGCTCTCGTCTATAGGTCTTCCAGCGAAACATCCGCGCGCACCGGAGCGCCCCTTACAGAAGGCCGAGCAAAGCCCGCGCAGAGGAGGTTGCGCGACATGGATGTCGCAAAAGCCCCGACCAGTACAGGGACGTACTGTCGGGGCGGGCCTCCGGGTGCGTGGGGATGTGCGAGGGAAGTCCGGCTCCGCCGGACCCGTATGTCGGGACAAGACCTTTGCCCACTTTGGGCCGGGGTGGCGTCCCACCGTTTGCCAAAGTGGGTCGCCCGAGGGGGCGAAACAAGAAACGTCCGAACACGCCAAAGCGGCGCGCTACACCACACAAGACGTTTCTGGATGACTCGCTCCGCTCGCCCTTCGGGCCGCGCTAAAGCGCGTTCTGCGCAAGCGCTGTCCCGCGTTCGTGGGGAAGACGAGTTGGAAGATCGGCGCGGAATCAGGTTCGCGAGCAAGCTCGCTCCTACGACGAGCTACGCATCACGGCGCGTAATTTCAAACCGGCGGAAACGCCTTGAACGCCTCCAGCGTCTCGGCATACGCCGACCACTTGGCCAGCCCCGGATAGTCGCCGGCGGCGATGCGCTCGGCGTGCACCAGCTGGATGAAGCGCCAGGCCACGGCGATGCTCAGGCCCGCCTGGTCGATGCGCCCGTCGCGCGGCAGCGGTTGCGTTAGCAGTTCCAGCTCCAGGCCGGTGCAGGCTGCGCGCAGTTGCTGATCGACGCGGGCGAACCAGTCCGGGTCGCGGCGGCCCTCGGCGCGCTGCAGTTCGTAGTACATCTGCACGGCCTTCTCGCAAGCCGCCAGGGCCAGGCCCAGCAAGCGCGTGGCGCGCACCCGCTCCGCCGGTTCGGCGGGCATCAGGCTGCGCCCGGCCTGGTGCTCCAGCAGCTCGATCATCAGGCTGGAATCCATCAGCACCTGGCCGTCGTCGAGCACCAGGGTCGGCGCCTTCACCACCGGGTTGATCGCGCGGAATTCCTCGTAGTGGCGGAACACCGAGAGCGAGCGATGGCTGAAGTCGATATCCAGCAGGCGCAGGCTGATGGCCACGCGGCGAACGTAGGGCGAGTCGAGCATTCCGATCAGTTGCATGAGGGCTTCCTGTTATTGGAGATTACATGGTCCGTTTGCGGGGATTGGCCGGCTAACCCGCTGTTAGTGCCAAATCTAGCCGTTCCTCAGGGGCGGAAAAATCGATGATTAATAACTGCATTGGTTAGAAAAACTTACATGAGCGCCTATCCACCGCTTTCCGCGCTGCGCAGTTTCGAGGCCGTCGCCCGGCTGGGCAGCGTGACCCTGGCGGCTGCCGAACTGCATGTCACCCACTCGGCGGTGAGCCAGCAGGTGCGTCAGCTCGAAGAGCTGCTCGGCATCACCCTGCTACAGCGCGAGGGCCGTGGCTTGCGCCTGAGCGAGGAGGGCCGGCTGTATGCCCTGCAGGTGCGTCGCGCGCTGCGTGACATCGCCGAGGCGACCCGCCTGGCTCGCGCCCGGCCCAGCGAGGGCGAGCTGGTGATCGCCGTGCTGCCGTCGTTCGGCCAGCAATGGCTGCTGCCGCGCCTGCCGTCGTTCCGCGAGCGTTATCCACAGTTTCGCTTGCGCCTGCTGGCCAGCCTGGAGGTCATCGACCTGCGCCAGGGCCTGGCCGACGCAGCCGTGCGCATCGGCCAGGGGCACTGGGAGGGGCTGGCCCAGCAGCGCCTGTTCGACGACGAACTGGTGGCGGTCTGCGCGCCGCACTTCAACGGTGGACGACTGCCGCGAACCCCGGCGGAAATCCTCGCCGGCCCATTGATCCACGGCTTCGAATCCTGGCTGCCGTGGTGCCAGGCGGCGGGCGTGCCACTGCCCAAGGGAGACGGCGTATTCACTGCCAACGATTCCAACCTGGTGGTCGAGGCCCTGCGCCTCGGCCTGGGCGTGACCATCGAACGCCGCAGCCTGGTGGCGGGCGCCCTGAGTCGCGGCGAACTGGTGCAACTGAGCGAAGTGCGCGCGCCCTATGCCTATCCCTACTGGCTGGTCTGGCCGCAGCGCGAGGCGGTGCAGGCCAAGGTCGAGCTGTTCGCCGAATGGCTGGCGGAGCAGGTGGACCTCTACCTGAACCCCGAGCGCCAACCGCTGTAGCGGATCCCATCCGCGAAAGACCGTGCGCCGATGCCACCCTGTAGGAGCGGGCCATGCCCGCGATCGCGGACAAGGTCCGCTCCTACAGGACTGCTGCCCCCGCTAGAATGCCCACCCAGTGGAAAATCCCCACCCGCGCTCCAGAGATAGGAAGAAACGATGAGCGAAGCCCTGAGCCCCGGCCTGATGGTCATCCATGGCAACCACCCGGAGGCGCTGCGCGACCTGCTGGTGGCCTGGATGGCGCGTTACCCGCTGGCGCCGCTGGAAAGCGAGACCATCCTGGTGCAGAGCAACGGCATCGCCCAGTGGCTGAAGCTGGCGCTGGGCCGCGATGTTGCCGACGGTGGCTGTGGCATCACCGCCGCGCTCGACGTGCAATTGCCCGCGCAGTTCCTCTGGCAGGCCTATCGCGGCGCGCTGGGCAAGGAGGCGGTGCCCGAGGTTTCGGTGCTGGACAAGGCGCCGCTCACCTGGCGCCTCATGCGCCTGCTGCCGACCCTGCTGGAGCGCGAGGAATTCCACGCCCTGCGCCGCTTCCTCGCCGACGACGCCGACCTGCGCAAGCGCTATCAGCTGGCCGAGCGCCTGGCCGACCTGTTCGACCAGTACCAGGTCTACCGCGCCGACTGGCTGGAAGACTGGAGCGAAGGCCGCGACCAGCTGCGCACCGCCAGCGGCGGCCTGCGTGATCTGGATGCCGACGAGCGCTGGCAAGCCGCGCTATGGCGCGCGCTGCTCGAAGAAGTCGGTGAAGACGGCCTGGCCGGCAGCCGCGCCGGGGTGCATCGGCGCTTCCTCGAACGCCTGCGCGAAGGCGCGCCGCCCAAGGGGTTGCCGCGCCGCGTGGTGGTGTTCGGCATCTCCGCCATGCCGGCGCAGACCGTCGAGGCGCTGGCCGCCTTGTCGCAAGTCGCGCAGGTGCTGCTCTGCGTGCACAACCCCTGCCGCCACCACTGGGCCGACATCGTTGCCGACAAGGACCTGCTGCGCCACGAGTACCGCCGCCAGCAGCGCCGCCCCGGCGTGCCGCTACAACTCGACGACGACCTGCAACACCAGTACGCCCAGCCGCTGCTGGCCGCCTGGGGCAAGCAGGGCCGCGACTACATCAACCTGCTCGACCAGTACGACGACCCGGCGAGCTACCGCAACCGCTTCGGCGAAGTCAGCGGCGGGCGCATCGACCTGTTCAGCGAGGAACAGCCCGCGCACCTGCTCGGCCAGCTGCAGGACGACATCCTCGAACTGCGTCCTCTGGCTGAGAGTCGCGCACACTGGCCGGCGGTCGATCCAGCTCGGGACCGCTCCGTGCGCTTCCACCTGGCGCACAGCGCGCAACGTGAAGTGGAGGTACTGCACGACCAGTTGCTGGCGCGCTTCGATGCCGACCCGACGCTGCGCCCGCGCGACGTCATCGTCATGCTCCCCGACGTCGATGCCTATGCGCCGCACATCCAGGCGGTGTTCGGCCAGCTCGGCCGCGACGATCGCCGCTTCATTCCCTACACCCTGGCCGACCAGGGCCAGCGTGGCCGCGAGCCCTTGCTGGTGGCGCTCGAACACTTGCTGCAGCTGCCCGACAGCCGCTTCGCGGTGAGCGAGATCCTCGACCTGCTCGACGTCGGCGCCCTGCGTGCGCGCTTCGGCATTCACGAGGTCGACCTGCCGCTGTTGCGCCGCTGGATCGACGGCGCCGGCGTGCGCTGGGGCCTGGATGGCGAGCAGCGGGAAACCCTCGGCCTGCCCGCGGCCGCCGAAGCCAACACCTGGCGTTTCGGCCTGCGCCGCATGCTGCTCGGCTTTGCGGTGGGCGAGGGCGAGGCCTTCCAGGGTATCCAGCCTTACTCGGAGATCGGCGGCCTCGATGCGGCGGTGCTCGGCCCGCTGGCCAACCTGCTGCAACGCCTGGCCGACACCTGCGAAAGCCTCGCTGAACCGGCCACGCCGCAGGACTGGTCGAAGCGCCTGCAGAAGCTGCTGGGCGACTTCTTCCTGACCCGCGACGAGCATGACGAACTGCTCCGCCAGCAACTCCTGCAACTGCTCGAGCGCTGGCTGGAAACCTGCGGCCACGCCGCCTTCGCCGAACCGCTGCCACTCTCGGTGGTGCGCGAAGCCTGGCTCGGCGGCCTCGACGGCGGTGGCCTGAACCAGCGCTTCCTGGCAGGCGCGGTGAGCTTCTGCACCCTGATGCCGATGCGCGCCATTCCGTTCCGCCTGGTCTGCCTGCTCGGCATGAACGACGGCGACTACCCGCGCCAGCAACCGCCGCTGGACTTCGACCTGATGCGCAACGACTACCGCCCCGGCGACCGTTCGCGGCGCGAGGACGACCGCTACCTGCTGCTCGAAGCCGTGCTCTCGGCGCGCGACCAGCTGTACGTCAGCTGGGTCGGCAAGAGCATCCGCGACAACAGCGAGCGCGCGCCCTCGGTGCTGATCGGCCAGCTACGCGACCACCTGGCCGCCGGCTGGTCGCTGCCCGGGCAAGCCGGCGACGGCCAGGCGCTGCTGCATGCGCTGACCACCGAACACCCGCTGCAACCCTTCAGCCGCCGCTATTTCGAACAGGCGGGCGGAGGCATCGACGGGCTCTACAGGCATCGACGGTCTCTACACCTACGCCCGCGAGTGGCGCGAAGTGCATCGCGACGAAGCGCTCGCCGAACAGGCCGAGGCGCCCTTGTCCGAATACCTGCCGGACACGCCCATCGGCCTGCGCGTGCTGGGCGACTTCCTCGCCAACCCGGTCAACGCCTTCTTCCTGCAGCGCCTCAAGGTGCGCTTCGCCGAAGAGGACCTGACCGGCCACGACGAGGAAGCCTTCGCCCTCGACGGCCTGCAGACCTGGCAACTGCAGTTCGAACTCTGCGAGCGGCTGCGCCCTTGGGTCGAAAGCGAATGGGAGGGTGAAGCCTTGCCCGCGCGCATCGACCAGCAACTCAGCCGCCTGCGCGGCGAAGGGCGCCTGCCGCTGGCGGCGGTCGGCGCCTTCTCCGCCCGCGAGCTGAGCAAGCCGTTGAGCGAATTGCTGGGCCGCTACCGCGACGCGCTGGAGCACTGGAGCGAAGCCGAGGAAGGCCAGCGCGAGCTCGCCCATGAACATGCCGGCGTGAAGCTGGAAGACTGGCTCGGCGGCCTGCGCCGCAACGCCGACGGCCAGTGGGCCAGCGTGCAACTGGTCAGCGGCAAGTTGCATGAAGGCCGTGGCTACAAGTGGCACAGCCTGGTGCGCCCATGGGTTCGGCACCTCGGCCTGCAGCTGTGCGGTACGCCCGTGCGCAGCCTGTTGGTCAGCCAGACCGGCACCCTGGAACTGCCGCCGCTGGCCGCCGAAGTCGCGCGCGGCCATCTGAACACCTTGATCGGTGCATGGCTCGAAGGTCTCCGCAGACCACTGCCGGTGGCCGGCAAGGCAGCCTTCGGCTGGTTGAGCGGCGGCGACGACGAAGAGAAGGCCGCTCGCGAAGCGGCCAAGCGCTACGACGGCGGCTTCGGCATGAGTGGCGAAGCCGCGTCGTCGCCCGCCCTGGCGCGGGTCTACCCGGACTTCGCCAGCCTGGCCGAGAGCGGCGAGTTCGCCACCTGGGCCGAGACCCTCTACGGCCCGCTGTACCAGCTGCTGCAACGCCGCGACGACGAGGAGCAAGGTCAATGAGCCGCGAACTGCGCGCCCTGGAATTCCCCCTGCACGGCAGCCGGCTGATCGAGGCCAGCGCCGGCACCGGCAAGACCTTCACCATTGCCCTGCTGTACCTGCGCCTGGTGCTCGACCACGGCGGCGAGCTGGCGTTCGGGCGGCCTTTGAGCCCGCCGGAAATCCTCGTGGTGACCTTCACCGACGCCGCGACTCAAGAGCTGCGCGAACGTATCCGCGCGCGCCTGGGCGAGGCTGCCAACTGCTTCGCAGAGCCGGCGTTGGCGCACGATCCGCTGCTGGTCGAACTGCGCAGTAGCTACCCCGAGGACCGCTGGCCCGGTTGCGCGCGCTTGCTGCGCCTGGCTGCGGAATGGATGGACGAGGCGGCCGTTTCGACCATCCACAGCTGGTGCTACCGCATGCTCCGCGAGCACGCCTTCGACAGCGGCAGCCTGTTCACCCAGGACTTGATCACCGACCAGAGCGAGTTGCTCGCGGAGGTGGTGCGCGATTACTGGCGGCGCAACTTCTACCCGCTGCCGGCGCCGGCAGCGAAGGTGGTCGGCGACATCTACAAGGGCGGCCCCGAAGCGCTGTGCCGCCTCCTGCAACCGCTACTGGCGCAGCAGGAAGCCGACTTCCGCTATGCCGACCAGCCGCTCAGTGCCCCGGGTTCGCTGCGTGAGCTGCTGGAGGAAACCGGCGCCTTTTTCGCGCGTCTCGACGAGCTGGAGCAACAGGCTCGAAATGCCTGGTCCACTGACAAGGACGGACTGCGCCAACTGCTGATCGACCTGCGCCCGCAGCTCAACGGCAACAGCTATCGCAACAAGGACGACGACGAAGTCTTCAGCGGCTGGCTGCAGGCCCTGGAGGCCTGGAGCGAAGGCGGCGACGCCCCGGAAAACCTGGTCCGCTTCGGCCAGACGCGGATCAAGGTGAAGGCCAAGACGGTCGTGCCCGAACACCCCGCATTGCTGGCCATCGACAGCCTGCTGGATGCCAGCGAGCAGCAACCCGACATCGCTCCGCAACTGCTGCTGCACGCCCTCGGCGAAGTCGGCCGCGCCCTCGAAGCGGAGAAGCAGAAGCGCGCCGAACTGGGCTTCGACGACCTGCTGGTGCGCCTCGACCGCGCCCTGGCTGGCGCCGGCGGCGAGCACCTGGCCGAGCGCATCCGCCAGCAGTTCCCGGTGGCGCTGATCGACGAGTTCCAGGACACCGACCCGCTGCAGTACCGCATCTTCGAGCGCATCTACCGGATCGCCGAAAACCCGCGCGACTGTCCTCCAGAAAAGCGGGGGGGCCTATTCATGATCGGCGACCCCAAGCAGGCGATCTACGCCTTCCGCGGCGCAGATATCCACACCTACCTGCGCGCCCGCGCAGCAACCGAAGGCCGGCACTACACCCTGGGCACCAACTATCGCTCGACCGAGGCGGTGGTCGAGGCAGTGAACCACTGCTTCGCCTACGCCGAAGGCCACGAGCGCGCGGCTTTCCGCTTCGCCAGCGAGGCCGGCAACCCTGTGCCGTTCCAATCGGTGGCCGCCAAGGGCCGCAGCGAGCGTTTGCTGATCGACGGCGCGGAGGTGTCCGCGCTGACCTTCTGGAGCCTGGGTAACGACGGCCAGGTGGTCGGCAGCCGGTTCTACCGCGAGCAGATGGCCGCGCGCACCGCGAGCGCCATCCGCGACTGGCTGAGCCTGGCCCAGCAAGGCCGCGCCGGGCTCTACAAGGCTGATGGCACCGGCCGCGCGTTGCGCCCGGCGGACATCGCCATCCTCGTGCGCGGCCGCAGCGAGGCCGAAGCCGTGCGAAACGAACTGGCCGCGCGGCGGTTGGCCAGCGTCTACCTGTCCGACCGCGATTCGGTGTTCGACAGCGCCGAGGCTGTCGATCTGCTGCACTGGCTGCGCGCCTGCGCCGACCCGGGCAACGACGCGCTGCTGCGCGTCGCCCTGGCTACCCGCAGCCTCGGCCTGGGCTGGGAGAGCCTGGAGCGGCTGAACCAGGACGAACAGTTCTGGGAAGGCATGCTCATGCGCTTCCGCGACTACCGCCTGCTCTGGCAACAGCAGGGCGTGCTGCCGATGCTGCGCCGCCTGCTGGCCGAGTTCGAATTGCCGGCGCGCCTGCTGCAGCAACCCGATGGCGAGCGCAGCCTGACCAACCTGCTGCACCTCGCCGAATGGCTGCAGCGCGAGGCCGCCGAGCTGGATGGCGAGCATGCTTTGTTGCGGGTGCTGGCCGAGCAATTGGCGAGCCCGTCGAGCGAGGAAATCCTGCGCCTGGAAAGCGACGCCGACCTGATCAAGGTGGTGACCATCCACAAATCCAAGGGCCTGGAATACCCGCTGGTGCTGCTGCCCTTCATCTGCAGCTGGAAGGAACTGGACGGCAAGGGCACGACGCCGCCGAGCTACCAGGGAGAAGAGGGCAAGGTGATCGAACTGGCGCGCGGCAAGGACCTCGCCGACGCGGCCTACAAGCTGGCCAACGACGAACGCCTGGGCGAGGACATGCGCCTGCTCTACGTGGCCCTGACCCGCGCGCGCCACGCCCTGTGGCTCGGCGTGGCGCCGCTGGTGAGCGGCAACGCGAAGAACCCGGAACTGCACAAGGGCGCCTTCGGCTACCTGCTCGGCGGCGGCGCGGCCATCGCCCTGGACAACTTTGACGCGAGCCTCGCCGCAGTGGCGGCCGGTTGCGCCGGCATCCGCATCGAGGCGGCGCCGGAAATCGACCTCACCGCCTACGACGAGACCCGCGCCGGGCTGCTCGGCCAGGCCCGCGAACCGCTGCGGCGGGTGGCGGAGAAGTGGTGGATCGCCAGCTATTCGGCGCTGGCCACCCTCGACCCGGAAGGCGACGCACCCGAGCCCGCGAGCGAGCCGATCAGCGCCGAGGAGGCCACCCTGCGCGAAGGCGATGCCGACACGGCTGCGGCGGAACTCGCGCAAAGCGCGCCGGCCGCCGGCAGCCTGCACGCCTTCCCGCGTGGACCGAACCCCGGCAGCTTCCTCCACGGCCTGCTGGAGTGGGCCGCCGACGAAGGCTTCGATGCCGTCGCCAATGATCCCGAAGCGTTGCGTGATCTGATCGCCCGGCGCTGCCAGCTGCGCGGCTGGGAAGCCTGGATCGAGCCGCTGAGCCAGTGGCTGCCGGCCTGGCTGCAGCTCGAATTCCCGCAGCCGGAAGCATCGCCCGTGCGCCTCGCCGGGCTGGCCACCTACCAGAAGGAAATGGAGTTCTGGTTCGCCGTGAATGCCGCCGACAGCACTCGCCTGGATGCTGCCGTGCGTGCCCATGTCCTGCCTGGTGCGCCGCGTCCGGCGCTGCAGCCGACCCAGCTCAACGGCATGCTCAAGGGCTTCATCGACCTGGTCTTCGAACACGAGGGGCGCTACTACGTGGCCGACTACAAATCCAACTGGCTCGGCCCCGACGATAGTGCCTACACCGCCGAAGCCGTGCGCGGGGCGGTGCTGGAGCATCGCTACGACCTGCAGTACGCGCTCTACCTGTTCGCCCTGCATCGCCTGCTCAAGGCGCGGCTGCCGGACTACGACTACGACCGCCACGTTGGCGGCGCGCTCTACCTGTTCCTGCGCGGCGGTGCGCGCGGCGTGTTCCATGAACGGCCGCCGAAGGCGCTGATGGAGGCGCTGGAAGCGCTGTTCAGCCGTCGCGTCGAGGAGGTGTCGGCATGAGCCTCGAAGCCCTTCTCGCACTGCTCGGCCAGTGGGCCGAACGCGGCTGGCTGCGCGAGTTGGACCGCGCCTTCGCGGCCTTCCTCGTCGAGCAGGCGCCCGACGCCGAGCCGCGGCTGATTCTCGCCGCGGCCCTGGCCAGCCACCAACTCGGTCGCGGCCATGTGTGCCTGGACCTGGAGGCGACCTTGGCCGACAGCCGCTTCGCCTTGTCGCTGCCGCCGGATGGCGAGCTGGAAGGCACACCGCTCACGTTGCCGGGCGAGCTGCTCGACGGCCTCGACCTGGCCGGCTGGCAGGCCGCGCTGGCCGACCCGCGCCTGGTGGGCGAGGGCGCAGGCGTCACGCCGCTGGTGCTGGCCGGTCCGCGCCTGTACCTGCGGCGCTACTGGCAATACGAACGCGAAGTGCGCGCCGGTATCGACCAGCGCCTCGCGCGTTCGAAAGAGTTGCGCGCGGCCCTGCCGGTCGATGCATTGCGCCAGGCGCTCGATGCGCTCTTCCCGAAGGAGGAAGGGGCTCCGGCGGACTGGCAGAAACTCGCTTGCGCACTGGCTGCCGGCAACGCCTTCGGCATCGTCACGGGCGGCCCGGGCACCGGCAAGACCACCACGGTGGTGCGCCTGCTGGCGCTGCTGCAGAGCCTGGCGTCGGCGCGCCCGCTGCGCATCCGCCTGGCCGCGCCGACCGGCAAGGCGGCGGCGCGGCTGAACGAATCCATCTCCGGGGCAGTGCAAAAACTTGAACTCGATGGCCTACCCGGCGGCGAAGGGCTGCGCGAACACATTCCCACGGAAGTGACCACGCTGCACCGCCTGCTCGGCAGCCGGCCGGACAGTCGCCAGTTCCGCCACCACCCCGGCAACCCGCTGGCGCTGGACCTGCTGGTGGTGGACGAGGCGTCGATGGTCGACCTCGAAATGATGTCCGCGCTGCTCGGCGCGCTGCCGGCCAAGGCGCGGCTGATCCTGCTCGGCGACAAGGACCAGCTGGCCTCGGTGGAAGCCGGTGCGGTGCTCGGCGAGCTGTGCAGCCGGGCGCGCGAAGGGCATTACCAGGGCGCGACGCGCGACTGGCTGGAGCAGGTCAGCGGCGAGCGCATCGACGACGCGCTGCTCGACGCCCAGGGCCTCGCGCTCGACCAGGCGGTGGCCATGCTCCGCCACAGCCATCGCTTCAGCTCGGCCAGTGGCATTGGCCAGCTCGCCGAGGCGGTCAATGCCGGTGATGTGGAGGCCAGCCGCACGGTCTGGGAACGCGGCTACGCCGATCTCGCGCGGCTGGCGCTCGACGCCAAGGACGCGCGCAGCCTGCGCGAGCTGGTGGTGGACGGCGGCGGACGTTTCTTCCTGAACGCTGCGGGCCGCGAAGGCGTGGCGCCGCCGCAAGGCTATCGGCATTACCTGCAACTGCTGCGCGACGGCCAGCCACCACTGCACGCCGGGCAGGATGCATTCGACACCTGGGCCCAGCGCGTGCTCGAAGCCCACGGCCAGTTCCAGGTGCTCTGCGCCCTGCGTCGCGGTCCCTGGGGCGTGGAAGGGCTGAACCTGCGCATCGCCGAGCTGCTGCAGGGGGAGGGGCTGATCCAGGCGAGCGGCCCCTGGTACCTCGGTCGCCCGCTGCTGGTGACGCGCAACGACTACGGCCTGGGCCTGATGAACGGCGACATCGGCATCACCCTGGCCCTGCCGCGCGAGCAGGACGGCGAGCTGAAATGGGCGCTGCGGGTAGCCTTCGCCGACGGCAAGGGCGGCATCAAGTGGGTGTTGCCCAGCCGCCTGCAGGCGGTGGAAACCGTGTTCGCCATGACCGTGCACAAGTCCCAGGGCTCGGAGTTCACCCACGCCGCCCTGGTGCTGCCCGACGCGCTCAACCCCATCCTCACCCGCGAGCTGGTCTACACCGGCATCACCCGCGCGCGCAGCTGGTTCAGCCTGGCCAGCGCCGGGCGCGGCCAGTGGGTGCTGGAGTCGGCGATCCAGCGCCGGGTGCAGCGGGCCAGCGGATTGTTGGAAGCGGGGGACTGAAGCCCACGGTTTCGACCGTTCGTCTGCCGACCGGGTCGGTTTCCGACCCGCTGTCGATCCCGCTGCCTCGCCGACGACTATAGGTATCTGCCACCCAGTCGCCGCCAAGGAGCCTGAAGATGAAATACCTGTGCCTGATCTACGTCGACGAGAAAGTCGCCACCCGCATGCCGCTGCATGACTATCGCGCGGTGGTGGACGAGTGCCTGACCTACGAGCAGCAGCTGCGCGAGAGCGGCAAGTTCCTCGCCGCCGAGGCGTTGCAGTCGGTCGAGTGCGCCACCACCCTGCGCCATCGCGATGGCCAGCTTTCGATCACCGACGGGCCCTTCGCGGAGACCCGCGAGCAGCTCGGCGGCTTCTACATGATCGAGGCGCGCGACCTCAACGAAGCCATCCAGATCGCCGCGAAGATTCCGCCGGGCCGCCTGGGTGCCATCGAGGTGCGGCCGATCCGCGATTGGGAAGAGCACTTCGCCACCCTGGGCTGAAGGCGTTCCGGGCCATCCAGCCGCTCGCGGTGATGGTCGAACCGGTGTCCGCGACGGCTGCGCGGGCGCTCGAAAGGGAGGTCACGCCATGTGCCCCTTGTGTCTGTCCGCCCTGGGCCTGGCTTTAGCCGGCGCCCTGTCCGCCGGCGGTTTCGTCGCCTTTGCCGGGCGCCGTCGGTCGCGCACATCCAACGCCGAAGAGGAGAAAGTCGCATGAGAATCGACAATTTCAGCCTGCCGCCCGTGGTCTCTCGCGAGGAATGGCTGCTGGCGCGCAAGCGCCTGTGGGAAAAGGAGCGCGCGGCCACCCATGCGCGTGACGCCCTGGCCGCCGAGCGGCGCCAGCTGCCGCTGGTGCGGATCGACAAGGACTACCGCTTCGAAGGCGCCAACGGCCCATTGCGCCTGCTCGAACTGTTCGAGGGCCGGCCGCAGCTGGTGATCTACCACTTCATGTTCCACCGCGACCGCGCCGAGGGCTGCGAGGGCTGCTCGTTCCTGATCGACAACATCGGCCGCCTGGAGCACCTGCACGCCCGCGGCACCAGCTTCGCCATGGTCTCGCGCGCACCGCTGGAGGAGTTCGCCGCGTTCAAGGCGCGCATGGGCTGGCGCTTCCCCTGGGTGTCGTCGTTCGGCAGCGACTTCAACTACGACTTCCACGTCAGCAACGACGAGAGCATCGCCCCGGTGGAATACAACTACCGCGACAAGGCGGAGCTGGAGCGCCTCGGCCAGACCTATCACGTGCAGGGCGAGCAGCCGGGGCTGAGCGTGTTCCTGCGCGACGGCGACAAGGTCTACCACAGCTATTCCACCTACGGTCGCGGGCTGGAGTCGCTGATGTTCACCTACCACCTGCTCGACCTCACGCCGCTGGGGCGCGGCGAGGGCTGGGGCGGCATGGCCGACCTCGATGGCCTGGGCCTGCAGTGGACCCGCTACCATGATCGCTACGGGCAACAGGAGCCGCCGCACAGTTGCTGCGCGTCCTGAACCGAGCACGGAGGGAACCCCCATGCAAAGTTCCATCGACCCGGCCATCCAGCGCCTGCTGGACGGCTGGCTGGAGGCGGTGAAGGCCGCCGATCTCGAGCGTATCGTCAGCCACTACAGCAGCGACGTGCTGGCCTTCGATGCGGTGGCGAAGCTGCAGTTCGTCGGCATCGAGGCCTACGCGGAGCAATGGCGCGCTTCGCTGAACGCCTGCCAGCAGGGCGTGTTCGAGCGCCATCAATTGGCGGTCGAGCAGGGCGGCGATATCGCCTTCGGCCACTACCTCGCGTATTGCGGCGGCAAGGATGAACAGGGCGTGGAGAAGGCGTCCTGGGTGCGTGTCAGCTTCGGTCTGCGGCGGACGGCGGGGGAGTGGCGGATCGTCCACGAGCATTTCTCCATTCCCTTCGACATGCAGAGCGGACAACCACTGTTCGACGCCAAGCCGTGAGTCGTTCGCATGCATGACTACGAGCCGCGCCCGCTGCGCGACCAGGTGGATGCGATCTACCGGCGCGACTCGCGGCGGGTGCTGGCCACGCTGATCCGCCTGCTCGGCGATTTCGACCGCGCCGAGGAAGCGCTTCACGACGCCTTCGCCGCCGCCGTGGAGCAGTGGCGGCGCGATGGCGTGCCGCAAAATCCGCGCGCCTGGCTGGTGTCCGCCGGGCGCTTCAAGGCCATCGACCATCTGCGTCGGCGGGCCCGCTTCAACGCCTCGCTGGAGCAGATCGCCCAGCAACTGGAGCTGGACGCCGAGGAAGAAACCGAGGAGTACGAAGGCCTGGAAGACGACCGCCTGCGCCTGGTGTTCACCTGCTGCCACCCGGCGCTGGCCGCCGATGCGCAGGTGGCGCTGACCTTGCGCGAGGTCTGCGACCTGCGCACCGAGGAGATCGCCCGCGCCTTCCTCGCGCAGCCGGCGACCATCGCCCAGCGCATCGTCCGCGCCAAGCAGAAGATCCGCGACGCGCGCATCCCCTACCAGGTGCCGGAGCCGACCGAGCTGCCGCAGCGCCTGGCCAGCGTATTGCGCGTGATGTACCTGGTGTTCAACGAGGGCTATGCGGCCTCCAGCGGCGAATCGCTCACTCGGGGCGACCTGTCGGCCGAAGCCATCCGCCTGGGGCGGCAACTGCTCGAACTGCTGCCTGAGCCGGAAGTGATGGGGCTGCTGGCGCTGATGCTGCTGCAGGAATCACGGCGCGCCGCGCGCACCGATGCGCAGGGCGAACTGGTACTGCTGGAGCACCAGGACCGCTCGTTATGGGATCGCGCGCTGATCGCCGAGGGTCGCCTGCTGATCGGCCAGGCCATGGCCAGCCGCCGGTTCGGCCCCTACACGCTACAGGCGGCGCTGGCTGCGCTGCACGCCGAGGCTGCCGATCTGCCGAGCACCGACTGGGCGAGCATGGTCGAGTTGTACGACGCGCTGCTGCGGATGCAGCCCTCGCCGGTGGTGGCGCTCAATCGTTCGGTGGCCCTGGCCATGCGCGACGGTCCCGAGGCGGGCCTGGCGGCGGTGGACGCGATCCTCGCCAGCGGCGAGCTGGCCGACTACCACCTGGCCCACGCCACCCGCGCCGACTTCTGCCGCCGGCTGGGGCGCAACGGCGAGGCGCGCGCGGCGTACGAGCGAGCCTTGGCGCTGACTCGCCTGGAGCCGGAGCAGCGCTTTCTCGAACAGCGTCTGCGCGAGCTGGACTGAGGCGGTTCGCGAGCAAGCTCGCTCCTACAGGTGAAGCCGGCTCTTCGTAGGAGCGAGCTTGCTCGCGAACCTTGGGGCGACCGGCAACGCCATCACTCCTGCGCCAGCGCCCTCAGTTTCTCCAGCGAGAGGATGCGCAGCTGCCGGTAGCCCAGCTCCAGGGCGCCGGCGCCGACCAGTTCGCGAAGCTCCAGGGAAAGCGTCTGGCGGCTGATGCCGAGCATCATCGCCAGTTGGTCCTGGCTGATGCGCACGGTGTTGCGTTGCGCGCCGTCGAGGCTGCCGTCGCCGCGCGCGAGTTGCTCCAGGCGGCTGACGATGCGTGCACGAGTGGAGCGCAGCATGCTGTCTTCCAGCAGGCGATAGACCAGCCGCGTGTGCTGCGCCTGCAGCACGCAGATGGCGCGGGCGAAGCCGTTGTCGAGCATCAGCCGGTCGAAGGTCGCCTGGTCGATGCCGAGCACCTCGCTGTCGCGCGTGGCCATCACGTCGTGGCTGCGCGGCAGGCCGTCGAGCATGGAGGCCTCGCCGAACCAGTGGCCCGGTTCGAGCACGGCGAGTATCGCTTCCTTGCCGTCCTCGCGCAGGGTCGAGGCCTTCAGCGAACCGCGCAGCAGGGTGAGGAAATGCCCGCCGCGGTCGCCCTGGCGGAACACGTATTCGCCGGCGTGCAGGCGCTGCCGGTGGCCCTCGCTGGCCAGCGTCTGGCGCACGGCCGGGGACAGGCCGGCGAACCAGGAATTGGCGCAGAGTTGCTGCAGCAGCGGGTCGAGATCGCTCATGGGAGGGGCGGGATCGGGCAGGGAATCGCAGCACTTTGACCGCCTCGCCCGAGCGGCGCAAGGGCGACGCAATTGTCGGGTTTCAGGCAGTTTCGCGCGGCATGCCGGCCTAGCCTGCGTGACACCGCGGGCCGCCCGTGTGCCCGCCCGGCCTAGGAGAACAACAAGATGAGTCATGCCGCCAAGGTTGTCTGGATCACCGGGGCTTCGTCGGGTATCGGCGAGGCGTTGGCACTGGCGCTGCTGGAACAGGGGGCCGAGGTGATCCTCTCCGGTCGTCGCGTCGAGGCCCTGCAGGCCCTCGCCGAGCGTGCCCCGCAGCGCACTTTCGTGCTGCCCTTCGAGAGCACCGACTATGCGCGCCTGCCGGCGCTGGTCGAGCAGGCCTGGGCCTGGCGCGGGCGCATCGACCTGCTGGTGAACAACGCCGGCGTGAGCCAGCGCAGCCTGGCGCTGGACACCGATCTCGCGGTCTATCGCCAGCTGATGGAAGTCGATTACCTCGCGCCCGTGGCCCTGACCCAGGCGCTGCTGCCGCGCCTGGTGGAGCAGGGCGGTGGCCAGCTCGCGGTGGTCAGCTCGGTGGCCGGCAAGGTCGGCGCGCCGCTGCGCACCGGCTACTGCGGCGCCAAGCATGCGGTGGTTGGCTACTTCGAGGCGCTGCGCGCGGAAGTGGAGGCGGCCTACGGCATCGGCGTCAGCGTGATCCTGCCGGGCTCGGTGCGCACCGCCATTGCACAGAACTCGCTGGAGGGCAACGGCTCGCAGCGCGGCCGCTCCGACACCAACATCGACAACGGCATCGACCCGGCGGTCGCCGCGCAGACCATCCTCGCCGGCCTCGCCGCGCGGCAGCACGACATCGTGGTCGCCGAAGGCATGGAGAAGCTGGCGCTGCAGCTGCGCCAGGCCGACGCGGAGAAACTCTTCGCCCTGACCGCCCAGGAAGGCGCGCGCCTGGCGAAGCAGCGCGAGGAGCTGGGCGCCGGCGCTTCCATCGATCCGGGTGACGTTCAACGCCTGCAGGGCTGAAGGGCTGGGTCCCCGCGTTCGCGGGGATGACGGAGGGGAACGTAGGATGGGGGGAGCCTGCGAACCCCATGCTGTGACGGGGGGGAACTGCAGAGCACCCACCTTCGGTCCGCATGGGTTTCGCTTCGCTCAACGCCATCCTACGAATGCCCGGAGCGCACCTGGGCTGGTAAGCTCGCGGCCGACTTTTTCCTGCCGAGGCCCCGTCATGCGCAAATCCTCCCTGCTCGCCACCCTCAGCCTGCTCGCCGTGCTGAATGCTCCGGTAGTGTTCGCCCATGCCCACCTGAAGACGGAAGTCCCGGCGGCCGACAGCACCGCCAGCGTGCCCAAGGAGCTGCGCCTGACCTTCTCCGAAGGTGTCGAGGCGAAGTTCACCAAGGTCTTGGTCAAGGGCGCCGACGGCCAGCCGGTCAAGGTTGCCGGCCTCGCTACCGAGGCGGGCAACGCCAAGGTGCTGGTGGTGACCTTCGACCAGCCGCTGCCGGCCGGCGGCTATTCGGTGGAGTGGCACGCGGTGTCGGTGGACACGCACAAGAGCGAGGGCCATTACGGCTTCAAGGTCGCACCTTGATCCTCGCTGTCGTGGCGGAGCGCAGCCGCCATGGATGACGCCCTGGTCTTCTGTCGCTTCCTGCACCTGACTTTGGCGCTGACGCTGTTCGGCGTCTCGCTGTTCCGCGCCGTGCTGCGTCGCCAGGAGCCCGCCGTTCTGGCGGCGCTGGACGGACGCCTGCTCGGCTGGCAACGCCCTGCTGCCTTGCTGGCGCTGTTCAGCGGGCTGGCCTGGCTGGGCCTGGTGGCAGCGAGCATGGCGGGCGACTGGTCCGCCATGCTCGATCCGTCGACGCTTGGCCTGGTGCTGCGGGAAACCTTCTTCGGCCAGGTGTGGACCTGGCACCTGGCGGCCAACGCCGCGCTGCTCGTCGCGCTGTGCCTGCCGCTGTCGGCGGACAACCCGCTGCGTCCGCTGCTTGGCGGCGCGCTGCTGGCGAGCCTTGCCCCGGTCGGCCACGGCGCCATGCTCGATGGTTGGGCCGGCATCGGCCTGATGTTCAACCAGGGATTGCACCTGCTCTGCGCCGGCGCCTGGCTCGGCGGCTTGCTGTTGCTCGCGGCACTGCTGTATCGCGCGCCGGACTCGACCCATGCCGAGGCACTGCGACGCTTCAGCGGTGTCGGTTATCTGCTGGTGGCGGGCGTAGCGGCGAGCGGGCTGGTCAACGTCTGGGCGCTGGTCGGGCAATGGCCGGACCCGCGCACCTCGACCTTCGGCCGAGTGCTGACCCTCAAGCTGCTGCTGGTGGCGGGCATGCTTGCCCTGGCGCTGCTCAACCGCGTGGCGCTGGCCTTCCGTGAACGCCACCTGCTGGCGCTGCGGCGCAGCGTGTTGCTGGAGTGGGCGTGCGGGGTGGCCGCGGTGGCGGCGGTTTCGCTTTTGGGGACGCTGTCCCCGGCGGGGTAGAAATGCTCTTGTAGGAGCGAGCTTGCTCGCGAACCGACTCCGCAGCGGGGCTGTTCGCGAGCAAGCTCGCTCCTACGAAAAGCAATGCCGGGCAGAGCTTCAACGCGCCGGCAGGATGACTCCACGGCATTCGCCGAAGCCGATGCGCGGATAACCTTCGCGCTCGCACCAGGCGCGGAAGATCACTTCGTCGCCGTCCTGCAGGAAGGTGCGCTGTTCGCCGCCGGGCAGCTCGATCGGCTGCTTGCCGCCGAAGGTGCTCTCCAGCAGGCTGCCGAACGCATCCGGTTGCGGGCCGGAGAGGGTGCCGGAGCCGAACAGGTCGCCCGGTTGCAGCTTGCAGCCGCCGACGCTGTGGTGCGCGACCATCTGCGCCACCGTCCAGTACATGTTCTGCGTGTTGCTCAGCGCCAGGCGCACGGGCGCGCTGCCGTGCTTGCGCATGGCCGGGGTCAGCAGCAGCACTTCCAGCTGGATGTCGAAGGCGCCGTGGGCCTGGTCGTTGGCGTCCATCAGGTAGGGCAGCGGCTGGGGGTCGCCTTCCGGGCGCGCCGGCTGGGCCTTGCGGAAGGGTGCGAGGGCTTCGGCGGTGACCACCCAGGGCGATACGCTGGTGGCGAAGTTCTTCGCCAGGAAGGGGCCGAGCGGCTGGTATTCCCAGGCCTGCACGTCGCGCGCCGACCAGTCGTTGAGCAGGCAGTAGCCGGCCACGTGCTGCTCGGCCGCACCGATGGCGATGGCGTCGCCCATGGCGTTGCCCTGGCCGATCCAGATGCCCAGCTCCAGCTCGTAGTCCAGCCGCTTGCTCGGGCCGAAGCTCGGCGCCTCGGCGCCCGGCGCCAGGGTCTGGCCGTTGGGACGGCGCACTTCGCAGCCGGAGGCGACCACGGTGGAGGCGCGGCCGTGGTAGCCGATGGGCACGTGCTTGTAGTTGGGCAGCAGCGGGTTGTCCGGGCGGAACAGCCGGCCGACGTTGTTGGCGTGGTGGATGCCGACGTAGAAGTCGGTGTAGTCGCCCACCTGCGCCGGCAGCTGCAGCTGGCAGTCGATCTGCAGCGGCAGCAGCGAGTCGCCCATCACTTCCAGCGCGACCTGGTGCTCGCTGCCTTCGGCGAGCATCGCCTGCAGCTGTTCGCGCAAGGCGCGGCGGGGGCCGGCGCCCAGGGCGAAGAAGGCGTTGAGGCTGGCGCCGCTGGCGGCTGCGGCGGCGTGCTTGGCTTCTCCAGTGAACAAGCCGGCATCGGCTGCCACCTTGAGGTCGAAGATGTGCTCGCCGATGGCCACGCCGCCGCGCGGCGTGCCGCCGGCCGTGCTGAACACGCCCAGCGGCAGGTTCTGCAGGGGGAAGTCGGGGTGGCCGTTGGCGGAGGCGATCCAGCTCTTGCGGGTGTCTGCCTGGGTCATGTCGATCAGTTCCTCTGGAAGGTCTTGGCCATGCCGCTCCAGCAGGCGTCGTAGTCGCGCTGCAGTTGCGGGCTCTCGAGAGCGTAGCGGCTCGGGCGGAGCACGCGGCCGGTCTCGAACATGAAGGCCATGGTGTTTTCGATCTTGTGCGGCGCGAGCTCGACGGCGATGGCCTGCACGGTGCTGGCGTTGTCCGGGCCGTGGGCGCTCATGCAGTTGTGCAGCGAGGCGCCGCCCGGGGCGAAGCCGTCGGCCTTGGCGTCGTAGGCGCCGAGCAGCAGGCCCATGAATTCGTTCATCAGGTTGCGGTGGAACCACGGCGGACGGAAGGTCTTCTCGGCAACCATCCAGCGCGGCGGGAAGATCACGAAGTCGACGTTGGCCATGCCGTGGGTGTCGCTGGGCGAGGTCAGCACGGTGAAGATCGACGGGTCCGGGTGGTCGTAGCTGACCGTGCCGATCGTGTTGAACAGGCGCAGGTCGTACTTGTAGGGCACGTGGTTGCCGTGCCAGGCCACTACGTCCAGCGGCGAGTGGTCCAGTTCGCAGGCCCAGAGCTCGCCGAGGAACTTCTGCACCAGCTGCACGGGGGCGTCGATGTCTTCGTAGTGCGCCACCGGGGCGAGGAAGTCGCGCGGGTTGGCCAGGCCGTTGCTGCCGATCGGGCCGAGGTCGGGGATGCGCAGCGCGGCGCCGTGGTTCTCGCAGATGTAGCCGCTGGCCGTGGCGTCGAGCAGTTTGACGCGGAACTTCATGCCGCGCGGGATTACCGCGATTTCCAGGGGCTCGATGTTGAGCAGCCCGAGTTCGGTGGCCAGGCGCAGGCGGCCTTGTTGCGGGACGATCAGCAGCTCGCCGTCGGCGTCGAAGAACACCCGGTCCATCGAACGGTTGGCGCGGTACAGGTGCACGCTGACGCCGCTGGCCTGCTCGGCATCGGCGGTGGCGGCGAGGGTCAGCAGGCCGTCGAGGAAGTCGGTGGGCTCGGCCGGCACTTCATGCGGGTTCCAGCGCAGGCGGTTGGGGTTCACCGGGCCGATCTCGCGGCCGGGGATCTGCCGCGCCAGGCGCTCGAAGCGCGGGTGCGCGGCGGACGGGCGGATGCGGTACAGCCAGGTGCGCCGGGCCTCGCTGCGCGGCACGGTGAAGGCGGTGCCGGAGAGTTGCTCGGCATAGAGGCCGAAAGGCACCCGCTGCGGCGAGTTCTGCCCGTGGGGCAGGGCGCCGGGAATGGCCTCGCTGCTGAACTGGTTGTTGAAGCCGGGCAGGTAGGTGAGGGATTCGACGGGCATGGCGACCTCGTTGTTTTTGTAATCGAATTACGAATAACGTAATTTGAACCGGGAAAGGGGTCAAGCTATAACAGCGCCTCCATTGCCTACCGAGTGATTGCATGGCCATCTCCAGGGACACCGGCGACGCGCCGAAACGCCAGAAAGTTCAGGCCGCCGAAGTCGGCACGGACATACTCAAGGGCCTCGCCGACCTGGCCCCGGCGACCTCGCTGTCGCGCCTGGCCGAGCACGTCGGCATGCCCGCGGCCAAGGTCCACCGCTACCTGCAGGCGCTGATCGCCAGCGGCTTCGCCGAGCAGGACGCGGCCACCAACCACTACGCGCTCGGCCCGGAGGCGCTGTTCGTTGGCCTCGCCGCCATCGGTCGGCTCGACGTGGTGCGTGCCGCTACGCCACACCTGAGCGCGCTGCGCGATGAACTCAACGAAACCTGCTTCCTCGCCGTGTGGGGTAACAAGGGGCCGACCGTGGTCCAGGTCGAACAGCCGCTGCGCGCCGTGACCCTCGTCACCCGCGTGGGCTCGGTGCTGCCGCTGCTGGGTTCGTCCACCGGCCTGGTGTTCAACGCCTACCTACCGGACGGCGAAACCGCGCCGTTGCGTGCGGAGGAGGCAGGCATGCCCGGCGCACTGGACGACGACGAACTGCACAAGCAGACGACCGAGATCCGCGCGACCGGCCTGCACCATGTGCATGGCCTGCTGATGCCGGGCGTGAACGCGCTGTCGGCGCCGGTATTCGCCGTGGGCGAACAGCTCGCAGGCGTGGTGACGGTAGTGGGCGCGGCCAGCGCCTTCCGCGCCGAGACCCAGGGCCGCGCGGCGGAACTGCTCAAGGAGGCTGCTGCAGCCATTACCGCGCGCATGGCCGGGACCCGACCGGCGTAAAACTGCGGTGCCTTGTAGGAGCGCGCCATGCGCGCGAATCGCGGCCATGGGCCGCTCCTACGGGTGGGGTGTTTCCTCCGTAGGAGCGGATCTCATCCGCGAAACATCTCGGCACCGGAGCCATGTGCAGGAGCGCGCCAGACGTGCGAAATCGCGGACAAGGTCCGCTCCTACAGGTGGGGTGTTTCCTCCGTAGGGGCGGATTCATCCACGATCCGGCCGGCAGGCCGGTCTGGCGTTACTTGGTTTCCAGCACGCCGCGGCGGATCTGGTCGCGCTCGATCGACTCGAACAGCGCCTTGAAGTTGCCTTCGCCGAAGCCGTCGTCGCCCTTGCGCTGGATGAACTCGAAGAACACCGGGCCCATCAGGGTTTCCGAGAAGATCTGCAGCAGCAGGCGACGGCTGCCGCCCTCGGAGGTGCCGTCGAGGAGGATGCCGCGGCTGCGCAGCTCTTCCACCGGCTCACCATGGTTGGGCAGGCGTTCTTCGAGCATCTCGTAGTAGGTCTGCGGCGGCGCGGTCATGAAGCGCATGCCCATGCCCTTGAGCGCGTCCCAGGTCTTGAGCAGGTCGTCGGTGAGGAAGGCTACGTGCTGGATGCCCTCGCCGTTGAACTGCATGAGGAACTCCTCGATCTGCCCGGCGCCTTTCGAGGACTCCTCGTTCAGCGGGATGCGGATCATGCCGTCCGGCGCGGTCATGGCCTTGGAGGTCAGGCCGGTGTACTCGCCCTTGATGTCGAAGTAGCGGATCTCGCGGAAGTTGAACAGCTTCTCGTAGAAGTCCGCCCAGTAGGCCATGCGCCCGCGGTACACGTTGTGGGTCAGGTGGTCGATGATCTTCAGCCCGGCCCCCTTCGGATGACGGTCGACACCCTCGATGAACTCGAAGTCGATGTCATAGATCGACGAGCCTTCGCCGAAGCGGTCGATCAGGTACAGCGGCGCGCCGCCGATACCCTTGATCGCCGGCAGGCGCAGCTCCATCGGCCCGGTGGGGATGTCCACCGGCTGAGCGCCCAGTTCCAGGGCGCGGGCGTAGGCCTGGTGCGCGTTCTTCACGCGGAAGGCCATGCCGCACACCGAGGGGCCGTGTTCGGCGGCGAAGTACGCGGCCAGGCTCTTGGGCTCGTTGTTGAGGATCAGGTTGATATCGCCCTGGCGATACAGGTGCACGTCCTTCGAGCGGTGGGTGGCCACCTTGCTGAAGCCGAGGCTGGCGAAGATGGGTTCCAGCACGCCGGGGGTCGGGGAAGCGAATTCGATGAACTCGAAGCCCATCAGGCCCATGGGGTTTTCAAAAAGGTCAGCCATGTTGTGTTCCTCGCGGTGGACGCGTACTCGCGCGTCCGGGATTCGTAAAGTCGTGGGGTGTCTCAGCAACGCGGCTGACGCGGTGGCGAGCAGGGCACGCCGCGTACGCTGCGGGCGAGGAAGTCGCCGATGGTGACTTTGAATCCGAGGCTTTGCATGGTGCGCTCCTCAGGCCGGCTTGTCGGCCTGGGCGTCGGGGTGGGCCTGGCGGAACGCCGGATGCTCCAGCGCCAGACGCTCTACCCGAAGTATGCGCGGGAATGCCGCGAGGTCCACATTGAAGCGGCGGGCGGCGTACAGCTGCGGCAGCAGGTAGACGTCGGCCAGGCCCGGTTGGCCGAAGCAGAAACCGTCGTCGCCGATCAGGGCTTCCACGGCAGCGAGGCCCTCGCCGATCCAGTGGGCGATCCACTGGTTGACGCCGTCTTCGTCGATGCCCAGGCCGCGCAGGCGGTTGAGCACGGCGACGTTGTGCAGCGGATGAATGTCGCAGCCGATCAACGCGGCCACGCCACGCTGGTGCACGCGCTGCAGCGGGTCGGCCGGCAGCAGGGCGGGCTCGGGGAAGCGTTCTTCCAGGTATTCGATGATCGCCGGGGACTGCACCAGCAGCTCGCCTTCGTCGGTGCGCAGCGCTGGCACGCGGCCTTGCGGGTTGATGGCGCGGTAGGCGTCCTGGCGGTGCTCGCCCTGCAGCAGGTTCACCGGCAGGTGCCGGGCGTCCAGTCCCTTCAGCGCCAGGGCGATGCGCACCCGGTAGGAGGAGGTGGAGCGATAGTAGGTGTAGAGGTCCATGAACCTTGGCTCGCAGGCTGCGCACCCGTCGTCGCGGGCGCTGTTGTTTTCGTAATCTCTTTACACTCTGCGTAATTTTTCGCGAATCGGCAAGTCCTGCTTGACCGCCTGGCGCAGCAGGCAAGAGCGTAGACGCCCCCAGGGAGAGATTCGACCTGCGCAGGCGCAGCGCTTAGGATGCCCGGGCCGCGTCTGGAAGGAGTCCGCCCTCGATGTCCCATGCCCTCGTATTGCCTGTGCTTCCCGGTGCCAACCGCCTGCTGCGCAGCATCCTGGCCCTGGGCGCCGTGCTGCTCGCGCTGGCAGGCTGCAGCTCGCAATCGACCCGCCAGGCTGCCGAGCCGACGCCCGCCGAAGTCCGCGCCAGCCTCGTGCGCCTGCTGCCGGCCACGGTCAAGGACCGGCAGGGCTGGGCGACCGATATCCAGGTGGCTTTCGCCGCCCAGAAGATCAAGCCGAGCACGCAGAACCTCTGCTCGGTGATCGCGGTGGCCGAGCAGGAGTCCAACCTGCAGGCCGACCCGCAGGTCCCCAACCTTGGCGGCATCGCCCGAAGTGAAATGCAGCGCCGCGCGTCGGCTGTGCACGTTCCGAACTTCATGCTCGATGCCGCGCTGGCGCTGAAGTCGCCGGACGGCCGCAGCTACAGCCAGCGCCTGGACAAGGCGCGCAGCGAACGCGAGTTGAGCGCGATCTTCGACGATTTCATCGGCATGGTGCCGCTCGGCCAGCAGCTGTTCGGCCGCTTCAACCCGGTGCATACGGCCGGGCCCATGCAGGTCAGCGTGGCCTTCGCCGAGGAACACGCCGCGGGCTACCCCTATCCGCTGAAGGGCAGCATCCGCCAGGAAGTGTTCAGCCGGCGCGGCGGGGTCTATTTCGGCACCGCCCACCTGCTCGGCTACCCGGTGGACTACCCGCAGCCGCTGTACCGTTTCGCCGACTACAACGCCGGCTGGTACGCCAGCCGTAATGCCGCCTTCCAGCGCGCGGTGAGCCTCGCCAGTGGCATTCCGCTGACCCTGGATGGCGACCTGATCCGCTACGACAGCAGCGCCGCTGGCGCCACCGAACTGGCCGTGCGCAGCCTGGGCAAGCGCCTGGACATGAGCGACAGCGAAGTCCGCCGTGCGCTGGAGCAGGGCGAGCGCGCCGAGTTCGCCGAGTCGCGGCTGTACACGAAGGTCTTCGCCCTGGCCGAGAAGAGCGAAGGCAAGCCGCTGCCTCGGGCGATCCTGCCAGGCATCACGCTGCACAGCCCGAAGATCACCCGCAACCTGACCACCGCCTGGTTCGCCCAGCGCGTGGACGAGCGTTACCAGCGCTGCCTGGCGCGGGCGGGAAAGGGCTGACGGCTCGGCGAAAGTACGGCTAGAGCAAATGCTCTAGATTCTCTACAGTCACGGGGCTTCTCCTCCATCACAACAACAAAAGGAGTTTCTCCATGTCTCTCAGCGCAAGCGCCTTCGCCTTGCTCGGCCTGGTCGCCTGGACCCTGCTGCTGGTCTTCCTCCTGGTCAACCTGCGCGGCCTGCTGGTCATGTCCGGGCGCATGGCGGTCAACGCCTTCGCCGCCGACGGCAGCAATACGCCTGGCCTTGGCCAGCGCCTGGCGCGCGCCCATGCCAACTGCGTGGAGAATGTGCCGCTGTTCGCAGCCGCGCTGCTCTACGCGATGGTTACCGGGCAGACCCAGATCACCGATCCGCTGGCGCCGCTGCTGTTGGGCGCGCGAATCTTCCAGTCGCTGATGCACCTGATCAGCACTTCGCCGCTGTTCGTCTGGCTGCGTTTCGCCGGCTTCCTGGCACAACTGGTGATCCTCGCCTGGTGGCTGCTGCGACTCGCCGGATGGGTCTGACATCTCCGTAGGCGCAAGCCGCATTGCCCCACCCGGTGCGCGCCGCGAATAATGCCGGGCTCATTCCTCAGCCAAGGTGCCCGGCATGTCCGCGACCTTCCCCCACGTTCTTCTCGATGCCCTGCGTACGACTCGCCACCTGGTGGTGTTTACCGGAGCCGGCGTTTCCGCCGAAAGCGGCATCCCCACCTTCCGCGACGCCCTGAGCGGGCTCTGGGAGCGCTTCGATCCAGCGCAGCTGGCTACCCCCGAAGCCTTCGCAGAGGACCCGACGCTGGTCTGGGGCTGGTATGAATGGCGGCGCATGAAGGTGCTGGCGGCGCAGCCCAACCTCGCGCACCACGCCATCGCCGAACTGGAGACCTGCGTGCCGCGCCTGACGCTGGTGACACAGAACGTCGACGACCTCCACGAGCGCGCCGGCAGCACTGAAGTCATCCATCTCCATGGCAGCCTGCACCAGCCGCGCTGTGTGGCCTGCAGCATGCCCCACGGCACTTTGTCGAGTGCTCCGGGCGAGCCCGAAGAAGGTCGCCGCCTGGAGCCGCCGCGTTGCCTGCACTGCGGGGAGCGCGTGCGGCCGGGCGTGGTCTGGTTCGGTGAAATGCTGCCGGAATCGGCGCTGCAGGCGGCCTTCGCAGCGGCGCAGGACTGCGATTGCCTGCTGTCCATCGGCACCTCCGGCGTGGTCCAGCCAGCGGCGATGATCCCGCAACTGGCTGCCGAAAGCGGCGCCGTGGTTGCCCACGTCAATCCACAGCCGGTGAGCGTGCACGGGCCGCGCGAGTTCAGCCTGGAAGGGCCGGCCGGGGTGGTCCTGCCGGCGCTGCTCGACGCGGCCTTCCAGTAAGGGGCAGGCGCGTCCGGCTTCGGCTCAACCGCGCAGCTGGCCGCGCCGGTACTCGCCCTGGCGTTCGAGCATCCAGCCGGGGTATTCGGCCGGCAGCGCGCTGACTGCATCTAGTGTGGCCAGCTCCTCGGCGCTCAGTTGCACCTGGGTGGCGGCAAGGTTGTCCTGCAGTTGCTCCAGGCGCTTGGCGCCGATGATCACGCTGGTCACTACCTCCTGGTGCAACAACCAGGCGAGAGCGACTTGCGCCACCGTCACGCCCTTGGCCTCGGCGATGCCACGCATGGCGTCGATGCAGTCATAGGCGCGCTCGCGATTCACCGGCGGGAAGTCGAACTGGCTGCGCCGGCTGTCGGCCCCGGCGTCCAGGCCGCGTCCGTACTTGCCGCTGAGCAGCCCGCCGGCCAGGGGGCTCCAGACCATCAGGCCGACCTTCTCGCTGCGCAGCAGCGGCACCAGCTCGCGCTCCAGGTCGCGCCCGGCGAGGCTGTAGTAGGCCTGCAGCGATTCGAAGCGAGCCAGGCCCAGGCGCTCGGCAGTGCCCAATGCCTTCATGATCTGCCAGGCCGCCCAGTTGGAAACACCGACGTAGCGCACCAGGCCCTGGCGCACCAGGTCGTCGAGGGCGCGCAGGGTTTCCTCGATTGGCGTCGCCGGGTCGAAGCCGTGCACCTGGTAGAGGTCGATGTGGTCGAGTTGCAGACGCTCCAGGCTGGCCTGTACCCCGCCTGCGATGTGGTAGCGCGACAGGCCGCGGGAGTTGGCGCCGCGGGTGCCGGTTTCGCCGAACACCTTGGTGGCGACCACCACGTCCTCGCGGGCCACGCCGAGGTTCTTCAGGGCCTGGCCGGTGATCTGCTCGGAGCGGCCTTCGGAGTAGACGTCGGCGGTGTCGATGAAGTTGATGCCGGCTGCCAGGGCGGTAGAGATCAACTGCTCGGCCTCGGCCTGCTGCAGCTTGCCGATCTGGCTCCAGAGCTGGCCTTCGCCGCCGAAGGTCATGGTGCCCAGGCACAGTTCCGAGACGAACAGGCCGGTGTTGCCGAACTTTCTATAGCGCATGGAGCGATCCTCGGGATGGGCAGTGGAAGGCGCCGCTCCGCCGGGGGCGGCGAACGTCGTCCAGTATGGTTGCAGCGGCCGAAAAGGACGGCGCTCGATGCTGCCGGATTCTTGCCCGATCCTGTCGCGGCGCTTCAGGTCATCGGTGGCAGGCGGCGCTTGACCGGGGTTTTCTTGACGATGGCGGTGTTGGTCTCGGCCTGGCCGTTGAGGCGGTCGAGCAGGGCGTCGAGCTGCTCCATGTCGCGCACGCAGAGACGGGCGACGAAGCAGTCGTCGCCGGTGATCTTGTCGCACTCGGTGAACTCGGGGATCGACTGGATCAGCCGCTCCACTTCATGCAGCCGGCCCGGCAGCGGGCGCACGCGGACGATGGCCTGGAGCAGATAGCCGAAGGCCTTCGGGTCGATTTCCAGGGTGTACCCGCGGATCACCCCGCGCTCCTCCAGCTTGCGCAGGCGCTCGCCGACGCTGGGGGCGGAGAGGCCGCTGACCTGCGCCAGGGCCTTGAGCGACAGGCGCGAGTCATCCATCAGGGCGGCGATCAGCAGTTGGTCGATTTCGTCGGTCATGGTGCGCTCGTAAGGTGAAGTGCGTGAGTTGCCTTGATAGTAAAGGCGAGTCTGCAGATACGCCTATGTAATGCGATAGAAGGCTGCCGCGCGCCTTGGCATCCTGTAGGCACATCCTGCTGGAGACCTTCCCATGGACAAGTCGATTCAACGCGGCACGCTGGAGATGACCGCGGCAATGCTGATCTGCGGCACCATCGGCTGGCTGGTGCTGATCTCCGGGCAACCGGTGCTGGACGTAGTGTTCTGGCGCTGCGTGTTCGGCGCCGTCACCCTGCTCGCCGCCTGCGCGCTGCTCGGGCTGTTGCGCCCGGGCGTGCTGAGCCTGGCGAGCTTCGGCCTGGCGCTGCTCAGCGGCGTGGCCATCGTCGGCAACTGGGTGCTGCTGTTCGCTTCCTATTCGCGCGCGTCCATTTCCATCGGCACCGCCGTGTACAACACCCAGCCCTTCATGCTGGTGCTGCTGGCGGCGTTGTTCCTCGGCGAGAAACTCAGCGCGCGCAAACTCGGCTGGCTGGCGCTGTCCTTCGTTGGCATGCTCGCCATCGTCAGCGCCCATGGCGGCGCGGGGCAGGGCAGCGACTACCTGGGCGGCATCCTCCTGGCCCTGGGCGCGGCCTTCCTCTATGCGCTGGCGGCCCTGATCATCAAGCGCCTGCAGGGCGTGCCGCCGCACCTGATCGCGCTGATCCAGGTGTGCACCGGCGTACTCCTGCTGGCGCCTTGGACCAACCTGAGCACGCTGCCGCAACAGCCATCGGCCTGGGCCAGCCTGGCGACACTGGGCATCATCCACACCGGGCTGATGTACATCCTGCTCTACGGAGCCATCCAGAAGCTGCCGACCACGCTGACCGGCGCGCTCTCCTTCATCTACCCGGTCTCGGCGATCCTGGTCGACTGGGTCGTGTTCGGCCATCGCCTGGGCCTGGTGCAGTGGCTCGGCGTGGCCGCCATCCTGCTGGCGGCGGCCGGGATGCAGCGCGGCTGGGGACTCCCGAAAGTGCGCTGGGCGTGGCGTTGAGGCGGGCGCCTCAAACCTGCTCGGCCAGTTGCTCGGCGTTGCCCCAGCAGGCGGCTTCCAGGCGGTTACGGCCGTTCTGCTTCGCCTTGTAGAGCAGGCGGTCGACCTGTTCGATGAAGTCCAGCGCTCGTTCGCCATGACGGGGCTGGATGGTGCCGACGCCGAGGCTGATGGTCAGCAGCGAGGCGATGGCGGACTTCTCGTGGGGAATGCAGCGTTCGCGCAGCAGGGCCCGGCAGTGTTCGGCGACCAGGATGGCCGACTCCCCGGAGGTCTCCGGCAGGATCAGCACGAACTCCTCGCCGCCGAAACGGCCGACGAAATCGCGCGGCCGGCTGACCGCCTGCTGCAGGACCTGGCCGACGCTACGCAGGCATTCATCGCCCTGGATGTGGCCGTAGTGGTCGTTGTATTGCTTGAAATAATCGATATCCAGCAGCACCAGGGACAACGGCTGGCCGCTGCGCTGCGCGCTGGCCCATTCGGTCTGCAGCACAGAGTCGAACATGCGCCGGTTGGCGATGCCGGTGAGGCCGTCCTTGAAGGAAAACTCCTCCAGCTGTTTCTGTAGCTGAAGCAGTTGCTGCTCGGTTCGCTTGCGTTCGCTGATATCGAACATGAAGCCGATCAGTGCCAGCACCTCGCCGTTGGCATCGCGTTGCACATGCACCACGTCGCGGATCCACACGTAGTCGCCGTCGGCGGTGAGCGCGCGATAGTCGGCCTCGTGGTCGGTGCCGGCCTGGGACTGCGAGACGCAGAAGGCCACCACAGCGTCGCGGTCCTCCGGATGCATGCGCTCCGCCCAGTCGTTCACGCCGACCCAGCTGGACTGGCTCCAACCCAGCAACTGCTCGATCTGCGGGCCGATGTAGGCGAAGGTCATGGTCTTCCAGTCGATCTTCCAGGGGATCGCCCGGGTGGATTCCAGCAGGGTCTTGTAGACGTCGTTATCGCTTGGGGCGTCTTGCATTGTCGTCTCCGATGGAGAGGGCGGGGCGCGTGCGTGCGATCCTTCAGGCGCAATAATCCGTGTACGGTTAACGGCAGCATGGATGATGGCTGAAGGCCATTTATCCGGAATCCTACTGGCAGCGGAGACTTTTCTATCGCATTCACCGGAATTTTTCCTACGCCAAGCACTCCAAACCGCACCAAAGACCGTCCCGAGGAAAAGATGAACTACAAGTTGCTGCCCCTGATCGCCGCCGCGGTGCTGCTCAGCGCCTGTGGCGCAAAGAAGGATGCTGAGGCTTGCGTCAGCAAGGACATGCGCGACCAGTTGGTGAAGGTGTTCACCGATGGCCCGTTGCAGGGGCGTGCTTCACTGCTCAAGGATGCCGAACTGAGCGAGGGCGCCGTGACCGAGAAGGACGGGGAGAGCGGCGTGCTCAACTGCGTGGCGACTTTCAAGGTACCGGTCGGCCAGCAGGTGGTGCAGGGACCGTTGGAGTTCCGCATCGCGCCGGCGGCCAAGTCCGATCACGACTACCTGCTGCTGTTCACCAAGAGCGACCGCGCCATGGCCTTGGCCGAGCGCATCCAGCGGGTGTTCCCCAACGCACCCGCCCAGTAAGGTTCTGCTGTAGTAGTCGCAACCGTCTTTAGGGCCAGTCCTCTTCCGACCAGCGCAAACCCTATTCGCGGGAGTGACAGCTGGGAGTGGCTTCTCCTGCGTCATCCCCGCGAACGCGGGGACCCAGAAGACAACGCAGGCGTTCCCCTCGCAGCTACACAAAAGACAGGCAAGAAAAAGCCCGACCAATGCCGGGCTTTTTCATTTCAGGCTCTCGCTCAGGCAGCGTTGCCGTAGCGGGCCTGCTTCTTCTTTACCTGCTGGCGGCAAGCGTCGCCAAAGGCCTCGAAGATCTTCACCGAATCGGGGTTCTTCGCCGCCTGCCATTCCGGGTGCCATTGCACCGCGAAGAGGAAGGGCGAAATGCTCGGTGCGTGGATCGCTTCGACCAGGCCGTCTTCGGCGTGGGCGATGGCTTCGATGCCCTTGCCGAGGGTCTTCAGGCCCTGGCCGTGCAGCGAGTTGACCTGGATGGTGTCGCTCTGCAGCAGCTTGTGCAGCCAGGTGTTGGCAGCTACTTGCACGCTGTGCGCCGGCGCGTACTGCACATCCACCGGATCTTCCGGGTTCTCCCGGTGATCGTTGAAGCCAGGCTCGGCGTAGAGCTTCTGGTACATGTCGCCGCCCAGCGCCACGTTGATTTCCTGCATGCCGCGGCAGATGCCGAAGATCGGCAGGCCACGGGCAATCGCGGCTTTGATCAGGGGCAGGTCGAACAGGTCGCGGTTCTTGTCCTGGCCCTTCTCGGGGGTGGCGTTTTCCTGACCGTAGAGGGTCGGGTCGATATTGCTGCCGGCACCGGTGAGGTACACGCCGTCAGCCATGTCGAGGTATTGCTCGAGATCTTCGGTACCGCAGCAGGTCGGTACCAGGACCGGCACGCACCCGGCGATTTCGGCGAGGGGAGTGATGTACTTGTGGGTCATCACTTGGTAGTCGTGACCCTTGCGTTCCTGGTAGCCCATGGACATCAGGACGACGGGTTTACGGAGTTTCTGATTCTTATTGCCAATGTTGCTGTTGGACATATGTCACCTTGAGACAGGCGCGGCCTGTCGTTTCTGTGCAGGCGCGACCGGCGGGACGCTACCTGGGGTTCCGAGCACTGCCGCAAACGGGACCTAGGAAGCCCGAATACGGTCGAAACCTGTCCACCAGCCTGCCAGAGCCGTAAAATATGTCAAACAATTTCGGTTTGGATCGTCAAAAATAATGGCCGAACCGAGCACGCGGTTATGTCGTAAAGTGCTGATTTTTAAGTTAAAAAATGTAACGCCGATAAAAATCGGTCCATTATTTTTGACGACTCACCCTGGTCCATGAAAATTATACTGAACATTTTCACGGAATCGGCGGCAACCGCGTCCTTGAGCGGGCGGTGTGTTCGGGAATATCGAACAGGGTTCGCGAAGGGGAATGCAGAAATGAAACGCCCGCCCCGTTCGTTGTTGCCGAAAGCGGGGGCGGGCGTTTTGGATTTGCACCTTCCTGGTGCGATTTGCGTCCTGCGTGGAGCGGATTACTTGCCGGTCTTGATGGTGGTCCAGGTACGGGTCATCAGACGCTGGGTGTTCGCCGGCAGGCCCGGGAAGGCGTACAGCTTCTTCATCACCGCTTCGCTCGGGTAGATGCCCGGGTCATTGCGGATTTCCTCGTTCACCAGCGGAGTGGCGGCGGAGTTGCCGTTGGGGTAGGAGATGGCGTTGCTGATCTCGGCGATCACCTTCGGATCAAGCAGGAAGTTCAGCCACTGCAGCGCGCCTTCCTTGTTCTCGGCATCCTTCGGAATGGCAACGGTATCGAAGAAGGCGCCAGCGCCTTCCTTCGGAATGTTGTACAGCACTTTCACGTTGTTCTTCGCTTCCACGGCGCGAGCCTTGGCCTGGTAGACGTCGCCGGAATAGCCGATGGCGACGCAGATGTTGCCGTTGGCGAGGTCGGAGATGTACTTCGAGGAGTGGAAATAGGTGATGTACGGACGGATCTTCAGGAACAGACCCTCAGCTTCCTTGATCTGCTTCGGATCGTTGGTGTCGGTCTTGTAGCCCAGGTAGTGCAGGGCCGCCGGCAGCATCTCGGTCGGCGAGTCGAGGAAGCTCACGCCGCACTGCTTCAGCTTCTCGATGTTCTCGGGCTTGAACACCAGGTCCCAGGAGTCGACTGGCGCATTGTCGCCCAGCACGGCCTTGACCTTGTCCGGGTTGTAGCCGATGCCGATGGTGCCCCACATGTACGGGATCGCATACTTGTTGCCCGGGTCGCTGACTTCCAGGGTCTTCATCAGATCCGGGTTGAGGTTCTTCCAGTTCGGCAGCTTGGACTTGTCCAGCGGCATGTAGACGCCGGCCTTGATCTGCTTGGCGAGGAAGTTGTTCGACGGAACCACCACGTCGTAGCCCGACTTGCCGGCCAGCAGCTTGGCTTCCAGCACTTCGTTGCTGTCATAGACGTCGTAGACGACCTTGATTCCGGTGGCCTTGGAGAACTCATCGACCGTGTTCGGGGCGATGTAGTCCGACCAGTTGTACACGTGCAGCACTTTGTTGTCCGCCTGCGCCATACCAGCCACAGCGCCCGCCAGAGAAACAGCGAGCAGGGTCTTGCCGAAGGTCTTGAACATGCGTGTAGCTCCGTTTTTTTTAATGCTTGCGGAAGTGTCTGGACTGCCGCGCTGTGGAACAGCAAAAAGCATTCCGGATAATAGCCGTCCGCCATATGTCGGCAATCGGCCTTTACCATTTCTTGACCTAGAGCAGATCAGGTGCAGTGCGGCTACGGAGCGCCCGGCGGAATGCCGGCACGGCGTGTTACAAGGAGTACCGCCGTACCAGCAGCGTCAGTCGAGGCGGTAACGCGCCAGGTCCTGGGCGGAGAGCAGGCGCACCTGCCCTGGGGTAATGGACGACATGTCGTTCAGGAGGCTTTGCGCGACATTCATTTCGCGCAGATAAACCGCCGGGCTGTAGCGACCGGCGCGGTCGTCCTGCCAGGAATCGCCGCCAGGGAAGTAAGGGCGATGCAGGCCGACGTAACCGCGTACCCGCCGCGAATGCCCGGCAGCGAGCACATAGACGCAGGTGCCCTGGCAAACGCCATGGCTAGGGACCCAGGTGTCGAACCCGGTCTCGCGCAGCAGCCGGCCGATCTTGATCGCCTCGTCCTGGTTGCCGCCGATGCAGTCGAGCAGGGCGATCTTGCGCGAGAACTTGCCGGGGTTGTCCTTCAGCCCACGCATCAGCAATTCGTAGTCGCCCACGGCGATGTCTTCGGTGATGCGCACCGCCAGCGTCGGTCCGAGCGAAGGGTTCTGCACCGGCTTGACCTCGACCCGCGCCAAGGCCGCTGCCGAACACAGCAGACCCAACCCCAGCACGGCAGCACGCATGGCAGAACGGCTCATCACCTGTCTCACTCGAATCCGAAAATCGAAAGCGCTCGAAGATACCTGCCCAAGCCGTATTTGGCACGACCCATAAGGGGAGGGGATAGGCAGTATGCGAAGCCGCAGCGGCCAAGGCTTCACTAAGCCCAAGCCTTCTGGTAAAAAGGCACCCCCAAGCGGGCGTCGTATAATGGCATTACCTGAGCTTCCCAAGCTCATGACGAGGGTTCGATTCCCTTCGCCCGCTCCATATCCTCTGTTGAAACCGCTCTAGCATGCGGGTTTCAGCGCGACTATGGTGGGGGTTCTGATTAGGTCGGTCACGAAATCAACCATTTCGAGGACTGCCCCATGTCACAGCGTACCATCAGAACCCCGCACATGATCTTCAGCCGCGAGCGCGGCTTCCTCTACGTCCGCAGCCTGCCCAAGGCCCTCCTCACGGACGATCGCCTGCCCAAACAAGTTCGCTGGCCGCTCGGTCAGAACCATGAAATCGCCCGCGATGTCGCGCGCCAACTCAACGATGCCTTCGACGATTTGCTGCAGCTGATCGCGGAGCGTCGCCTGGGTGCCGACTACCTGTTGCAGTCGCTGGGCCAGCTGTACCTGCAACACCAGCGGGTGATGCAGGACATGCGGCTGCCACTGGGCAGCTTGATCACCCCCAACGAACTGGCGAAAGGTGCCCTGGAACTCGGCTACGAGCGCCTGGCCGACCTGGAGGCGCTGTCCACGGTGCTGTATGCGGACGCGCAGGGTGACTACGTCTTCGTGCTCCTCGATCGGGGCTATGCGGAGCGCCTGGAGATGCTGCCGTTTGAGCGCTACGACGTGTCTCTGGGCACCCCCGATCTGGCTACGGCGCGCTGGAAGGCGGCGTATCTGCTCGATGCGCTGGAGCAGCTGAAGCGCTGGACGCGCGACGGCTACTTGCACGTGCTGCACCCGCTGCTCACCCGTACCCTGGCGTGGGAACAGTTCGTCCGCTTCGTCGCCAAGCCGCGCGAAGAGTCGCTGTTGGAGCAGCGCCTGCCGACCAGCCTGACTCAGCTGGAGGCGCTGCCGGGCTTGAAGTACCTGGCTTCGCCGCAGTCCGAACTGTTCCGCATTCACCAGGGCAGCGACGGGGGCTATTCGCTGCGCCTCGACTTCCACAGGATGGGAGTCGCACACTTGACGCCCGTGGGCGTCCTCGACCTGGAACTGCAGACGACAGACTGGATCCTCGCCAATCTGCTGTTTGCCGTTATTGCGCCGGACTTGCTCAGTTTCCTCACGGCCATCATCGCTCAGGAAGACATCGATCCGGCGGCGCTGCTGAAGCTGCTCGATCAGATTCATCAGCTCCTCGAGGACTACCTCAAAGGGCTCCCCAAGGCCAACGGCTTGCCGGAGCTGCCGCCGCCGAGCGCACCACAAGCTACGTTGCCGGCGCAGACGCAGTCCGTGCTGCAGGCCCTATCCGGGCTGTTGCCCGAGACCCAGGCCATCGCCTTGAATCGTGCGCTGGTGCAGTCGGGGGCCTTTGCGCCCCCAGCCAGCGGTGGTCTGCGCTATGCCGCGCTGGTGGAACGTTTCAAGCAGCACCATGAGGTGAGTCGGACGTGGACCAACGCGGATACCCGCATCCAGAACCTGGCGCGCCTCGATGCGCTGGTCGAGATCGTGGGCCCTGGCGTGGCGATCGAGCAGATCACCCGCGCGGACGTGGTCCGCGTGCGTGATGCGCTGCGCTTGTACCCCAAAGGACGCAACAAGACGCCCGGCCTGCGGCAAAAACCCTTGGCGCAGATCATGACCGAGGGCGGCTACGATCCCATCCATCCCCGCACGCTGAAACGCTATTTCGCGATGCTTAAAGGGACCCTCGATTTTGCTGTTGATCAGGGCCTGTTGGAGCAGAGCCCCGCGCAGTCGGTGCAGTACAAAGCTCAGGCGGCCGGGCGCAGCAATCGCAGCTACACCCGTGAGCAACTGCGACTGCTGCTCAGCGGGCCGGTGTACACCCTGGAGGCTCCGCCTCGCTGGCGTCTGCACGACTACAAATTTTGGTTGCCGTTGCTGGGCGCCTATCAAGGCGCACGCCTCAACGAGCTCTGCCAACTGCGCGTGGGCGATGTACGACAGGAGGCAGGAATCTGGTACCTGTCGTTGAACACCGAGCAAGCGGAAAAACGCCTGAAAAACTCCAGCAGTGAGCGGGACGTGCCGCTTCATCGGCAGGTGCTGGCCGCTGGCTTCCTGGAGTTCGTCGAGCAGCGTCGCCAAGCGGTGGGCGGCGATCGCCAGGCCATGCTGTTCGACGGACTGCCCCCTGTCCGCAATAAGTTGCCCGGCGCCACCGCGAGCAAGTGGTTTTTGGGCAACGGGACCAACTATGGCGGCTACGTGCAGGCGTGCGGATTAGGAGAGCAGGGCAGGACCTTCCATGGTTTGCGCCACAGTTTCATTGCGCAGTTCCGTGCACAGAAACTCGATATGCAGATCGCCAAAGCGCTCGTCGGCCATACCGATCATTCGGTGACCGGGCATTACGGTCGGGGTTATCCGCTGGAGGTACTCCAGGAGGAGTTGGATCGCCTGGATCACGGTGTGTCGCTCGAGCATATTCATTATCGCCACTACCTGGCATTGCAGGCGCACCAGGCGCCGACTCAAGGCGGCCCTACTTCTACGGTACGGCGTCCTGTGACGAAAACACAGAAACGCAACTGGCGGCGGTTTATTCCCCTGAGTGTTGCAGCTCGTTGATGTTAAGAGGCCCCGAAAGGGCCTCTTTTCTTTTGCGACTACTTACCGCACTTTGGTATCTAAGCTGATTTGTCGTGCTGCCAATTTTGATGGCAGAGAAAGCGAGCATTCGATACAGTTGTGGGGATGAATACTTCTTCTAGGGGGGAACCTTAAATGTCCAAAATCGCAGAATTCCGCGCGGCTGAAAAAGCACTTGCTGAACAGTTGGCGCACTTGGAGTCCCTGAAGAAAGACGCGGCGCTGCAGCAGGAAATTCAGTTCGAGGAAAAACTCCGGGAACTGATGGGCGCCTACGGCAAGTCTTTGCGTGATGTTGTAGCGATTCTCGATCCGGAATCGGCACGCGGCGCGGTTGCGCGGGCGACTGGTACGGGGCGTACCAAGCGCCGTCTGCGCGTGGTGAAGGTTTATAAAAACCCGCACACCGGCGAGGTAGTCGAGACCAAAGGCGGGAACCAAAAAACGCTGAAGGCCTGGAAGGCGCAATACGGCTCCGACGCAGTTGAGTCCTGGCTCCAAGGCTAAGGTAGCCTCTCGTTTGATCGCCTAGCGGTGTGGCTACCTCGGCCGCACTGCTGTTCCTTGTGCACTATCCCTACCTCGTTAAAGGGCAATTCGCCTGCATAGATAGGATGTTGCCCCTCCTTTGCGAGCAACTGCCTGGGGCGGGGCTAAGGCGCAGTAATATGTGTTGATTGCGCAGAATGATTAGACTGTTCTGTCATGAGCGCACGCTACTCGGCAACAGCGCGGCGCTCTTCTTCCTGTCTTGCAGCGTTCTCTTTCCACGAGTCGCTGCAACACGCCAACACCCTATCCGGGGCAGGTGTTGTTTGCGAGAAAGAACTGCGTCAATCGGCAGTGCTATGAGTAACTGTGGGCCACTTTAGGTTTGAGCGTATCGCGGGCTACCCAAAGGGGGCGCCAAGGCCTACACGTCTAGTCGAGCAGAAACTAACTGGGCCAGGAACAGCAGGCCAAGCATCACCTCTGCAAGCTACAGAGCTTCTTAGCGCTTGTCCGACCTGCTCAGCTGAGCTATTTGGATTTCGCTTCTATTTGCTTCTAGTTGGATGCCGCCGTCAGCTACAAGCGCACTGCGCACGCGACTGTAAGGTTTGTCCGAGGTGTGCAGCGATGGTGAGGAGGAGCATCCATGCTCAGAAAGGATGGGATAGTCTTAAATGACTAGTTAGCTATGAGCGAATGTTCTTCTGGCGAACATTGCAGTTGAACATCGCCGCAGTGCTCGGATAAGTTGTTAGTTCGCCTCGCTATGCCTAACCTGGAAGTCCTCCACCCTCAGGAACGATCAAGGCTTAGTATAGTTTTGGCGCCGGCATGTTCATGATTTAAGGTTCGCTCAGCGCATCCTTATAGAGAGTAAGGATATCTTCAGCTTTCGAAGCCTTGGCGACTTTTTCGAAGCAGGGCCAGAAGTTTTGCTCTTCTTCGTAGTTGAGCCCTAATGCGATATCCTTTTGCTCTGCATCAATGGCCGTCCAGACAATCTCAAACCGCTCTTCCCAATCATAAGTCTCCAACAAGGCACTGGCAGCCGCCTCACTGAGCCTGCCAACCGTCAGAAGTCCCTCACGCTCATAGTCTTTCTCATCAACTCTGATATCGAATCGGATGCAAAACCCATTGGTCTTGTCGAGGCACTCCAATATCCAACCAATACACTGGAATTGGGAGAGCTCAGTGGAATAATGCATTGCACTTGGTCCGGTAAATTTCCCGATACCCTGCGCATCGAACTCCCCGTAATCCACCATAAGCCAGTATGTCATTTTGCCGAGCTCCAAGATTAATTTATCTGGTCTCGCCTCCTTGGCTGGGGAATTCTAACCACACTTGGTTGGCGGTGTGCAAGAGGAAAAACGATTGCGCGTGCAGCGGCGGAGGCGAGCAGCATGCCCTTGGAGAGTTATAAGCGCACTAGTTTAATCGCACTTCGAGTAAATCCGCCGCTTATAGTTTGACAGCTTGTCAATTTTGCCAAGGCGACGCCAGAAAGTTCTCACGCAGAAAACCTGTAGTGTCCCATTCGGTAACGTGTCGGCTGCCACCAGAGTGCCTCTTAGTGGTTAAGAAGAGCTGCAGCGTCACGCCTTTCTGCCTGCACTTGTAGCGCTTTGCAGGAGAGCAGTTGCGGAGTCGAGGTGCGCGTCAGCCGAGCAGTGCGGGCTGATGTGCGCGGGCTGTGCTTCGTCCAGCCTTATTGACGTAATGCTGAACCGGGGTGCCTTGATAGGCCATACCTGCTTGAGCCTGTTTTGACAAGGATAAATATTTTTTATCAGTTTTGAATAACTGAATGAACTATTTCGACGTATGAAGTCCGCTACTGGATCGGGTTTGGTTGGAGTTTTGCCACTTTCCGAAAGTCTCACGGTGAGGCTCTCGACGAAATTCGCCTCTTGTCGGGCATCGCCTTTGCTCTTAGCCTTCTCCTGCATTAACCATGAATGGAGAGGACTATGAGTGAGCTTCAGGAACTGCGCCTCAGCGTGATTCCAGGGGTCGAGGTTTGTTACAAAACGCCCGCCGGTTCTACTTATGCTTTCGAGTTGATTAGGATTCTGGAGGGACCTATTCGACAGTTCCAACGGATGCAGGCGGCCCCACTCCTGAGCGAGTTTGCGGCTGACTTCATTGAGTCTCACATTCGAGAGAGCTCGCCCAGCGTCAAACATTCGGCTCAATTGCGTAGTAGAGTTACCAGTCTGATTGAGTTGCTAACAGCGGTGGATCCCAATAGGAGCGTAAGCTCGTTGGGAAAAACCGATATAACGATGCTGCGCACGAAATTGCATCTGCATTTGGAGCGTTACTCTGACGGGCAAGGCTCAACGCTCGAGCGGTATTACGCGTTGTTTAATAGTCTGGTACGCGCGGCCAAGGCGGAGGGATACATCTCAGAAGACTTGGTGGTTGAGTCCTCCTACGAGCGACCGCCAGTGGATGTGACGCCGCCATTTAGTCTGCCGGATCTGCAGAAACTGTTTGATGGTTACGTCTATCAGGTGACTGGTGATATTGGTAGAAAGCCGTTATGGGAACCACTGCCGTTTAAGTTTTGGCTCGTTCCTCTCGGAGTATTGTGTGGGCTGAGACTCAATGAAATATGTCAACTGCAACTCAAGGACATTCAGTTTGAAGAGTCGATGTGGATCATCCACGTAAACGATGATGGTAAGCATCAGAGTGTCAAAACTCCGCATGCGCGCCGGAAAGTCCCGGCTTCACAGTTGCTGATCGATATGGGATTTCTAGAGTTTGTTGAGGAACGGCGGAGCGAGTGCGGAGGGAAAGGATCAAGCCAGTTGTTTCCGGAGCTTTCCTTTAGTGAGATGCACCTGTTCTCTCGTCAGGCCAGCCGTTTTTTCATGGGCTATGATCGTGTGGCCGGTTACCTGGATCGTAGTTGTGAGATTGCGACCAGCGAGGGGGGATGGGGCGCGCGCAGCCTTCGCCGAACGTTTGCTGAGCAGTTGCGGCAACGAGGTGTTTCGGCTGAGATTATTGCGGATCTGCTGGGGCATGCAGATCCTACAGGCCTGGAGGTCACGAGGCCCCACTATGCAGGTAAAACGTTGCTAGCTGCGAGAAAAGAAGTCCTCGAATTGCATCTGAACTACGGATTGGCACTGACGCATGTGCGCTGGTGTCACTATCGTGAATTTCGCCGGCAAGTAGGCAGACGAAAAGTGAGGGGCGTTAATCGCTCTCATTGATCTAACACCGCACGCGCAGGATGCGCGGCCCTTAGTCTCTCCCGCCACGCTCCATTCCTTTACTAAGAACTCCTTCTCTAAAGCGTGTCATCGCCGTCCTTGGCGATTCGACCTGATAGCTAGCCTTCGAGTGGAACTTTGCTTCGCGTTGATCGAGGCTTACGGCTGAACTCGCTTTCGCCGACTCTGTATGCCTCAGCCAATGTTTCAATAAGTTCGTCGTTGGTTGGCGTGAAGTTTGTAATCGTAAGTCCAGTCACCGCGCACGCCAGCCACAGCTTGATCAATGCTTGCCTGTCGGACGCGTGAATCTCGACGCTATTCCAGCCTTTATTCTTGGCAAGCTCGGCCATGGCCAGGTAGATGGTCTGATTCTGCCGACTGGTCGTTACGATTTTGTCGCCGCAATCTGAGAATGCTGGTCTTGTACAGCGCTTTTGGTTGCTCCAGTAATAATTTCTGGTGCCGTCACTAGAGCTCTCATATCTAAACCGTCGAAGCGCGTTGGTCCAGGTTTTGTTGGGTGCTCCTAGTGTGTGAATTTTTCTTTCCGTTTCGCCTGGGAAAACTTCATGGGTCTGTTTGAGTTCAAGTCTTGACTCTCTTGGTTTTAACCTCTCTAGTTCATAGGCGATGTCTCGATGTTGCGCTTCGTCAAAATTCAACCTACTGCTCAATTTGGTCCATGACCAGTCGCGGTTGAGTTGACTGCCTTTGAAAATGAAGCCGCTCGACCTTTGAAATGAGATGCCAGAAATTCGCCCGTTTTGTGCGCGTGTTAAAATTATTGTTAAGCCGCTTTTACGGCAGATATGAACGAATTCCCGAAACTCGATGTTTTCCGCACTCAGGATCTTGCTAAGCTGGAATTTTACTTTTCGTTTCTCGCTGTCGTCGCCGGTCCGCTTTTCCATTTGTATGGAGCCATGATCGAGTGCGATATCGGCTACCTTCTCGCCACGAGATATCCGATTGGGAGTACGGTAAAGTTTGTATTTGACTTCTAATTTCTCGGCCGCCCCTTCCCACAGACGATAGTCGTGGCGCGGGTTCCAGATTCTCCCTTCACTGCATACGGTGGAGAACATCACATGAACGTGTAGATGCCGAGTGTCACCATGCACCACGTAGAGTGCCAGTCGTTTACCTGGCGCAACATCACCAACCAACTCCTGCGCAATTTCTATAGCTCGTGATGGATCGACGGAGTCTTTAGGGAAAGCGTCGCAGCCAGGGTAAAAACTAATGGTCACGCTCTGCGCAATCGATTTGGGTGTCTTCTTATTTGCCCTGTGCTGTGCCGTCCATTTTTCAGCCAAGTCGCCAAATCTTTTGGCGTAATCAATTGTGCAGTTACTGGAATTTGGCGGGAGGGCATAGCTGGCCTCTGCCAGCAATACGCGCTCACCATTAAGAAGGGGGTCTACTTTATCGGAGAGTAAATACTTTACAAGCTTCTGTGCAGAGATGGCGTCAGAAACTTTGGAGGTTTCGATGATCATTGGAACGCCGCCCACAGCAACTCCAGGGAGTGCCAAATTCGTGCGAGGTCATTGGGTGTTATTGAGCTCCCGCTATTGGCGTGTCTAGCTAGTTGATTCAGATTATTGCCGATCCGTGATAGCTCGTTAATAAGTGCTGCTGGGGCGTGATTTTCTCTTCTGACGATAATTTCTTTGCCCAGCAAAACGCTACGTAAGTAGTCAGAAAGGCTCATCTCTTGTTCGGTCGCCAGGCGAACGAGTTCGATTTTTTCCTCTTCTGAAACGCGCACATCAATTCTGAGATTTCTCATGTGTTTGCCTGTTTTATTATTCTTGTTATACGGCTGAGAACGCAGTGATTGGCCGTCGAGCGTTTTGCCAGGGCAAATGTACACACGCGGGTGTGTGCGTTTTGTCCTGACGAAACCTTTGCTCGCCGGTCTAATAATTGTTAACAAAGAGAAAGAAGGAAGGCAACAGCTTTAAATTTGGCAGTTTGGCTGCTTGAGTTATATTTCGGTTGCAGGGTTGCCATAGACCCGTATACGGTAAGTCCTGATGGTTGGGGAGGCGTACGTGTCTGTAAACGCGGACGCGACGTTCAGTATTGATAAATGGTGCGCGCCTCGGCCACTGAATACGGCTCCAGTGTCGAGGAATACACTGTTTCCCAGTGCTGTTATAGCGGGCACTATGGTGTGGCCTGAGAATATATAATCGATGCCGCTTATCGGCGTGGCGTTTTGCGAGGTTAACCTTGATCGTCCCTCCAGAGCGCTTTGAATTGTTCTCTGGTCGCGTTTTTCTAGAAGGCTAAGGAATGTTTGCCAATAGGTAATACTCTTGGGGAGCTCTGCATGAACAATCCCCAACGTCATTTGCGGCGTGGAAATCTCGATAGATATAGGTAGGGGATTAAGAGAATTTAGAATTTTTACCTGCTGCTCCTCATCTATCAGTAGCCACCACCACGCGCCGTAGTCGCGGACCAGTCGGCCGAGAAGATTCATATCAACGAATTCTTGCGCGTGTGCCAGAAGAAATAAATGTTCGTGATTCCCGCGCACTGCGAGGAAAAATGGTTGGGAAAGTAGATCTAAGACCTTGTCGGAGTTCTCACCCCTATCAATGAGGTCCCCAACTGATATGAGGAGGTCTTTGCTCTTGTTGAATTCAACAAGGTCGAGTGCTTCGTCAACTAAATCGTAGGCACCATGTATGTCACCCAGTACAAAGACTCTGCGCCCAGGCGGGATGCAAAGCTTTAACACTGGCTGTGGGATGATCTCACATATATTCATGGCAGTAGACTTTTACTCGAGATACTGCCGTCTCATCTTCTCTAATTGGATCATCAGTGAAGTCCCCATCAGCAGTTTCCACGACAAAAGATGTACCGCCCTGTGAGGGGAAGGTCGCTTCAAAGATGTTGAGGACTTTTTTACATTCCTGCTTCGGTTTTTCCTCCTCGTGTGAACAAAACAGGACGTAGAGTTCGTGAGCTTTCCAGATCGGGTCGGTCGCCAGGTTTACCGCATCGGGCAAAGATCGGATTAGGTAGGTTCGCCATATGCTGGAGTGCTCGTCTACAGCTCGTAGTAGAAAACTCCATTGCGATCCCTCAATTTCAACGATCCGGTAGCAGGCACGATTCAGTCCTCTGTTGAAAATTGCGCCTCTAAATTCTGCATCGGCATCACGAAAGGCCTCTAGAACACTAAGGCTCATCAGTCATTACCTCCCTCATTGGGGGCTTTACGGCGAGACGCCCGTTTGGGTAGCCGATCGTCCTGCAATTGACGTCCGTGGTCGTCATTCTGCGCCCACAGGTCGATGTCCCCCGCCAGTCCCAGTACCTCCAACACTCGTGCGTAGCTGCCCAGCGCAACCCCCGGATCGCCGCGCTCGATCTTGTTGAGGGTCTCCCTCGAGACCCCGGCCTCCTCGGCCACGGCCACCATAGATAGGTCCCGTCGCAGGCGGGCTAGACGGATGCGCTCGCCGAATCCGAGCAGCAGGCGCTCCAGCATTGGATACAGGTGAGGACGTTCGCGGCCCATTGCATACTCCGTTCAAAAGTGCTTTTAATGTCTATAGTATTTGGCATTAATCGACTCAAGGCCAGCCTGCCAGCCTGCCAGCCTGCCAGCCTGCCAGCTTGGGAGCTTGGGAGCTTGGGAGCTTGGGAGCTTGGGAGCGTAGAGGGGAGTTCGTCGTCATGACAGCAGTGCCATACCCGCCAGAGATCGTCCGAGCATTGCGCCTGTGGCCAGCACTAGACGAGAACCCTCCAACCGCCTACCTCGCCGACGTTGGCGAGGTTTTCGGCTATCTCGTCGGTCGAGTGTATGGCGACATTTATTGCCGATTCCTGGACGGGCGCCAGATAAGCACCTCGCCAGTCGTGAGCCTGAGTAGCCAATTTGGCTATTTAGTTGCACACACGCTTTCGGGAAATCACTACGTAATCGCTACCTACCGGCAGGAGCAGTGCGGGCTATTTGAGGGGTATTTACGGAGGCTGCACGAGGTGGAGCGATGAAAATATTGATCTTGTCGGATCTTCATAATGAGTTTGATATGTACCGGCATGCTGGTTGTGGTGAGGATGTGGTAATTCTTGCAGGTGATATCGATATCGAGACGCGGGGCATTCGTTGGGCTGCAGAAAACTTTAGTTGCCCTGTGATTTATATCTGCGGTAATCACGAATTTTATCATGGTCATCTCGATAAAACGGTCTTGAAAGTAAAAGGCGTGGCGCAGAGTAGGGTGCACGCTCTTGATAACGAAGAGATAATTATAAACGGCGTCAGATTTCTGGGTGGGACGGCGTGGACTGACTATAAGGCGACCTCCAATTTGTATGAGGCGCAGGAATTGGCAAGGTGGCGCATGCGCGATTTTCAACTGATCCGGGCTGAGAATTACCGAAAGATACGTCCGCATGATCTGATGCGGCGAGCGGTTGATTTTAAGATTTGGCTAGAAAGTAAACTCAGTGAGCCGTTTCCGGGAAAAACAGTTGTGGTCAGCCACCATGCCCCTTTGCTCGCCTCGCTGAATGGTAGTCCGCACCGTGGAACTCACCTAGATGCGTCATTTGCAAATGATTGGAGCGAGTTGTTCGCGTCAAGAATTGACCTGTGGGTGCATGGGCACACACACCAGTTCTGCGATTACGTTCATGGTGCTACACGGGTTGTATGCAATCCGCGTGGATATCCCGGCGAGTTGACTGGTTTTAGGTCTGACTTCCTGGTGGATTTATAGCGTGTATATGGTGATGGCCTTAAAGGTCGGCGACTTGCCTGTGGAGTGATATGGGGCTGTCTTGGCTCAACGAACCCTGCTCATGCGTATTGGCGGGGAGCCAGTCGCAGATATTTTCACTGTCCTCAACGGAGGGAAAGTTAATGAACGGAAGAGAGCGTCCGGATGCAGCAAATGTAGGTGGCATAGACCGGGTAGCCGCGCTTGTGGGGGTTGTATCTGGCGACACGCCCCAGTACGAATCTGTGGCAGGAAGCGGGCTTTCCGATGACGAAGCAGTGGCCCTTGCCAAGGAAGTATCTCCACTAAAACGCTACTGCCTGGTTAGGGACTGGGTTCTGGTGGACGTTACATTTTCTCGGGGAGAGCGGCTACCGGAAGCGGTCAAGCCGAGAGTCCTCTATTCAGGCTGTATTGTTCGTGATCAGGCCTGCCGATTCCCAACGGGTGGCTGGGTACGAAGTACGTTTGAAGTCAGTTTCACACGCGGCTGCCTCTTTGAGACGCGAAATACGGTTTACGTTTTGTCTGGTGACGGTAGAAGGGCTACTTGTGATTGGCAGCATCTTGCTGCGCTGTTCTAGTGGCTGAAGCCAATTCAGTCTTTGCCCTGTATGGGAGATTGAAGATGATCGTTGGCGATGAAGAAGAGCCCGCACAGGCTGTGAAAGCTTATTGTGACGCTTGCTGCAGGACAACCGCTGATGGCGGGCAAGAGCTGCAGTTGGCTGTCCTTCAAGCCACTTGGAGATTAGGGGCAATCCATGAGGGTGAGCGTTATCACATTCGTCTTTGTGAAGAATGCTTTTTTCGTGTGCTTGGAGATCTTCGATTTCAGCGAGCGATTCAGGAACCCTTTGATGAGCCTGCAGAAATCCTAAGAACCTTTGGACGAGTTATAGATAAAAGAGGTGAGGGGGAATTAGAGAAGGATGAATAAAGTGAATAGCGCAACTCTGCAACAGGCTGTAGAGCATTGGCATTTCGTCGAGCCGCTACTGACGCCGCCGCAGTCTGAATCTCAATACGACGAAGTCGTGGCTATGCTATACCAATTGCTGGCGTTGATAGGAGATGAAGAAATCCATCCTCTGTCCACCCTTGCTCAGGCTATAGGAAATTCGATAAGCATCTATGACGCCGAGCACTTCCCAATCGCCGACGTGCCCCCCCATGAGGTGCTGCGCTATCTAATGGAGGAGCACCGAGTAACCCGGCATCAACTCCCAGAAGTCGGCACCCGGTCAGTTGTGTTAGATGTTCTAGTTGGTAAGCGGCCACTCAATATGCAGCAGATTCGTGCTCTATCGAATCGCTTCAATCTGCCGCTCAAAGTGTTCGTTTAGAAAAATGGTGCTAGTCCCGAAACGAGATCAGCATATAGAGCGGGCTCTAGCCTCCGCACGCTTGTCCGGTCTTAGACCTAGCGCAAAATTCCTAGAGCTTGCGGATCAATATCGACGGGGTGATATCTCCGTCGTTGAAATGATCTTCAAGATGAAAAGGCATTACGAGCCTTCGGCAGACTAGGTTCTGGATAAATACGGGGTAAACGATGCGCTGGAAATTAACTTGCCGTGATGCTGCTGATGGCAGCGGCGACGTGATTGTCGATTTACCCAACAGCTTGCTCCGGGCTAAAGGCTGGGAGGAGGGCGATTCCCTAGAGCTAACGCTAGACCCTAGCGACAGATCAGCGCTTCGGCTGAGCAAGGTCGTGATTTGCGACGTATGCGACGCCACTACGGCAGAAACAGGGCACGGAGTCCTACAGGCACAGTGGCGCGATGGCTCGACTGAGGGCATGCGTTTATGTAGGCCCTGCTTCAATTACGCGATGGCAACGTTAAGGAGAATGCATCAGGTGAATCATCTATTCGATGACGATGGATCTGATCAGTAGCGAGAAAATGAAAATTTTGCACATGTTTAGCGAATTTTGATCCTCCAGCGTTCCTCTGCCACTATTTGGAGCGGTCAGGAGTCGTGGGAACCAACGCCTGGGTTACGCTTCGTGATGCGCTGCTGGATGTCCGCTTTCATGATCATGGTTTAGTTAGGACGAGCCATAGTCATGGCCACCGCACGGGTCGCTATTGGCGGGGAGTCGCCGGCTGTGACCGGCAGAAGCTGGCTGTGGATTCAACCGGTGAACACAACACACTGAACCCTGTGTAAGCAGGAGGAGTGTTGCAGATGAAGCAAAGACCGCGGATCTACTACACCGAGAGCCAGAAGGCGTTGATCTGGGATCGTTGGAAGGCAGGTGATGCGGTCCAGCAGATTGCGCAGCTATTCGACCGAAACCATTCCTCGATCCAAGGGATTCTTGCGGAGACAGGCGGCATCCGCCCAATCGAGCGACGACGTTCCAGGTTGGCGCTAATACTGGTTGAGCGCGAGGAGATTTCGAGAGCACTTGCCGTTGGCCAGTCGATTCGGCATATCGCGATGCGTCTGGAGCGAGCCCCATCCACCATCAGCCGCGAGATCAACCGTAACGGTGGTTGCCGAAGCTACCGCGCCAACCAGGCTGATCAGGCGGCATGGGACAGGGCTCGTCGCCCAAAGCTTTGCAAGCTTGTCCAGTCCCCAAAGTTGGCGCAGCTTGTTGCGGAGAAGCTTCAGATCCAGTGGTCGCCCGAGCAGATCGCTGGGTGGTTGAAGCGTACTTACCCGGACGTGGCCTACCAGGTGTCGCACGAGACCATCTACCGCAGCCTCTTCATCCAGGCCCGTGGCGCATTGAAGAAAGAATTACTGGAGTACCTGCGCCGTAGTCGTGCTATGCGCCGGTCACGTCATCACACCCAGAAAACCGGTAACCATGGTCGTATCAGCGATACGACTTCCATTAGCGAGCGACCGGCCATCGTTGAAGATCGTGCAGTACCGGGGCACTGGGAAGGCGATTTGTTGTGCGGCAGTAAGAACAGTCAGATCGCCACGCTGGTTGAGCGCCACAGCCGCTATGTGATGCTGGTGAAAGTGGATGGAAAAGGACACCGAGACAGTGGTGAATGCACTAATCGAAAATGCTCAGCGATTGCCTCAGGAGCTCTACCAATCCCTGACCTGGGATCGAGGCAAGGAGATGGCTGCTCACAAGCGATTCACTCTGGCGACGGATATCCAGGTCTACTTTTGTGACCCACAGAATCCTTGGCAGCGCGGGACGAATGAAAACACCAACGGCCTGCTACGGCAGACGATCCTTTTTGAGCCAGTCGAAGCGACCTCACCACACCATGCCGTGGCTGGGGTCAGCTTCGTTTACCCACCTGGCGACTGCTAGGTTTATCCACAATTGCTGAGGTAAAAATCAGCAAGCCGCCCTGGGTCATTTTTCAATCGGCAGGGTGGGTCAATTTTCAATCAGCGCCGACATTAAAGTCAGTCTCGCGAAACCGCCAACGAGGGTTTGCGCCTCGCAAAAATAATTAAGTTAGTCTCGCTTGAAGAAAAAGCGACCGTGGGCCCAGAGGGTGAACAGACATTTCAAAATCAGCAATAATGGCCTACCGCTACCAAGGGATGCGTAGACCATGGCACGAAAAACCACCTCTGTTACACCTCCGCAACCGAAGCTGAGACTGACATCTCAAGAGATCGATCGTGGCCTTGCTCGGCTATCTGAACGAATTGCAGAGCTTCGCGCTTTTGACCTCAATACCGTCCGGGATGGGAATACACCCGAGCTGAAGGCTTTGGAGGTTGCCATCAAGGATAGTCTGACCAGATGCTTCGGGGAGGACACCAACGCCTATCGCACCTACGCTGCCGCCACTGACCTCACGTATTACCCGATGATGATCAGTAGCGGACAGCGGATCGATTACCACTCGCCAATTCAACGCCGGGTGCTGAACTCTATTGCTTTGCTTGAGCAAGCACAGAAAAGCTTGAAGGAGGACTTGGCAGATCTCCCAGCATCGGAGGATGTCGAGACCGCCTCGGCCCCTGAAAATAAAGCTGTCCATTCAGATCGAGTATTTGTGGTTCACGGCCATGACGAGGGAGCTAGAGAGTCGGTGGCTCGATTCCTTGAGAAACTTGGTCTTGAGCCAGTCATTCTCCATGAACAGGCAAATCGTGGTCGCACCGTAATCGAGAAGATTGAAGGACACCGAGACGTAGGATTTGCGGTGGTGCTGCTCACGCCTGACGACGAAGGCTGCGTAAAGGGCGGACAATTGGAACCACGTGCCAGGCAAAACGTCCTGTTGGAGCTTGGCTATTTTCTTGGCTACCTAGGCCGTGACCGAGTCTGTGCACTGAATCGTGGCCAGGTTGAAATTCCAAGCGACTTCGCAGGCGTGGTGTGGACTTCGATGAATGACGAAGGTTGGAAGCAAGCCTTGAGCCGGGAGCTTCAGGACGCTGGGTACGAAATTGATTGGAACAAGGTGATGCGCAACTAGGCAGGCGGGACTAAAGCCCTGACCTAATCCTTGCTGACAAAGGTGGCAGTGGGATGTAGTCTACGGTGGTTGGCTCCGAGACTTTGTTGGCAAATTGCCTCCCTTTGGAGACACGTGAGAGCCCGCCCCGGAAGTGGGCTTTTTCGTATCCGCCAGTAGAAGTCCCATCAGACGATCTCAATTTCCGTTACACAGCTTCTGCCTCGACTCGAGCGCGTGAAGACTGGGCCTCACCCTCACCAATGACTACCAACGTAACCATGCAGGAAGGTGGGCCGTGGATTTTTCCAGGTAGAACTCAACCTTCGCCTCTTTTCCATTACTCGAAAAAGATGGAGAGCCGCTGAGAAGCGTCCTTTCAACCACCTGCTTGGAGTCAATGCTCTCAAGGCTTATGGACTCACCAAGACCTAAAATTTTCCTTGCTATCGCCTGGACCTTTCTGCTCTGCCCAAGCTTAGCGTTGAATGTTTTTTTATCATGCCGGCTTCCATCATCGTTCCAGGAAACCTGCTTGCCTTTTGAGGATCGATGCTTAGTTTTGGAGATATGGACGTGACATTTTGAATTGTTTTTTGGATCTGCTGCGTCTAACCGGGCAGACCAAACGCTGTCAATTTCCCTCCAACTCCCTTCGAGGGAAATGGTCACGCAACTGAAGGCCTCTGCTGGTAACGTCACGTACAAGTCGGTGATTTCATCAAGCTCGTCGCTTGACTCGGAATTCAATGCAGCTTTCAAGTAATCGCTGAGGCTCATGTCTCTCACTGCCTATTTCCGGGACGTTCGCTCTGTCTAGATTTGTGTTATCAGACGCAATTGAATAGATGCCGCCACTCGCCCAGCATCATCGACACTATCCACCGTATGACAGACCGGATTGAACTGGGCATCCAATCCTCGATGCACCATCCGTTCATCAAGATCATGATCAGGAAATTTTGCACAGAACCGCTCGAATCATGCCATAGATGCACATGTACATGCTGCTGATACCCATGGTCCCTTCTCCAGTGAAGATCCTTGCGGGATTGTACTTCGAGCTGGGTAGGCGATGACACGGTAACCCATCAGGAGTTCGTAGGGTAGTTCATCGATGAATTGGCATCCGATGACGTTTTCCAATTGTAAGACCCCAGAGCTTCCGTCCAATAAACACTCGCGCTTGGATACCTTCTTCTCCATCCTCATTTTTACGGGCTCGATCTTCAGTGGAAACTTGTCAAAAGGGTTCACTACCGGGATTGGCTCCAGCTCTGCGAAATGCTTCTCATGAAGGACTGGGTGTGAGGATGCGACCTATCACCAGTTAGAAATGCCGATGACTTTTTTGTTGAAGCTGCCCAGATAACGTCGGACCTAAACTGCTTGGCGAGGCAGCAGCGCTCGCAAAGAAGTAACATCATCTAACCTAGCCGAGTTGTGTGTTGCCCGTTCCAACGACTGCACCTAGTATGGCAATGTGCCGCCATCGGAATTTGAGGCACTACATGAGCAGAGTTAGGTAGCGGCCTCCACTGCTGCCTGACTCAAACAAAATTCTTCCGCGAAGCCGGAGCGGTTCACTACGAGGTAAGGAATGCATATCGTGGGTGGCTTCTACCGTGAGCTGTGTCATCTACCTGAGTGGGACGCGACCATGGGATCCGGTGCACGTGCAGCATTGACTGTCGCTGCACTCTCACCGGGCACGGAGTTCACGACCTATGCTGCTGCTAGCGAAAGCATGGCGATTACAGTACTTGAGCGCTATGGCATCGCAGCCAACGTCGCGATAAGACCAAGCCCCATTGTTTTCGCCTATTTCCATCCTCTCTCTTCTCCACATATAGAGCCACGACGTGAGGAATTGATCACTCAACCCTCCCTGCAGGTAACGGCTAATGCGGTTTTGCGGTTCGGCTTTCTGGAGGGTGATGCTGTCGTCAAGGCGCGCCGTGCAGTGTATGACCCACAGACGTGGCGAAATCCGAAGCCATTTTCAGCTAACGGATCATCGGCAGATGAACTCGCCCTTGTTATGAATGAGTTGGAGATATCGAGTGCTACGGGCATAGAAAACATCGACCAGGCAGCCGATCATCTCATCCAAACCCATAAAGCTGAGGTCGTTGTCGTCAAACAAGGCCCCTACGGCGCCAAGGTCTATGACGGCTCACAAAGCAGTACTCACGTTCCAGCGTACCGCTCAGCCCGAGTCTTCAAGATCGGAACTGGGGATGTGTTCAGCGCGGTATTTGCTCACTACTGGGCACAGATGAGAATGCCGGCCCATGAGGCTGCAGACCTCGCTTCCCGCGCTGTCTCACTCTACTGCGAAACCCGCACATTCAAGTTCGAGCATGCTGCCCTAGCTGCTCGCCAGCCCGTCTTTGCAACTCGCGGGGCCACCGTTTGTATTGAAGCAGGAATCGACGCGATCGGGCAGCGTTACGCGCTGGAGGAAGCTCGCTTCGCGCTGAGAGAATTAGGCGTGAATGCGATTTGTCCAAATATTGAGCCCGCAATTCCTACCGGGAATTACGAGGCAATACTCGTTATAGAGGATGCTCTCCCTCCAGAATCGGTAGGTCGCATTGCAGAACATGCTGCTCGGGGCACATCTATTATCGTTCTCAAAGAGCGAGCAGAAAGGGATACAACATGGCCCACAGATACTTTGACAACACCGGACTTTACAACAGCTCTGTATTTCACTGCGTGGGCGGCAGGCGAAGCTTTGTCACCAGGCATGCCTTAAACACTTAAAGCATCACCCTCAGGGTAGTGCAATGGAATGTAATCAGCTGAGGCTCAGTCCACACATGGCGGACGTATACATCATTTATGCCAGAGAGAACCGGGACATCGCGGTAAAGGTGCACGATCTGCTTTCCAAGTCTTGGACTGTGTGGATGGACGACCGCATTGTGGGCGACTTCGCTGCTGCCATCAAAGAAAACCTCCAGAAAGCGGCGTGCGTGGTGGCACTGTATTCAGAATCCGCAAGCAAGCCAGCAGTGACAGATGAGCTAAGGTTTGCCACCAAATACGGTAAAAAAATCATCCCGCTGCAACTTGACGATAGCGATCCTCCCTATTCTTTTGGGAACCTCAGCACCGTGAATTTCCAACATTGGTCAGGCGAGCCCGACCATGAGGTATTCAAGCTACTTCAGGTCAAAATCCAAGAAGTGGTGCCCGCAATGCGGCCCGCCGAGAGACTATCCTCGCTTGAAAGCAACACACTGCCGATCCCAAGCATTTTCATGTCGGTATCATCTCACGAGACCCAATTCAAGCCAGCAGAAGCATTGAGCGTGCTGAAGGCTCATGGCACGAAGTCGATTCTGGTGTCCGCGTACGACCTAAGAAGATCGGAGGACAAGGATCAGATGATTGAGGAGATCAAAGCTTATCGTGAGCGAGGAGGATTTGTTCTCATCGATTCAGGCAATTACGAGGCAGATCGTACCGAGGACGAGACATGGACGGCGGCCGAGTTTCATCAGGCTCTGCTTGAAACGCCACATGATTGTGCGTTTTGCTTTGACAACCTGGAACCAAGCAGTGACCTGGAAATGGCAGTTGAGGAGGTCATTCAAGCGTTCGAGCGAGACCGCCTACACACATCAGCGCCGGTGTATCCGATTGTGCACGTGTCGCAGGATGAAGAGGGACTCAAACGCCTTCCATACATCGTTTTTGAAGTGGCCAATCGTATCCGTCCAGGTGTCATCGCCATAGCGGAGCGAGAGCTGGGCCCAGGCTTGGCACTTCGCGCTCGAACGATGAAACGTGTCAGAGCTCAGCTACAAAATCTTCCTTTTTACCAGCCCATCCATTTGCTCGGCACAGGCAATCCTTGGAGCATCTCGGTGCTAGTGGCTGCCGGCGCGGACACCTTTGATGGCCTCGAATGGTGCCGGTTCAGCATCGACCCCACCAGAGGCCGCCTCCACCATTTCCAGCATTTCGATTTTTTCAAGCACTTATGGGATAGAACCCCTCTGCTTGACATCGTCGACACCGATCCGAATATCAAATATGCGGGCAAGGTGGCACTGTACAATCTGGAGTATTATGAGGAGTTTGGGCAACTGATGCATTCTATGATTGCGAGCAACGACGCAACGTTGTTCGCAACAGGCATTGGACTGACCGCCCCTGAGCTTAAGAAGCTGTTCCCGGAGATTTTTCAATGACCATCTATAGTGCCGAAGCCCTTTGCAGAGCGGTCGCGGCAGTCTGCCCAGACATCCGGGAGCGTATCGACACCGGCCCCGTCCTGGATGAACGACACCTATGGTGGGAGTTGTCGTGCTGCATCCTCAGCAGTCAGGTGCCTTACCCACTTGCAATGGCCGCCGCGGACAGGATCGATACGCTGGGCTATCTGCGCATCGCTGAGCAAGATCACCTTAAGCTTGCTGATCAGCTGTTCGCGGCGCTTAGTACCCCTCTAGATGTCGAAGGCAAGCGTCGGCTCTACCGTTTTCCGAGGGCAAAAGCGACCCACTTGGCAGCGACATGGCAGGCAGTGTCCCAAGCTGGGGGATCCCTCAATGCCTTGATCAGCGGGGATGTAAATGGCGTGAGGGCCTGGCTTGTGACGAACGCCTCCGGGATGGGCCCCAAGCAGGCGAGCATGTTCTTGCGTAATTGTGGCGTTACCTATGACTTGGCCATACTGGATCGACACGTGCTCAATTACATGTCGGCTCAGGGTATCTGCTCAGGCGAGCAGGCATCAATTGCTGGACTGAACCAATACGGCAGATACGAAAACCGTCTTCGTGATCATGCCCAACAGATGGATTGCCCTGTAGGTCTTCTGGACTGGGCGATATGGATTGTGATGCGCGTCGCAAACCGCAAGCAGGAGGCTATATTTTTATGAGCATTGTGACCCTTGTTTCCGGGGGACTGGACTCTACCCTTGTCGCCAAACTGGCGCTTGAAAAGGGTCTGCGAATTTTTCCTCTCTTTGTCGATTACGGTCAGCGTGCACGCAATCGTGAATTTGCGGCCTGCCAGTTGGCAATGAGAAAGCTGGGACTACCTGAACCAGAGGTGGCAGCCTTGTCGGGCTTCGGTAAGCTGATTCGATCAGGTCTCACAGATCCGAGTCTTCATATCATTGACGATGCCTTTACGCCTGGTCGCAACATGCTATTCCTGCTCACCGCAGCCGCGTATGCATATCAGAAAAATGCTGATGCCATTTCGATAGGCCTGCTGCATGAAAGCACTAGCCTGTTTCCTGATCAGACTTCTCAATTCCTTCAACAGGCTGAGCAAATGATCTCTCTATGTATGGGGAAATCGATCAAAGTGCTTGCGCCGTTATCCTCATTCACAAAGCAGGACGTTGTCGCTCTCGCTGAAGCCAAAGGGATATCTCAAACCTATTCCTGCCACCTTGGTGATGACGAGCCCTGCGGGGATTGCATCGCCTGCAATGAATTCAAGTTTGGGGGAGCACAGTAATGGGGGGGAGCAGCTCTGGAGGATGGAGTCGCCTTGGCGACGTCAAGTCGCTTGAACAAAAGGCCAAGGCGGCGCTGAACGAAGGCAAACGCAACGTGTTCATCAGCTTTGCGACTGAGGACATGGATGAAGTCAATCTGCTTAGAGCGCAGACAAAAAACGAAAATAATGATCTTGAATTCAACGATCATTCTGTAAAGGAGGCTTATGATAGTGATCAGGCTGATTATATAAAACGGAAAATCACCGAACGCATCAACCGCTGTTCTGTGACGGTCGTCTATGTTTCAGGCGATACAGCACAAAGCAAGTGGGTGAAATGGGAAGTCGAAAAAAGTTTGGAGCTAGGGAAAAAAGTTATCGCAACTCACGCCGGAGATAGTTTTAACGGAGCGAAGCCTAGTTGGATTTCTGAACGAGGAATCAAAATGGTACCTTGGTCTGGCCTAGCAAACGAACTGAAGTAAATCCATCCATACATGAGGCCCGGATTGGGCCTCGGAATTACAATCAGCATTGACGGCTGCCCCCCCCTATCAAGCGAATCTGGCTTTTTATGAAGAGCATTGCCGGCATTCCCAATCAAGTGTTACATAATGATATCTGAGGATCCGGCTGCGAAAATAACTTTCCTCACAATTTTTACAATTCGCAGTGGTTTATCAGTTGTCTTTTCGTGCTTCCCACTGTGTATGTTCACGAGAGAATGCATTCTCCGCGTCACCAACAAACTTTGATAGCTCCACATCCTCTGCCAGCCCGTACGCATCCTCACGGATAAGCGCAATCTCATTGGCTGTTAGTGCATATGAGGTCGATAGCTCTGTGAATCGCTTTGCCTGCATCCACGTCAAAATGCCAGCAGCAACAGTGATGAAAATATCCGTAGGAAAATACTGGAACGCGGGATTAGCAATCTTTGACCCAGCGCAAACCAAAGCGATTAAGTTAGCTACGATCAGCCCGGTAAAAAACCATTTGGCGGCAGCGGAGTTGAATTTTGCCTTACGTTTGTACCACTCCAGCTGGTCGTTAATACGGTGCTCAATATAGGTATCGCGCCGTTGAGGAAAGGCCTGAGCCCTCATTTGCGTCATAGTATCTGTGACTTGAGGTGCGGAAGCATGGCTGATCAGCTGGTTCGAGACACCAGGATTTTGCTGCACGACGTCTCGTAGCCTACTGATTAACAGCGACCTTGATTCTTCGTCGCTCTTGTCGAAGGGTTCGGCGCGAGAAACATAGCGCCAAGTCATCGTTTTGATGGATTCTGCAACCGCTCGCCCTGAATACCATGACTTTTCAGGTCTTTTCCAAGCCAGGAAAACGGAACTGGCAAGCGCGAGCAGCAGCAACATAAATTGGATGAGCGCAGCAACCCAGTGGGGGTAGTTGATCACGGAGGCAAGGGCTGCAAGCACTAGTAGCAAGAGATTACTGAAAAGGGCACCGAGAAAATGTTTCTGGGCGTTGCCAGAAAGGGTATCAGCCGACTGGTATAACCCTGGGAAGTCTGTATTTTGCATTGATTAATCCTTGTAGCCCAGATTTTTGTAGATTTCGGGTGCGTAATAATAGTCACCTAGCTCACTGTTGGTTGGGTGAGTCAAGGCATGCTGAATAATCGCTGGTGAAAATGGCACAAACACTGCGCCAACATTCTTCAAGATCGGAGGACAGAGGTCAGCATTGAGAAGACGGCTACCGTCTAGGTTGATGCCGATGAGCTTACAACTCTTCTCCATGGCTACCTTGATCTCCCAGCGCACATACTTGTGTTTAGAACGCGAGCCCTGCTGCGAAGGTGCCCGCCAAGTCAATCCGTTCTCGGCATTTTCGCTTTATGTAATCTTCGTTCTCAGAGTTCAGCGCCATGTTCAGCTGACAATCTGCAAAATTGAAGTCAATGCGCGTGTTCTTTTTCCATGCCCCATCAGCTCGTACATATGTCGATCAATGCTGCTGAAGCCCACGAACGTTCTAGGTAACCCCATTTTTCATCCCTTTTGCGAACTACGGCGATTCTCGTCGTAATTTTTGACTTTACTTTTCATCCGGCGTGAGCGTCGCCAGCCGGTCTGCCCGGATCTTGAAAAGCTCATCCTTCCAGGTCTGGTAGGTATCGATTTCCCATTGGGCTTGGGCGGCGCCCCGAAACATCTGTTCAAAGGGCTCAGCTTTTTCAGGCTGTTCGCACGCAAAATAACAGTTGGCCAAAGTTGCATAAATCCAACGTTTGTCGGGCCTCTCTAGGAAATTCTCGGAACTCAAAACAGGTTGTAGCGACTTCAGAAGCATCTGACGGATCTTCTGGGCACACATGAAATCAAAAAACTTCTCCGAACGCGCGGACTGAACCTGTGCGCGAAACTCGAAGCACTGCGCCAGATTCTGCCCATTGTAATAGTCACGCTTGACCTCAAACCCTCGACGGTAATATTGAATCGAAGCATCTAGGGAAGATCGATCACCCTCAAGTAACCACAGACGCTTGGTGATGGCCCCTGCAATGCCTACGGTTTCCGGGTCATTGGACTCGTCGGGATTCAGTTGTGCAATGATTTCGAAAGCCGACCGCAGAGCTGTGAGCTCGTCTGGCAGCTTGGACTTATAGGTGTTAAGCGCCAGCTTCTGTAGAATGTTAGGTTCTCCGGGCCTCATTTCGCGGGCAGCAGAAAACTCCCGGCAAGCCAGCTCATGCTTGCTTTGACGCATGAAGGTTTCACCATCGCGCATGTGCCGAGAGAAGCGCTGATGCGCCTCCTCGGTCTCACCAAGCAACTCTTCATATTCCTCATCAGACATACGAGGGGAAAGCAGTTTGGGCAGGTAGGTGTAGACCGGACTGTCAACAGCTTGAGCCGCCATTACAGATCCGATGAGCGTCCCCAGATCCTTGACCGCCCTTCTAGCCTCCCGTGCCAAGATGTCATCACCAAAATGCTGATATCGAAAAGTACTGATGTGATTTAGATCAAAGTACAGTTTGCCCTGATCTTCACTCATGATGATGGTCGAGTTAGGTCTGAGTGCATGACGTACACCCAACTCATAAACAGCATTCACATTCCCTGTGGAAATGTCGGCAATTACCAAATCCGCCCTGAGCAGCATCTCATACATTTTGACATCGATGATGCCTGACTGCGTGATTTCATCAGCCCTGATGCACCTCAAACCGTTGCCCGAAACAGCTGGCTCAATGATAGCCTCGTAGGTGGCATCGAGATCTAGAACCCTACCCGTCTCATACTCAACTTTCTTGCCAAACCCCATTACGACAAAGCATACCTTCATCACAATATCCCATTCCAACAAGGGATAGGCTGACCGCCTCCCTGACATCATTGAAAATTCGGTTAGATATTCCGGAGAACATCGACACGGAGGGGCGCAGCTCAAGTAGCCCGCGTTCATCAAGAAACCGGTGGCCGGCAACTCGAAGTCACGAAGATTCAACCCAAAGCGGCGGACGGGAAGAGTACCCCTAACCTAAGCTGGCGCCTTACCTTTTTTCGCATATCCATCTGCCACTGGCCCTGAACAGACTATCCTCCTCCCCTTGCCTTGAGCAATCCTGCCTGGGAACCAATGCCATCGGCGAAACAGAATCTAACTTTGAGCTGGCACTTGTTAGTGCCGATGCAAAACCAGTTGCTGCGTATGAGAGCCTAAATCGGCTTGCCTGGTGAATTGAAGCGAGGCCGTGCAGGGGCGACTGTAGGAGTGCCAAAGCCAATCTTGCTTTTCTGAGCGGCTGCGGCGTTTAGATCGGCTGGGCTAAGGTGAGCCAGGCTGATCTTTAGTCCGAACTTTTTGAATACGGCTTCCAGTGTCGCGAGAGTCGGATTGCCGCTATCGACCTCCAACTGAGACAGCGCCCGTTTCGAAATCTTGCAGGCCATAGCGAAGCGCTCCTGGTTTACGCCCAGGACGTTTTCCCGAAGACGTTTAACGGCGCCGCCGAGCGTCAGCTTTCCCTGGGCGACGTCATCGGCCACAGCCTGAATGAAAGCCTTACGTTCTTCCAGGGTCATCTCTTTCACATCAACCCCCATTCTTTCAGGCGAGTATCCAGGTTGTTGAGCGGAATGATCTGCGCGTTGCGCACGCTCTCTGGCAGGTTCACTAGCAGATCGGGTAATGCCCGAAAGCGTTGCGCAGCCTGACGAACACCTTCGTAAACCTCATCACCCGTCTGCGTATCGAAAATCGAGTGGCACGCTTCCCACCAGTCCGGTGCGCCCGCTTTCTCGCCCTCCCATTTGAGCACCCTGGAAATTCCGTCAGGGTCGAGAACCATGGGGGCTAAATCGTAGATAGGCGCAAGCTTCAACTTGCCGCCGTCTCGAATGATCGAGATGTTTCGGCCGTGGTTGTCCGAGTTGCCCAGGATTCGGTTCAGTAGATCCCTAGAGATGTACTCGATAGCCAGATCGAGGATTTCATCATCCTGCCCGGCCGCGAACCAGGTCTCGAGGAGGCGGATCATTACGAACTCATGCCCCAGGAATGCACCATTCTCAGTGACGCCACACACCGAGTAGATCGACTCGATCGGATGGCGAAGAATGCCGTGCGGGGTAACCTCGCGGTCAAATCTGGGCATCCAAAGGCTTGGCCTGTGCTCACCGTCATCGATCAGCTCCAGCCCATTAGTCGAGATGGTGTTCATGCCGATCTCGGTGATCGCGCGGTAGTACTGGTACTCGGCTCTCAGGATGTCTTTGTCGATAGCCGCAGCTCGGCCTCTGGGGAATTTCACGAACCAGTGTCGCGTGGTCTGGTCGACCGGCAGCGTGGCCTCGGCGAACATTAGGCCGTTGTGGTTTTCCGCCAGTAGCAGCTTAGGGGCTTCACCGCCGGCCCCCGTCGCTCCGCCGATGGCTGCGCCTTGCTCGTAGGCATATTCGAGAAAGTCGGCGTTTCGTTCGGCCACTTCCTGGCGGGTGAACCCCATCGGCTCGCCTTCATCGAGATAGGGAAGCGACTCCTTGATCCGCATGTGCCCGATTGGCGACGGTGTGCACCGTTCCAGAAGGAACAGCTCGAGGGCAACGTCATCCGGTTTGATGGCCGCGAAGCGTTTTTTCAGCGAACGGAACGCCGCGCCTGCCGGGATGATGTCCAGCAGGAATGCTGGGTATCCTTTCGAGGAGCTGATGTTCATGTCCAGGCGGTGCACAACGCTCACCGAGTGCGCGAGGTATGAGTCCTCGTGTTCCATGTTTTTGAGATAGAAATCGATGAGGTAACCACTGATGCAGGTTCCCTCGCGAGGATCGATGGGATCCTCAAATTTCAGGCTGTAGGCGTCTTGCCAGGTGCCATCGGCGAATACTTGGACGGTGAGTTCTTTGGGCATGACCAAACCATGAGTCAGCGCACTATAATGCGTTGAACTATAGCCTAATCGTAGGGATAGCGCATTATACTGCGCTCAGGCGGCGTAAATGTTTGGTTTTGGCGCATTATAGTACGCTATTGAATGCTTTTCCTCGCCCGCTGGCGCATTTTAGTGCGCTGTGAAGAGGCTTGGAAAACTACCAGGGAAGCCTTAAGAGCTCACTCGCGGGTCAAACGGGCTCCATCGCGCACCAACCATGCTCCAGTGGATCGCTTACAGCGAAAGTCCCGGAAGAGGGCTGGTGGTTGAATCGTGCTCCGTGCTCGCCGGCTGTACTGGCTTCACCGGCTTGGCGGGCGATTTCGCTACAGCCGTAGACGATCTCCAAGACCTCGTCTACGGCAGCCTGAACAACCTGCCGACGTACATGGTTTGAATATGGACCCAAGGATCCCCTGGCTCCTGTCCAAGATGCCCTTACATGCCGGCAGGCGCAGTAGGTTGATGCAGCGATCAGGGGCCGTTGCAGGTCGATGGCCCCTGGTCCCAATTGCTGTGGTTAATTTCCTTAGTTGCTTCTGTGGTGCCGCTCGTAGGCAACAGCGTCATCCGCTTCACGCATCATCTCGTCGAGCTCCACCTGAGCTGCGCGTGCGCTTCTTGCCGCCAACCGAATCCCGTACCACTCATAGTTGTGGGGTTCGTAGCGTACGAGGTAGTAGCGCCGCAGATGCGAGCTGTACCAAATCCCCCACTCCTCGGAGTGGATATCAGCGTGATCGCCAACTGAACGTAGGTCAGTAGGAAGGCGCAGCCCGAACCCAGCAAGGCTGTCGGGCCCAAACCAGTACCCACGGACATTGCGGATTTGGGTTTTGTCGCCAGTCGGTCCTTGTGTGAACTGCATTATGTCTCCAGTAGGGTAGGCATTCAGATTCGCTCATGGCATCCAGCGGTAGGCGAATCGTCACCGCCGCGACCACTTTTGTGTACGCGGCGAACCCCTAGAGAAATAACCGGTGTTTTCTAGGTGGTCAATGGGCTGGAGTGGCCTGCGGCGCGGCCTCCAGGGACGATTTGGGGACTTCGCGCGATGCCATAGGGCGCTGGCTGCTTTTGCCTGAAGTGTGACTGGAAAGTCACATGTCGGTCACTGAGGGATTTTCGACCACCTGCTCATCGCCTGGCTCACATGAGCACGGTTCGTTCATCTAGAACGAACCGTGATCGCCCCAACGAGTTCGTCAGCGAAGGGCAGCATCCTACCCAAAGCTGCCTGTTACAACAGTCGATGCAAAGGGCCGCCAAATCCAAGGTCAAACGCTTGAACGACGCCTTGAAGCCATCATTGATGGGCTAGTATGCGCCCCACGGCCTAGAGGACGCGCCATTGGTCTGCTGATCGTGCTCTTCCAGCAAAAAGGTGAGGTAGCTGCGCGCAAGATTGCAATACAGACGCGCCTCGTGCGGCTGGATTGCGATGCCCTCTTTGAGATCGGTTCCGTGGCGGACCCCGCCTCCCGTTGGTGATGAAAGATAGCCGTGCAAGGTCGTCATCCAGGTAAGAATATTTTCCTGCGCCTTGCCGCGCTCCCGCTTTTTCATCTCGCTAATGATGGGCCCAAAATACTTCCCCTGAATCGTGACTGGGTCCTCGCCCATGCCCCGAAAGGCTGTCGTGATCGACTCCAGAAGGAAAAGAATTTCTTGGACCGCGCGCCGGCCCTGACCTGCATCGAGCAGCCGTTCAGATTCCGCCAGGCATTCGTCGATAAGCGCGCGGGCCTGTTCATCCAGCGAGGGCGCCCAACGCGGTACGGTGATCGGCGTATAGGTGCGCGTTGCGATTAAATCAGGCAGTTGAATTTCATAGCCCGCATCATGTTCTGCCAAGATAGCGTTGACAATCTGGAGGTCCGGCACACCTAAACCGGATTGTTCGAGATCCACGCAGCAATTCCAAAAAGCCTCGACAAACACAGGCGCATTCTCAGCAGAGCTCTCCATGACCCGATATAGATCACTCCACGCCCAGTCCAGGCTGCTGCTTCGACCAGTCCCGCCGAAGCGTTTTTTGCATTGCTCAACCGCGCCCCATACTTCCCCCTGAGCCGCAATTTTTTCGATTAGATCGTAAAAACCACGGACAACGCCTTGCGGGATTGGCCCCGGAGATTTGAAGCGCCACGATTTATCGAAATTCAGCAAGCTACCTGTCCTCGCAATCATCCAGAAGCCCGTGCCGCCCCTAAGGTACAACGGTCGCCTGAACTTCCAAAACTCTGCGCATCCGGATGACCGTTCATGGTCGGGAGTCGCCGGTCGTGACCGGCAGAGACCGGCCAGAAGCGGTCTAATCAAAATCTATTTGGCTTGCCTCCTTCTGAGACTTCAATACCTCTAGGAAAACCGGGGCGATTCAAATAACGCCCGCTCCTGGCCGGATTCGTTTACCTGCGGGCGACTGCCATGGGCCGAGCAGGGATCGACCTAACAGGGACACTCACAGGCTCGAGCTTTTGCCCCATAGCCATAGACACACTGCCATCACCTTCGTAACCTCATGGCAGGTCTTGTCGCTATTTCTCCACTGCTCGGGTCGCGCGCTCAAAATTTGACTCAACTGGCTCAATCGGGTTGCGTGTGAATACGAAATTTCATGCGACACAAGTGACAGGAAACAATCCCTCATGTATGTCGCCTATTTATAGTTAGGTCATCATTACCCATGCACGATCTGCTCCCATCACTCGTTTTAGACAGCCTGAGAGACCGCTACCTCGCTGGAGTTGCTGACGCGGAAGCATTTTTTGACCTGCACCGAGCAGACGAAGATTCAGTATCGGGTGCACTGGGGCAATCAATTGCAATGCGCGATCCAGTAGTGTTCTCAAGCTCTGAAGGCACTTATGTCGTGAAGATTGACTATCGGAAAATCCGCGGTAGAGGGCCAGGGGCTCCCGAGCGGAAGTACGGGTCCGATGGACTCTTTCAGATCGAGATAGCCGACCAGCTAGGTGCCGTCATTCTTCGAAAAGGTCTAGTCTTCCAGTCAAAGATGAACTGGCGAGGTAAAAAGACAGATTTATACAAGCAAGCTGTGCTCATGGAGACGAAATTTGGCGGAGGGCTCATCGTAGATTTCTCATCTACCGGGTACAAAGCGTGCACAGCCCTCGCGGCTATTGAGAGCAGAGGTAGCCGCCCCATAGCGGAAAAGCTCGGTGCAATGCGTCCTCTCGGTCAATTTCTAAGTCGCGACTTTCTAGACTGCTCCATCGGAAAGAAGGGCCTTTTCTTTGATCCCGTAAGTGAAAGATTTTACCTAGAGAATTACTTCGTCTCAGGTGTGCACTTAATTACGACCTCCATCATGGTGATGCGCGATGGCGCAGCTTAATAACTTCTTAAAAAGGATGCACGTAGATAAGTCTGGTAATGTTTTATGCGGTGGCGAGGCCAAATTATTATCAGGATCCAATATTAAATCAAAGAGCGCAATCATTGTCGCGCCGAGCGGAAGGACGCAAACATGCAAGGCAATTATTTTTTTGATGCTGATCATTGGTATTCAAAAGCCCTTAGAGATTATATTGCCCTAAAAGATTTGCACGAGATTTTCTCAAGCAAATCAGCAATTGATGCGCACGCCAATTCTCAAACCTTGATATCATTTGGTGAGGTAAATTACGATATTGACATAAAGAAAAAGATAGACGAAGAATTCAAGCGCTCGCTCACTGAATCACTGGATCATTTTTCAGCGCTAACAATCATGGCATTGGCCACTACGTTTGAGGTGGCTGCGAAAGACTTCTTTAGAAATGCGTTCATATCAAATCCAAAGTTGATGCACGACCACCTTAAGCTAGATGATAAGAAAGGATTGGTTTCGCTAAACGAAATCCTGGACGCTGGAGACTTTAACGGATTAATCAAGAGCCTCTCCGAAAAGGCATCAAGCTCCGCGACTCAGGGTAAGTATGGGAGTGTGCTGGAACGAGCCTTCAAAATATGCAAACTGGAAGACAGCAGCAACCTAAAAAATCGCATTAACGGCGCTCAGGCAGATAGAAACATAATCGCTCATGAAAAGAAAGTCGCTGGCCGTACGTTGAAAAGTGCTGAGGATACGCACGCCGTAATTGCCGAAGCTTTAGAAGCGCTGGCAAAGTGCGCATTGAAAAAGAATATCCCCGGCCGATATACCTGCGTTAACTCGATACGCACCCTGTCTCTTGAATGCATTCACATGTGCGAAGTTGACGCCTCCTAAACGCGGCTGATAGAAGTTATCGACAAGTTTCTAACTAATAGGATACAAAACTCTCTTCGTGCCCCAAAGATCCGGCGTAATACAACGCGCACTGATTTTCCCTACAGGCGCACGACCGGCGAGCGGAGGGGGTGTCGCATCTCAAATCCGCCAGGAGCCCAACTGACCGGCCGAAAGGGGGGGGCGGTGAATTGCGTCCCCTCTCTGGATTTCCGGATTACATACGCGCCTGCTTTCGACGCAGGATTTCCGGCCACGATAGGTGGCAATCGGCCAATTGCAGCCCTTCGCGACAGGCGCCATCGGCTGTAGATTCAACCGGTCGCTGGACAGTCCGTCCGCAGAAAAGTAGCGTGCAATCAAAATATCACCAATTAGAGTTCTCTCATGGCTTCTATGGATGTTCAGGAAGAAGTTCGAGACTGTGGGCACGAACACCTGGGAGGGAATGCAATGTTCTCCGTCTACGACCCTCATGCCCCCAAACGGACAGTCAACGTCAGCGTGAATGGCGACTTGCTTAATAAAGCTAGGGACTTGGACATCGACTTCTCTGAGGTATTGGAGCGGGCGCTGATCGAAGCCCTGAAGGAGAAGCAGCATGAGAGGTGGTTGGAAGAGAACCGCCAATCGATCAAGGCCTACAACGAACATGTCGACGCTTGCGGGGTGTTCAGCGACGGACTACGAAATTTCTGAGACCCTAGCTCGCCGCTCACAAGAAAGAGGCTAGTGGACTAGGGGGCGTCGTTATCCAACGCTTCCTGATCATCGGGGGAACTCAACGCCAGCGACTCCACCCGCCAAAAAAGCAAAGGGGCCACGAGGGCCCCTTCAGCAGTTAGATTCGATTAGCGCAGAGCGCTCTGCTCGGCACTGGAGACCCGCTTGATCGGGAACTGATTCTGGCGTTTGCAGGACACTGCCTGGAGCGTATTGGCGTCGGCCATGTTGCCCTCGATAGGACCCATCATGAAGTCTTCTCGGCTGCGCTGGATCAGCTGTTTCGGCTTGAGTACCACGTGACCGCCGATGTTCGAGCCAACCACGGTGTACTTTAGGTACTGCGGTTGGCCAGCGTAGATCAGATGGTTCTCAACGACACCATTCACGGCGCCCGGCAGATTCCCGTCCTGCAGAGTTATGGTTATCGACTGCTTGCTCATCTGTAGCTGCGGGCAGATGAAATCGCCTTTCCAAACGCCTGCCATGGGCTTCTGCCCCATATCGAGGCCCAGCGGAGCGCCTGCGCAACCTGCTAGAAGCAGCGATGCGGCACCGGTGATGAGAAGGCTCTTGAGTGCGTAAATTCTTTTCAGACTCACTTACTGCATCCTTGTTTTTGCAACCAATAACTGCCTGGGGTTGGATTTTTCTTAGTAAAAGCTCGGCTCTAGCTGTTCATCCAGTTATCGGGCGAATTTCGCTTTGGACTTGAAAATAGAGGCTCAACTTCTTGTGTGAAGTTGTCTATGTTTCCCTGCTGCCAGTTTTCGGGGGTGGAGAGTTTGGCAAGGGCTTTGCCGCCTCGAAAAATAAAGAATACGGCGGTAATTACCCAAATCCAGAAAGATGCGGAGTCTTGGTTCCTATGTCCGACCAGCGCAGGCAAGAAAAAGTAAGTGGCGGCCCATGCAATTGAGGCGTTTAGGATGCTGCCGAGTAGCACGCCGAGGCCATCTCTCGCTTGAGACTTTGGTTTGTGAATCTCACCAGCCTCATTCTGTACGGAGATGATCATTATCGGATCTTTCTTCTTCGCTACTACAAACCAGACGCGATGCTCTTTTCCATTCCCCGCACCTTGGAAGTAGTTGTACATCTCTGAACTGAACATGACCTTTGGGGCAGATCTTCCGTTGATCTTCGCACTTGCTGTCACTGTATTTGTTTGAAATGGGGTCTGCGGTTTGCCAATGCCCGTTATGACGCAGTTGCTATAAAAGTATTTGGCCACGTTATCTTCCTTTTAGGTTTATTCGCCTACCAAGGCTGGGCTCATGCAGCTGGAAACGGCTGGTTTGAGTGGGTCCAAACGCCATTGGCAACATCGGCTTTCCCGTAAGCGCCGCAGGTAGGACGCCTGCATGGCGTGTGCTTGTGGCAAAGCGCTACCACGTAAAATATCCGAAAATCAGATATTTGAAAATCAGATATAGGTTGCTGGGCTGACCCTCAAAGGCCGGCCCTATGACGAAAGCGATTTACCGGGAGGAGTACGGCGTCTTCCTCGCTGTCCTGAAGCGACGCCGCCTAGAGGCGGGCCTTACGCAGGAGACTTGTTCGACTGCCTTGGGCCGACCTCAGTCTTTTATGAGCGATGTTGAGCGGGGTGTCCGTCGGCTGGACATCATCCAAATTCGGGATCTGTGCAAGGTAATGGGCTGCGATCTACCCGAGCTAATAGCCGAGTTCGAATCCGAGCTGCGTAGGAGCTGAGATTACCGTGCGCCCCGGGTTGAGGTCGTCCTAGCGAGTTACGCAGTGCCTTGTCGCTCGAACACCGGCTGGGGCAAAGGACCATGGTTCGTCCTGGTTAAGACGAACCATGGTCACCGGCAGCTACCGACCCAAAGCAGACGTTAGGGAAGGCAATCCGATCACCGTATTTTTCTCGCGTAACCCTAAAGCCTGATTCGGATGCAAGGAGATCAATGAACGGACACTCAAAACGATGCACCTTATGGGAAACGCGACTTCCTTCATTGACTTTCTTGGTTGCATTCTCTTGTCGTAATCTCTCAAATGGACAATACGAGCAACACTTCATGGAAACGACCAATGTACGACTTACCCGCAGAACTCAACATAGATGACATCATTGGATCGGAAATCAACCAGATAGGTATTGGCCGGTACGACGTTCAATTCCACTTTGACTCTGGACGATACATCTGTTGCCAGAGCCCTGTCGTGGTAATGAAGGATGATGAGCTGATGTCCTCTTGGAGTGAGGAGTGTGGATGGACGACAACTGCGTTTTCTATTTTGCTCAAATCTCCGGTTGCCAGCTATTGCGTAGAGCCGCGCCAACTGACCATACGTTTGAGTAGTGGTGTTTCCCTATGTCTGCAAGCTACATCTGATCAATACGAATGTATTCAGATTTATCCTGAGGGGTACATTTTCTAAGTTCACAGCTGTGCGCCCACCGTGGGATAAAACTGAGGCGGTCTAAATTACGGATGCGATCTGTCAGTCTTCGGAGCTGTGGGATGTCCGCTCTTGGCCGATAGCTGCCCTTGAGCGGCATGTGCGACGTACCAATCACAAGTACCCCCTCCAAGCATTGAGTTCTTCGCACTCGAGTGCTGGTCGTTGAAAGCTGGAATTGATCTCCAAATGCGCATCTCCAGATCCCACCAGGATCAGCTTACAACTGTGCCTCAAGCGCCGATCGATGCTGCGGGGCAGCGATTTTCAGCAGGCATTCCACACGCTGGCGCAGGTTCTTGCCGCGCAGGTCGGCGACGCCGTATTCGGTGACGATCAGCCCGGCATCACTGCGCGGGATGGTCACCGGGCCAGTTAGCCGGGTGACGATACGGCTGCTGGCGCCGGCCGTGGCGGGCAGGGCGATGATCGGCAGACCGCCGCGCGAGCGCGCCGCGCCGCGCAGGAAGTCCAGCGCGCCGCCCACTGCGCCAACGTAGCTGCCAGCGGCAACTTCGGAATTGACCTGGCCGGTGAGGTCCACTTCCACGGCGGAGTTGATCGCCACGAGCTGGTTCAGGCTGGCCAGCACATCGGCGTCGTGGGTGTAAGCAGTGGAGCGCAACTGGATCGTCGGGTTGTCGTGGGCAAACTCGTGGATCACCCGGCTACCCAGCAGCACGCCGCCGACGCTGCGGCCGCAGTCGCGGTTCTTGCGCGCATTGGTGATGACGCCGGCCTGCATCAGCTGCGCGACGCCATCGCCGAGGCTGCCCGAGTGCACGCCCAGGTCGCGGTGCTGGAGCAGAGCGCCGAGCACGGCGTCGGGAATGGCACCGATACCCATCTGCAGGGTGGCACCGTCGTCGATCAGCTCGGCGATCTGCGCAGCGATCCGGTTGTCCGCTTCGCGCAGGCGCGCGGGCGGATTCTCCAGCGGTGGGCGGTCGGTGTGGAGGACAGCGTCGAGGTCATCGCTGCCCAGCGTGCGTTCGCCAAAGGTGCGCGGTGCCTGCTGGTTCACCTCGGCAATCACCACCCGCGCGCGGTCCAGTGCGGGCAGCAGGTATTCGTGGGCGATGCTCAGGCTATAGCGGCCATTGGTGTCTGCCGGGGCCAGTTGCAGCAGCAGGACGTCGATGCGCAGCGCTCCACTCTCGATCATCGCCGGCAGCTGCGAATAGTGGCACGGCAGGATGTCGAGTACCCCGGCGTTGCCCAGCTCGCGGTTGGCGCCGGCGCCGCAGTATGCGAGCAGGTCGACGTGGTCGGCGTGCTCGGGCCGGCAGGTGGCGTTGTTGGCGATGCCGAGCATTACCCGGAAGCGGCCGATGCGCGCGCGCTGCGCCATCAGTGCCGTGGTCAGCGGCAGGGGCTCGGCGTTGGCCTGGCCCCAGAGTACGGTGTCGCCGGGACGGATCAGTTCACTGAGGTCGAACGCATCCGCTTGCAGCAGTTTCATGGCCGCATCCTGAATAGTCGGGGGAGGAAAGGCTGCGGCGGCCCGTGGCGGGCCGCCGCGCAACGCTTGAGCCAAGGCTCAGGCGATGGAGGAGGGGTGCTTCGCCAGCGGGGTGACCTGGATGGTCATGAACGGGAAGAGGGGCAGACTGGAGAGCAGCGCATGCAGCTCGTCATTGCTCTCAACGTCGAACACGCTGATGTTCGAGTACTGGCCGACGACGCGCCACAGGTGCGGCCATTTCCCCGAGCGCTGGATGTCGGTAGCGCGGGCCTTCTCGGCGGCCTTGATCGCCTCGACTTCCTCGCTGGGAATGTCGCGGGGAATGTTCACGTCCATTTTTACGCAGTACAGCATGGTGGTTCCTCGGGTTCAGGATTTGCTTTGGGACAGCTGGGCGCTGCCGGAGGCTTGCGGCTCGTCGTCGTTCAGGGCCTTGGCGTCGACGTCCTGCAGGCGTACGCCACGGGTTTCCGGGAGCAGCAGCACGGCAGTGACGGACAGCGCGTAGGCCACCAGGCAGAAGGTGCCGATGGACTGGGCCAGGCCGAGCTTCTCGGAGAGCACGCCGACGCCGGCGATGGACAGCGCGCCGAGGGATTTGCCCAGGTTGTAGGAGAAGCCCATGCAGGTGGTGCGTACGTGGGTGGGGAAGAGTTCGCTGAGGAACGGGCCGAGCACCGCGAAGATGCCGGTGGCGAAGGCGCCCACCGGGAAGGCCATAACCATCAGCAGCTCGGTACTCATCGGCACCAGCATGTAGACCACGGTGAAGATCCACGCGCCGACGCTGAACAGCAGCAGGGCAGGACGGCGGCCGTAGCGGTCGGCGATCCAGGCGGTGACCATGAAGCCGGCGAAGGCGCCCGCGCACATGATCAGCATGGTGAAGATCACCGGACCGGGCTTGAGGCCCCGTTCGGAGACCATCAGCGTCGGCAGCCAGGCCATGATGGTGTAGGCGGCGGCTTGCAGGCCAGTGACCAGCACGGCGGCGAGCAGGGTCAGGCGGATCACCGCGGGACGGAAGGCCGACAGCATCGAGGCCTTTTCCTCGACCTTGGCGGTGGCCTGCTGGTAGATCTCCGGGTCCTTGACGTGACGGCGGATGAACAGCACGAAGCCGGCCGGGATCACGCCGACCCAGAACGCTACGCGCCAGGCCAGGTCCTGCGGCAGCCAAGCGAGCAGGCCGGTCATGATCACCGCGGCGCCTGCCCAGCCGAGGGCGAAGCCGCTCTGCACGAAGCCCAGCGCCTTGCCACGGTGTTCGGGACGGATGACCTCGGCCATCAGCGCCGCGCCCACCGCCCATTCACCGCCAAAGCCCAGGCCCTGCAGGGTGCGGATCACCAGCATCTGCTCGTAGCTCTGGGCGAAGCCGGCGATGAAGCCGAACAGGGTGAACCAGCAGATGGTGAAGATCAGGATGCGTACGCGGCCATAGCGGTCGCTGAGGATGCCGGCGATCCAGCCGCCCAGGGATGCCGAGAGCAGCGCGGCGGTGCCGACCACGCCGGCCTCGCCCTTGGAGATCTGCCAGACCGCCATCAGCGCCGGCAGCAGGAAGCTGAACATCTGCGCGTCGTAGGTATCCAGCGCCCAGCCGGAGAAGCAGGCCCAGAAGGTCTTGCGCTCCTGGCGCGAGCCAGTCTTGTACCAGTCGAACATGGTGATTACCGTCCTTATTGTTATTGGGTGTCGGTTCGTGGCGGGGCCACGATTGCAGCGTTTGGGTGAGGCTCGTCTTGCGAGCTGACCGCCAGGCGGGCGGGGTGTCAGTTCGTGGAACGAGCATGCGGCAGATTGCTTCGCGCGCCCATTTGCCTTTGCGAAAGCCTGCCTTTCGATCGTGCTAAGCGGTCAGTCGGTCCTCGGCGAAGTCAGCAGGTCCTGAGCCAGGCTGGCCACCAGGCGCCCGTCGCGGCGGTAGATGTGCGCCTGGGCAAGGCCGCGCCCGGCAAGGCCTCGGGTGGCGTTGCTGACGAACAGCAGCCAGTCGTCGCAGGCAGGCTCCGGGGTGTGGAACCACACCGTGTGGTTGAGGTTGGCGACGTAGTGGTGCTGCCAGGCGTCGCCGCCTTGAGCTGGCGGCGCGAGGCCGATGTGCAGCCAGCAGTCGGAGAGGTAAGCCAGGGCCGCATGTTGCAGGCAGCGTTCGGCGGTCAGCGGTTGCAGCAGGCGGACCCAGTAGAGGATTTCGCTGGGTGGCGCCGCGCCGTCGAAATACGCCTGGGGATCGACCAGGCGAATGTCCAGCAGCGGCTGCCCGGTGAAGCGCACCTGCAAGGCGTCGGCCTGGCCGGGGTAGCGCTCGGCCAACTGGCGCAGGTCCGGCAGGCTTTCCGGGGCGGGCACGGGGCGCTCCAGGCGTGGAGTGGGCTCCTGCGGCTGGCCCGGCGTCTGGAAGGTCACATGGGCGCTGAGCACCAGCGCCGTACCCTGCACGCCATAGACGTGGCGGGTGGAAAAGCGCCGGCCATCCTGTAGCGCCTCGACCTTGTATTCGAGCGCATCGGTGGGCCGGGCACCTTGCAGGAAGGTCGCCTGCAAGGTGCTGGGTACGCGTTGCGGCGTGGTCCGGGCGGCAGCCCAGAGCGCCTGGCCGAGCAGTTGCCCGGCATAGATGCGACCGTTGACGTTGCGGTCGTTGACCGTGCTGCGGAAGGTATCCTGCGGGCCGTCTTCCAGGCTCAGCAGTTCCGTCAGGTCGCCCTGGTCCCAGGCTCTGGAGTGATGGTTGGCCATGGCGGCGACCTCAGGCGGAGCTGCCCAGGGCGCGTTCGGCACTCGGGCTCAGGGCGCGCGCGGGGCGGTCGGGCAGGGTGGAAAAATCCAGTCGGATCGGCGTGACCGCCTGTAGCGTCTCGGCCGTGGTTTCGCCCACCAGTTCGAGGACCTGCACGTCTTCGGCGGTGATCTCCAGGGTGGCGAGGTCGGTGTAGACGCGGCTGACGCAGCCGATCCCGGTGAGCGGATAAGTGCAGCGCTCGATCAGCTTGCTTTCGCCGTTCTTGGCCAGGTGTTCCATCATCACGAAGATGCGCTTGGCGCCAATGGCCAGGTCCATCGCGCCGCCGACGGCGGGAATCGCATCCGGCGCGCCGGTGTGCCAGTTGGCGAGATCACCGTTGGCCGCGACCTGGAAGGCGCCGAGCACGCAGATGTCCAGGTGGCCGCCGCGCATCATGCCGAAGGAGTCGGCATGGTGGAAAAACGCAGCACCGGGAGCCAGGCTGATCGGTTCCTTGCCGGCGTTGATCATGTCCCAGTCTTCCTCGCCGGGCTTGGCCCCGGTCCAGCGGCCGAGCACGCCGTTCTCGCTGTGCAGGAAGATGTCCTTGTCCGCCGGCAGGTGGTTGGCCACCAGCGTGGGCAGGCCGATGCCGAGGTTGACGTAGGCGCCTTCGGGGATGTCGCGGGCCACGCGGGCGGCCATGGCGTTGCGGGTCTGTTTGTCCATGTTCAACCTGCCTGGCGCTGATCGGCAGCGGCGCTGCGCTGCACGATGTGTTTGACGAAGATGCCGGGGGTGACCACGTGTTCCGGGTCGATTTCACCCAGTTCGCAGACGCGACCCACCGAGGCGATGGTGTGGCGCGCGGCCATGGCCATCACTGGGCTGAAGTTGCGCGCGGTCTTGCGGTAGGTGAGGTTGCCCCAGCGATCGCCAAGCTCGGCATTGATCAGCGCGTAGTCGACATGAATGGGCGACTCCAGCACGTAGTGGCGACCATCGATGAGGCGGGTTTCCTTGCCCTCGGCCAGCAGCGTGCCGTAGCCGGTGGGGGTGAAGAAGCCGCCGATGCCGCAGCCGGCAGCGCGCAGGCGTTCGGCGAGATTGCCCTGGGGGACGATTTCCAGCTCGATCCTGCCGGCGCGGTACAACTCCTCGAAGACGTGGGAGCCGACCATGCGCGGGTAGGAGCAGAGAATCCGACGCACCTGACCGGCCTTGAGCAGGGCGGCCAGGCCGGTGTCGCCCTGGCCGGCGTTGTTGCTCACCAGGGTGAGGTCGCGTGCGCCCTGGGCGATCAGCGCGTCGATCAGGTCCTCGGGCATCCCGGCGCCGCCGAAGCCGCCCACGGCGATGGTCGCGCCATCGGGAATCTCGGCCAGCGCCTGGGCGGCGCTGGGGCAAAACTTGTCGATCATGACTGCGGGTCCTTTGTCGTTTTTATCGCGGACGGACGCGGCTTTCGAAAGCCCTCATCGCCCCTGGAAACCAGCTTGCCAGTGCGTCTGGAGGGCCACAATTTCAGTCTGCGGAAGGGGCGTTTAACCGCCGGTTAAGAGGGCGCACCAGCCTTGTGCAGTGCGGGCTGGCGCACTTTGGTAAGGGCTCAGACGGCGGCCACGCCGACAGTCATGCCGCCGCAGACATAGAGCACCTGGCCGGTGACGAAACCGGCGCGCTGATCGAGGAAGAACGAGGCGGCCTGGGCGATGTCGTCCGGCACGCCGAGGCGCTTGACCGGCACACTGTCGATGATTGCCTGGGTGCGCGGGCTATCCGGCGGGTTGGCGCGCTCGAACAGCTCGGTGCGAATCGGCCCCGGCCCGATGGCGTTGGCGGTGATGCCGTGGCGGCCCAGTTCCAGCGCCCAGACGCGGGTCATGCCCAGCAGCCCGGCCTTGGTGGCGGCGTAGGCGGTGCGCAGTTCCTTGCCCAGCGCGGCGCGCGAGGACATGTTGAGGATGCGCCCGAAGCCGGCTTCCTTCATGCCCGGCAGCAGCGCCTGCATGCACTGCAGCGAGCAGCGCACATTCAGCGCCCACACCCGCTCCAGATCCTCGAAACTCTGCTCGTCCGCCGGGTTCGGGCAGACCATGCCGACGTTGTTCACTAGGCGGGTGATCGGCCCGTCGGCCAGGGCCTGCTGCAGCGCGGCTGCGGTGGCGGCGGTGTCGGTGAGGTCGGCGATCAGGCCGTCGCCGATGCGGTCGATGATCACCGGCTCATAGCCGTCCTCGCGGCAGCGTTGGGCGATGGCGGCGCCGATACCGGAGGCGCCTCCAGTGATGAGTACGCGTTCTTTGGGCACGTGGGAACTCCGTCAGACGGTGGCGATGGGGTTGAGCGGCGCGCCGACGGCGCCGGGCAGGCGCAGCGGCGGGGCGGTCAGCAGGAAGCGGTTGCGGTCGTTGGCGCGCAGCCATTGGGCCAGCGGCGTGAGGTGCCACAGCTCGCCCAGGTGCACACCGAGCTTGAACAGGCAGTGATGGTGCAGCGGCATCACCGAGCAGCAGTCGCCGGCGTGGCCGGCGGGGAAGATTTCCACCGAGTAGTTGTCGGCGGCGATGGCCACCAGGTTGCTGTCGGTGATCCAGTTCAGCAGGCGGCTGTCGTTGCCGTCGAGCACGGCGGCCAGGCGTTCCAGCTCTGCCGGGTCGGGGTTGCGGTTCATTCCCAGCAGGGCTTCGGCGTAGCCGGTGTGCAGGCAGACGATGTCGCCGGCCTCTACTTCCACGCGGTCGGCTTCGAGCACGCGCATCAGCTGGTCGTAGCCGACATGGGTGCGGCCCAGGCCGTAGTGGTGGTGCAGGTCGATCATCACGCCACGGCCCTGCACGCAGGTCTCGGCCATCCGCTCGATGCCCAGGGCGTGGGCGCAGGAAGTGCTGTGGGGCTTGATCGGCCCGGCGATGCCGCAGTCCTCCAGCTCGCTGGGGCCTTCGACGTCGCCGCCGGCGCTGAAGCCGTTGTAGTACAGCGGCTCGGGCACGCCGTCATCGTTGGCATCGAACAGCGCGCCGACATGGGAGAGCGCATCCCATTGGGTGGAGTACTGCAGGTGGAGAATCGCCAGGTCGTCGCTGAGCACGTCGGGGCGGCCTTCCTGGATCCACTGGTACTGGTAGTTCATGTTGACGCCGCCCTTGCGCAGCAGCGGGCGCAGGATCGGCGGCAGGCGGTTGACGTTCATCGCATTGCCGCCGGGGTAGTCCAGCGGCAGGCTGAGGCAGAAGGCCAGGCCTTCGCGTACTTCGGCGATGCCCTGCAGCACCTTCTGTGGCGTCAGCAGGTTCAACCGGCCTTTCTGGTCGTCGGGGCCGAAGTCGCCCCAGTTCGAGCCTTCGGGGCGTTTCTTCCAGCGTGGTTCGGCCATGGTCGATGGTCCTTGTTCTTATAGGTGGCGGGGCGTCCGGGGTGGCGTGCGTCCCTGTGCTGCAAGGCTCCCAGACTCGTCGGAGGCGGACAATTGGCCTCTTCGAAAGGCGGGCTTAACCTGGGATTAAGCCGCCCGGTAGCAGTCGATCAGGCTGTCGGCGAAATCGCGGGCGAAGGCCGAGAGGCCGTCGAAATCCTGCGCGCAGAGCTGGAAGGTGCGCACCGCCCAGGGGTCGAGCAGCTTGCAGGAACCGATCTTCTGGCTGCCCTTGAGGCGCTCGAATCCGGCCTGGGGCACGATGGCGATGCCGGCGCCGGCCTCGACCATGCGGAAGATCGCGTCGGAGCTGGCGACCTGCACACGGATGGTCAGCGGGATGTGCAGCGCTGCCGCCGCGCGGCTGAGGAACACGTGGATGGCGCTGCCTTCGAGCAGCGAGACGAAGGCGTATTGCAGTGCCTCCTTGAAATGCACCTCGCCGCCTTCGAGGATCGGATGGCCTTCCGGGGCGATGACCATCAGCCGGCTGCTCACCAGCGGTACGCTCTGCAGCCCGTCGGTGACCACGCTGCCGGAGACGATGCCCAGGTCCGCGCTGCCGTCGCGGATGCAGCGCACGATGTCGTCGGAAAGGCGCTCGCGCATGTCGATGTGCACGTCGGGGTGGGTCTTGAGGTACTCACCCACCACCGGCGGCAGGTACTCGGTGATCGCGGTGGTGTTGGCCAGCAGACGTAGCTGTCCCTTGAGACCTTCGGCGTACTGCTGCAGGTCGCCGGTGAGCATCTCCAGCTGCGAGAGAATGATGCGTGCGTGCTGCAGGTAGGTCCTGCCGGCGTTGGTCAGCGTGACGCCCTGGGGCGAGCGCTCCAGCAGACGCATGCCGAGGTTGTCCTCGAGGTTCTTGATGCGGTTGCTGGTCGCCGGCACGGAGAGAAAGGAGCGTTCCGCGCCGCGGGTGAGGCTGCTGGTTTCCGCGATGTTGATGAACAAGCGGAAATCCGTGATATCGAAATGCATCGCCATGGTCAGGTACTTCTTGCCAAGTGGTATACCACGGTACTGGCTGGCGAATGGCCTGCATAGACGGCATTCGTCGGCCCGGCGCCGTTCTGGTAGCCCACGCCCGCGCACATCCAGATGCGTGCGCGGGCGCAGGTCACCGGCTCACCAGTGGGCCGCCTCGAAGGCGAAGCCCGAGCCCTGACGGCGGATGAAGCCGCAGTGCGGTTCACCGAAATGCACCGGGAGGATCAGTGCGCCGGAGTCCGCTGCGTCGTTGAGGAAGGCCAGGCGTGTCTGACGGGCGGTATCCTCCCAGATGCAGTAGCCGGAGTTGATCTGCGGAAGGACGATCTGTACCGGGCTGTGCAGGATGTCGCCGCAGAAGATGCCTTCCTCACCGCCGGAACGCACCTTGAAGATCACCTGGCCGGGGCTGTGGCCGGGGGCCGCCTGCACTTGCAGGCAGTCGGCGATTTCCTCGCCGGGCACCATCATCCTCGCCAGGCCCGCATCGACGATGGGCATCACGCTGTCGAAGAAGGATTCGCCGAACACATCGATGACGCCGCCTTCCCTGTTCTTGCCCTGGTGGCAGAAGTCGAAGTCGTCCTTGGGGAAATGGTAGGTGGCGTTGGGGAAGGTCGGTTCCCAGCGGCCATCCTTCCAGGTGGTGTTCCAGCCCACGTGGTCGGAGTGCAGGTGGGTGATCACCACCTGGGTGACCTTTTCCGGCGGCGCGCCGGCGGCAATCATCCACTCGCGTACCAGGCCGTTGAGCATGTTCATCCGTGCGATGCCCGGGCGCGGCTTGAAGTTGCCGACGCCGGTGTCGATCACCACGATCTCGTTGCCCACGTGCACGATCCAGAACTGGATGGTGACGATGAGCCTGTTCATGTGCTCGATCCAGTGGTTGGGCGCCATCAGCTCGCGGTGTTCGGCCAGCACGCCCTGTTCCATCTGCGGAAACAGGAAAGCCGGGTCGTGGGTCGGGCCGGCGTACTCGAGAATGCGGGTGACCTTGATGTCACCGATCATGCGCGACTGCATCATGGGGCGAGGTTCCTCATTGTTGTTCTTGGGTTGAATGTTCGGCTGTCACGGCGCGGCCGTGCACGGGTTCCCTCAGGCTGCGTGGCCGGCAGCGCCGACGCGGTGTTCCGACTGGGCGATGAAGTCCCGGTAGACCGCCGCACCGCTGTGTCCGTCGCACAGGTAACCGCGCACCAGCGCCGCCACCAGGCGGGGGCTCTGCAAGGGCATGAAATGCCCGGAGGCTACCGCCAATGCTTCGATCTGTGCGGCGAATCCGGCCAGGCGGTCGATCTCCGCTGGCGGCCGCAGCGCGTCGTATTCGCCGGCCACGAACAGCGTGCGTGGTGGAAGGCGGGGCAGGTCCGCTTCCAGTTCCAGCCCGGCGAGCATGCCGAAGGTGGCGGCGAAGCCCTGCGGATCGGCGGCGCGCCAGCGCAGGCGGAAGGCCTCGAAGGTGTCGGTATCGGTGCGCAGCGGCTCCGGCCAGGTTTTCTCCAGCAGCGCCGGGACCAGTTCGCCCAGGCCTTCTTCGCGCAGGGCTGCTGCGCGTTGCCGGGTGGCATCACGGGCGGCGGCCGGCACGCCACAGGCGGGAGCGAGGGCGACCAGTTGCCGGCAGCGCTGCGGATGCCGTGCGGCGAAGCGGATGGCGATGGCGGCACCCACGGCGACGCCCATCAGCGCCACCGGCACATCGATGGCCAGCGCATCGAGCAGCGCGGCCAGGTCGGCAACGTGGGCGTCGATCTCCAGTTCGCCGGGGAACTTCTCCGACAGGCCGGCGCAGCGGGTGTCGTAGCGCAGCAGCGTCAGCTCGCCGTAGAGCGTGGAACACAGCCCGTCCCAGCTTTCCAGGCTGCCGCCCATTTCGTGCACCAGCACCAGCACCGGGGCGTCAGCGCGGCGCGCCGGCAGCAGCTGGTAGCGCAGGGCTATTCGATTGACTTCGATCCAGTTCATCCTGGGCCTCACACGCGCTCGAACAGGGCCGCCAGGCCCTGGCCGCCGCCGATGCACATGGTCTCCAGGCCGTAGCGCGAGCCGCGGCGCTGCATCTCGTGGAGCAGGGTGGTCATGATGCGCACGCCGGTGGCGCCGATCGGGTGGCCGAGGGAGATGCCTGAGCCGTTGACGTTGACCCGCTCGTCGTTCTCCAGGCCCCAGGCCTTGAGCACGGCCAGGGCCTGGGCGGCGAAAGCTTCGTTGACTTCGATGAGGTCCATCTCCGCCAGCGTGCGCCGGGTGCTTTGCAGTAGCTTCTCCACTGCCGGCACCGGGCCGATGCCCATGCGCGCCGGGTCGCAGCCGGCCGCTGCCCAGCCCGCCAGGCGGGCGATGGGCTCCAGGCGATAGCGTTCGGCGTACTCGCGCGAGACCACCAGGCAGGCCGCCGCCGCATCGTTCTGCTGGCTGGAGTTGCCGGCAGTGCAGACACCCTCGGGCAGCAGCGTGCGCAGACCGGCCATGCCGTCCAGGCTGGCTTCTTCGCGGATACCTTCGTCCATCGACACCACGGTCTGACTGCCGCGCTTGCCCGGCACGGTGACCGGCACCACCTCGCTGGCGAAACGACCCTCGCGCCAGGCGCTGGCAGCGTTCTGGTGGCTGCGCACGGCGAAACGGTCGGCCTCCTCGCGGCTGATGGCGTAGTCGCGGGCCAGGTTTTCGGCAGTCTCCGGCATGCCGGAAATGCGCCCGAAACGCTCCTGCGGCTGCGAGCGTTCGCGGCCGCGCTCCAGGCGGTCGTGGAACTTCACGCTGCCGGCGCGGGCGCCCCAGCGCATGTCGGTGCTGTAGTACTCGATGTTGCTCATGCTTTCCACGCCCACCACCAGCACCGCTTGGGCTGCGCCGGTCTGCACGTGCATCGCCGCGTCGATCACCGCCTGCAGGCCGGAACCGCAGCGCCGGTCGAGGGTATAGCCGGGCACCTCCACCGGCAGGCCGGCGGCGAGGGCGGCGAAGCGGCCCATGCAGGGCGCTTCGCTGGAGGCGTAGGACTGCGCGACGATCACCTCGTCCAGCGTTGCCGGGGGGATATCCACGCGTTGCAGCAGCGCCTGGATGATGCCGGCGGCGAGCTGGTCGGCGCTCAGCGCGGCGAGGGCGCCGCCGAACTTGCCGATGGGGGTTCGCAGGGGGGAAACGATCAGCGCGTCGTGCATGGGGTCGGCCTTGTTCCTGGAGTTGGGGGTGGGGCAGGGGAATGCCGGCCAGCATGGGCAAGGTGGCGCGGCACGGGAATTTCGCATCTCGAAAGCCCGCCTTCGACATTGCTTAAGTCGCCGCGCCCGCCTGGGCTGCGCAGCGCTCTTCGTTTTCCTGAAACGGCTCCTTAAGCAAAACCCAATACCTCTCCGTGTCTTCGCCTTTGCATCCTTCTGCGCACCCCGGCGTTCCCCCTCCGGGTCGTTTCCCGTTTCGCAGAACAACAACAACCAACACGGATACCTCCATGCACAATCCCTCCCTGGCGCAGCTCTTCGGTCTGCTTGCGCTGCCTCCCGCGCTGGCGCTGCCGGCACTGGCACACGCCGAATTCATCAAGGACAGCAGCGTCAACCTCACGCTGCGCAACATCTATTTCAACCGCGATTTTCGCCAGGACAACGCGCCGCAATCCAAGCGCGAAGAGTGGGCCCAGGGCTTCATGTTCAGCGCCAAGTCCGGCTACACCGAAGGCACCGTGGGCGTCGGCCTGGAGCTCTACAGCGCGCTGGGTCTGAAGCTGGATTCCTCCGATGCGCGCGCCGGTACCGGCCTGCTGCCCAACCGCTTCGGCGACTCCGGCCCGGGCAGCTACAGCGACCTCTCCGGTGTGGCGAAGATGAAGATCGCCAAGACCGAGCTGAAGGTCGGCGGCTTCACCCCCAAGACGCCGATCCTGCTCTCCAGCGACGCGCGCCTGCTGCCGCCGATCTACAACGGCGCCACGCTCAGCTCCACCGATATCGACAACCTGACCCTGGACCTGGGGCGTTTCGACAAGGTCAACTTCCGCAACTCCAGCGGTAACCACGACGAGATACTTGCCGGCAACTACGGTGTCAGCGGCGATCACTTCGACTACTTCGGCGCCACTTACGCCTTCTCGCCGACGGTCAACGTCGCTTACTGGCGTGCCGAATTGCAGGATGTCTACCAGCAGAACTACCTGGGCTTCCAGGGCAGCCGGAAGGCCGGCGACTGGGTGCTCAGCGCCAATCTGGGCTACTTCGATTCTTCCGAGAATGGCGCAGCCCGTGGCGGCGACATCGACAACGGCCTGACCACCGCGATGCTCTCGGCCAACTACGGCGCGCAGACCTTCCGCGTCGGCTACCAGGACAACAGCGGCGACAGTCCCTTCCCGTACCTGCAGGACGCCGACACCTACGGCGCCAACGTGGTACAGATTCTCGATTTCACCCGCGCCCGCGAGACTTCCTGGCAGCTGCGCCACGACCTCGATTTCGCCGCGTTCGGCGTGCCCGGCCTGGTCATGATCAACCGCTATATCCGTGGCGATGGCTACGAGATCGGCGGCCAAGCCGGCAAGGAATGGGAACGCAACCTGGACATCACCTACGTGGTGCAGAGCGGCCCGATGAAGAACTTCGGCGTGCGTTGGCGCAACGCCACGGTGCGCTCCGATGGCGCCGGCGAGCTGGACGAGAACCGCCTGATCCTCTCCTACACGCTGCCGCTCAAGTGAGTCGCGGGCGTTCGTCTTCCACAAGAAGACGCGCGCCCGGTTCGACGGCCTTCAGCGGCCGGTAACGACATCCGGCCCGTGGAGCATCCGCCGCGGCAACCGGATTTTCCGGGGGCAACCCCAAGGTGGTAAACGCACGCCCGGTCTCCACGATGGACCGGGCGTTCGCGTTTGTGGCGGACGCACCGCCCCGCAGACTACCGACGAAAAAAAGCCGGCCATGAAGGGCCGGCGAATGCGAGGTTGCTGTCCTCAGTCGTGCAGCGCGAGCAGGCGTCGCGCGCGTTCAATCACCGGCGCATCGACCATCTGTCCGTCCAGCTGGAACGCGCCATTGCCACGCGCCGCGCCGACGATCTTCTGCGCCCAGTCCAGTTGTTCGCGGGTCGGCGCCAGCGCCTGGTGCACGCCCAGGACCTGGCGTGGGTGAATGCAGAGCATGCCGGCGAAACCGGCATCGCGGGCGTCGCGGGCAAAGCGCGAGAGGCCGTCGAGGTCGGCGATGTCGGGGAACACCGTATCCAGCGGCGCGGCGAGACCGGCGAGTCGGGTGTGCAGCAGCAGCTCGTAGCGCACCTGATCGAGCAGCCGCGCGGCGGCTTCGCTGCCGGCGCTCATGCCCAGGTCCAGGCACAGGTCCAATCCGCCAAAGGTGAGGCGCTGCACGCCGGGCACCCGCGCTATTTCTGCCAATGCTGCCAGCCCTGGCGCGCTTTCGATGATGGGCAGCAGCGGCTTGCCGATGGCGGCGGCGTTGACCACTTGCTCCACGCTTTCCGCCTTGGGCAGCAGGATGCCGAGCACGCCGGGGTGGCGGCAGAGTTCCAGGTCGTCGTTGTGCTCCAGGTGCCCGGCCATGTTCACCCGTACCCAGACGCCGGCCTCGGAGTGTGCATCGAGGAAGGCGCGCAGGTGCTCGCGCGCCTGCGCCTTGGCGGACGCATGCACGGCGTCCTCCAGGTCGACGATCACCACGTCGGCGCCGCTGGCCAGGGCCTTGGCGAAACGCTCCGGGCGGTCGCCGGGCACGAACAGCGCGCTGCGCAGTTTTTCCAGGGGCCTATCCATGACGGTCCTCCTCAGAAAGAACGCGGCAGTTCGAGCAGATGCTCGGCCACGTAGGACAGGATCAGGTTGGTGGAGATCGGCGCCACCTGGTACAGGCGCGTCTCGCGGAACTTGCGCTCGACGTCGTATTCGTTGGCGAAGCCGAAGCCGCCGTGGGTCTGCAGGCAGGCGTTGGCGGCTTCCCAGCTGGCCTTGGCTGCCAGGTATTTCGCCATGTTGGCAGCGGCGCCGGCGTTCTTGCCGCTGTCGTATTCCTCGCAGGCGCGCCAGCGCATCAGGTCCGCGGCCTCGATCTCGATGTGCGCCTCGGCGATGGGGAACTGCACACCCTGGTTCTGCCCGATCGGGCGGCCGAACACCACGCGGTCGCGGGCGTACTGTGCGGACTTCTCGGTGAACCAGCGGCCATCGCCGATGCACTCGGCGGCGATCAGCGTGCGCTCGGCGTTGAGGCCGTCGAGGATGTACTTGAAGCCCTTGCCCTCTTCACCGATGAGGTTGCCGGCGGGGATTTCCAGGTTGTCGAAGAACAGCTCGTTGGTCTCGTGGTTGACCATGTTGGCGATGGGCTGCACGGTCAGGCCGTTGCCGATGGCTTCGCGCAGGTCGACGAGGAAGATCGACATGCCCTCGGACTTCTTCTTCACCTCGGCCAGCGGCGTGGTGCGGGCCAGCAGGATCATCAGGTCGGAATGCTGGACGCGCGAGATCCACACCTTCTGCCCGTTGATCACGTACTTGTCGCCCTGGCGCACGGCGGTGGTCTTGATCTTGGTGGTGTCGGTGCCGGTGGTGGGCTCGGTGACGCCCATGGATTGCAGGCGCAGTTCGCCGCTGGCGAGCTTGGGCAGGTAGTAGGCCTTCTGTTCGGCGCTGCCATTCCGCAGCAGGGTGAACATGTTGTACATCTGCCCGTGGATGGTCCCGGAGTTGCCACCGCAGCGGTTCACCTCCTCGAGGATCACCGACGCCTCGGCCAGGCCCAGGCCCGAGCCGCCGTATTCTTCCGGGATCATCGCGGAGAGCCAGCCGGCTTCGGTCATGGCGCTCACGAAGGCTTCGGGGAAGCCTTTTTCTTCGTCGATCCTGCGCCAGTATTCGGCGGGGAATTCCGCGCAGAGGGCGCGCACGCCTTCGCGGATGGCGTTGAGTTCGTCGATGTTGCGGTGGGTCATGGGAGTTCCTTGAAATATCTGGGTCAGTCGAACAGAACGTCGGCGCGCTGGCTCACGCCGCTGGAATTGGCGGCCCACAGCTCGGCCACGCCGGGCTCGGTGTGGCGGCCGGCAACACGGAAGGGTTCGGGCGCGATCAGTGGGCGCAGGCCACGGAAGCTGAGGCGCCGCACGCGGGCCAGCGGGTTGGCGCGCACGAACGCGGCCAGGCTCAGGGTGGCCGTCAGCGGGCCGTGTACCACCAGCCCCGGATAGCCCTCGCTGGCGGTGACGTAGGGCCAGTCGAAGTGGATGCGGTGGGCGTTGAAGGTCACCGCCGAGTAGCGGAACAACAGGGTCGGATCGGGCGCGACGCTTTCCTCCCAGTCCGCCAGCGGAGCGGCTTCACCGGCGCTCAGCTTGGGCGGCGTGGGCTCGCGGTAGACGATGTCCTGTTCCTCGCGCAGGCACAGCTGCTGGCCCTGCCAGTACTCATGGGCGAGGGTCACGAACAGCAGCGAGCCGGTGCGCCCGGCTTTTTCCTCGATGCGCTCGATGCGCGTCTTGCGGAAGGCTTCGGCGCCGACGCGCAAGGGTTCGAGAAACTCCAGCCGGCCGCCGGCCCACATGCGATTACGCCCGTGGGCCGGCGGCATGAAGGTACCCAGGGTTGGGTGGCCGTCCGGGCCGAGGCGATTGCCGGCCACCTGATCGTTGAAGAAGCACCAGTGCCAGAGCCACGGCAGCTCTTCGCCGTGGGCCGGCGCCGTTGCACTGAAGGTAGCCGCGATGCGCTGCACTAGGTTGCGGCTGAGCTGGTCGTGCACTTCCTGGGTACGCCCCAGCCATGCCGAGGGATCGAAATCGGTCATGCCGTGTATCCGCTTTGTGGGTGATGCCCGGCATGATGCGGGCGCGTGCAGAAGGGGAGGAATTCACATTTATAGAAGTCAGGCTCAATCCGGGACTAATACCCGGTGAACCGTCATTTGCTTTGCTTGGTAGCGTCTGCCACTGGGTGATTGCTGCCCCTTGATGGGTGACCGCTACCGACCCAGGCTGTGTGAAAACGTCGTCCTCGCCTAGAGTTGCTGGAGCAACCTCAGCGGGGGCGGCGTATGAAGCGATTCATCGAAGAGGTGAGCCGGGCACAGGTCAGCTTACTTCCCGAATGCCTGGATGACTTCGTCGCCGAAGACAATCCGATCCGCGTAGTCGAAGCCTTCGTCGAGCAACTCGATCTGGTGGCCCTGGAGTTCGATGGGGCCACTCCTGCCGTAACTGGGCGACCGTCCTATCACCCCGCTGTACTGTTGAAGGTTTACATCTACGGTTACCTCAACCGCATCCAGTCCAGCCGTCGCCTGGAGCGCGAATGCCAGCGCAATCTCGAACTCATGTGGCTGACCGGGCGGCTGGCACCAGACTTCAAAACCATTGCCGACTTCCGACGCGACAACGGCAAAGCCATTCGCAATGTCTGCCGGCAGTTCGTCGTGCTGTGTCGCCAACTCGACTTGTTCTCCCAGTCGCTGGTGGCCATCGACGGCAGCAAGTTCAAAGCGGTCAACAACCGTGATCGCAACTTCACTCACGGCAAGCTGCGCGCCCGCATGGAGCAGATCGAAAAAAGCATCGAGCGCTATCTGGCGGCGATGGATACCGCCGACCGGACGCAATCCGATGTCGCCGAAGCCAAGGTCAGCCGCCTCCAGGACAAAATCGAGAAGCTCCGCCAGCAGATGCAGGCGCTCAAGGAGATGGAGCAGCAGCTACGCGAAGCACCAGATGGACAAGTCTCGCTCACCGATCCGGATGCTCGCTCCATGGCCACCAGCGGTAAAGGCACCGGCGTAGTCGGCTACAACGTGCAGACGGCGGTCGATACCCAGCATCACCTGATCGTTGCGCACGAAGTCACCAATGTCGGCCATGACCGTGCGGCGCTTGCCACGATGGCCGAGCAGGCTCGCGAAGCCACCGGTTCTGAAAGCCTCAGCGTCGTTGCCGATCGAGGCTACTTCAGCGGAGTGGAAATCCTCGCGTGCGAGCAGGCGGGCATCACGCCCTTCGTGCCCAAGCCGATGACTTCCAGCAGCAAAGCTGAAGGGCGCTTCGGTAAACAGGACTTCATCTACATAGCCGCTGATGACGAGTACCAATGTCCTGCTGGCCATCGTGCGATCAAGCGCTTCTCGACGGTGGAAGATGGCCTCGAGTTGGATGCTTACTGGAGCTCTGACTGTCCGGGCTGCTCAATACGTAGCAACTGCACCACCAGCAATTACCGCCGACTCAAGCGCTGGAAACACGAAGCAATCCTGGAGGCCATGCAGCAGCGGCTGGATCGCCAACCGGAGATGATGAGTGTGCGTCGACAGACCGTAGAGCATCCGTTTGGCACGCTCAAACATTGGATGGGCGCGACGCACTTTCTGACCAAGACGCTGCCTCGAGTCAGCACGGAAATGAGCTTGCATGTGCTTGCCTACAACCTCAAACGGCTGCTGAGCATTTTGGGCGTCAGCGGTGTCATTGAGGTACTGCGCGCCTGAGGCCGGCCATTTTCCTGCGTCTCTCCACCGCAAACTGCCGTAGATCGCCTCAGAAGACTCTGGCAGCGGTTAACAACCGGTGGTCGAGATAGTCGCATGTACTTTCGGGGCCCAATTCCAAATGCGATTCTGGCGCAAGCCCTTCGCTGTTTTCACACAGCCTGGGCCGGAAGCTGCCCTTAGGCCGGGAGCGATGCATCCTAGTCCTTCATTCATGTGGAGGGCGAATCATGGCCACACTCACAACGAAAGCTCGCGAACCTTGGAACAAGGGCAAACTGGTCGGCCAAAAAGCACCGCTGCGACTTGGGGACATTTGGGCTATCAGAGTGCGGCTAGAGATCGCAAACAAGGATCGTGATCTGGCGCTGTTCAATCTTGCCATCGACAGCAAGCTGCGAGCCTGCGATTTGACGAAGCTGCGCGTCAGAGACATAGCTCACGGTAAACATGTGTCGACCCGCGCGATCGTGATGCAGCAGAAGACCCAGCAGCCGGTGCAGTTCGAAATCACAGCTCAGACGAGAGCATCAGTTGAAGCTTGGATCCGTGTTGCTCGCCGTCGCAGCGACGATTTCCTTTTTCCCAGTCGTGCTCGACGTTCAGCTCACATTTCCACGAGGCAGTACGCCCGCATTGTGAAAGCCTGGGTAACCACAGTCGGTCTCGACCCAACGCGCTACGGAACCCATACGCTTCGTCGAACCAAAGCATCGTTGATCTATCGCAGAACGAAAAACCTGAGAGCAGTGCAGTTGCTGCTCGGCCATACGAAGCTGGAGAGCACTGTGAGGTATTTAGGTATCGAGGTCGATGACGCTCTGGAGATGGCGGAGCAGACTGAGGTTTGACGATGTTCCCCCTTTTTGCACCGGGATACAGACCGGAGCCTTTTGGGGGGGAGTTACCAGCGAAATCCAAAACTCTTCCATCTGAACTCTTGCCTGCTTCTGAAGATGCGCCTCTGCTACTAACCAGCCACTGACATTGAAAATCAAAACCCTTGTCCCGCTGGGTAGTTGAAAGGCCCCCGGCGGGACAAGGGTAGCAACACTTTACTTTTAGTTTTAGTAGTCCCAGAACCCTGCAATCCACCGGAAGGCATCACCATCAATGGCTACGCGGCCAACCGAAGGGAAAGACAGGTGAGTGGCGACGAACAGCTCGCCGCTGGCCGCCGCTTCGCGCAGCAGGCGCACCCGCACGTGAACTGACTCCTCCGGATCATGCTCGAAGCCGTTGTGCCATTCCGGGTGGTCGAAAGCCACCGGGAACAGCGCGTCGCCGGCGAAGGTCAGGCGCTCGCCGGCGGAATCGACGTAGACGATGCAATGACCGGGAGTGTGGCCGCCGGTGAGCTTCGCCACTACGCCCGGCGCTACCTGATACTCGTCTTCGAAGATATGCAGCCGGCTTTCGTAATGCGCCATGAATTCGTTGGCCGTGCGCCGCAGGACATCCGGGACTGGCTGCGGCATTTCGGTCAGGCTGAAGTCCGGGATCTTCCAGAAGTCGACTTCGGTGGCCGTGACGTGGATGCGCACCTCAGGGCTCAGACCGTTCTTTACAGTGTCGGTCAGCAGCCCGCCGATGTGGTCCATGTGCATGTGGGTGATCACGATATCGGTGATTGATGACAGCTCGATGCCGGCATCCTTCAGGCGCTTGGGGAACTGCCCGGCGCGGGGGAAGCCGGGGAACTGGTTGCCCAGGCCGGCGTCGACCAGGATGATCTGCTCGCCGCTGCGCACTACCAGTACGTTCAGCGCCCAGTCGAACATGTCCGGGCCCAGGTACATCTCCTTGAACCAGGCTGCGCGCTCTTCCGGGGTGGCGTTGGTCGACATGGTTTCGGTCGGCAGCGGCAGCACGCCGTCGCTGACCACCAGCACATCGATCTCGCCAACTCGCAGGGCATAGCGCGAAGGCACCAGCTCCTGGGCTGGGGTGGCGGCATCGGGCTGGGCGAAGGTATTCAGGTGCATGGTCATGGTCGTTCTCCTGTTGCTTGTAGGTCGAGTCCATCAGGCGAATGGCGCTCCCTCGGGGGCGAGGGAGTGCGGGCAGAGCAGCGATCAGGCCACGGGGATCAGCGGGTCGGCGGCAGCCAGGGCGGAGCGGCGGTCGGCGGCCGGCGGGTAGATCCACACGGTGTTGATCTGCGTCTTGAGTTCCTTGGCCTCGGCCTTGACTAGCTTCAGCTGGCGGTCCCAGCCTTCGGTGTACACGGCGCCCCAGGCGCCCAGGTCCAGGCAGGTGACGTACTTGGGCTGGCGGTACTGGGTTGGCGCGACGCCCAGCAGGTCGGCGGCGGCGTTGTTGCCGGCGTGACGTCCGAGGCTGATGGCGTGCTGGCAGGACATCGCGGCGAAGTTGCCGATGTCATCGGTGGCGGCGTAGGCGACGTCACCGGCGGCGAAGACGTTCTGCAGTCCGCGCACCTTGAGGTTGCCGTCCACGTGCAGGCGGCCCTGGCCGTCGCGCTGGGCAGTCAGCTGCTCGGTCAGCGCGCTGGCGCGGAAGCCCACGGTCCAGATCACCGTGTGGCTCTCGATGTGGCGGCCGTCAGCGAGGGTGACGCCGTTGGCGTCCACGGCTGAGACCGTGGCGCCGGTGATCCATTCGATCCCCAGGCTGTCAGAGGCCTCGATGATCGACGGGCGGATGCCGTCGCCCATCACCGCACCGATACGCTCGCCACGATCGACGATGATCACGCGTACGTCCTGGTCTTCGCCCAGCACGGCACGCAAGCGCGCCGGCATTTCGGTGGCGGTCTCGATGCCTGTGAAACCGCCGCCAGCGATCACCACGGTGTTGCGTGCGCGGTTGGCCGGCTGGTTGCGCAGTGACATCAGGTGGCTTTCCAGGTGCGCCGCCGATTCGATCTGGTCAACGTCGAAGGCATATTCCTTCAGGCCTGGCACCGGCGGGCGGGACAGCTGGCTGCCGCTGGCCAGTACCAGGCGGTCGTAGCTCAGCTCGCCGGCGCGGCCAGTTTCGTCGCGGTAGCCGACCTTGCGGGACTGCTCGTCGATGCTCTCGGCTGTACCCTTGACGAAGCGCACGCCCACGGCTTCGAACAGTTCGGTCAGTGGAGCGAACATGCTGTGCACGTCGGGTTCGTAAAAGCGCGGGCGGATGCGCAGCTCGGCCTGCGGCGCCAGTAGGGTGATTTCCACGTCGTTGCGGCTGTGCATGTCCAGCAGGCGGGCGGCGCTCAGTGCGCTCCACAGTCCACCGAAGCCCGCGCCAATAACCAGAAGTTGCTGTTTCATCATGTGCTCCTGACTCGAATGGATGATTTGCCTTGAAGTAACTTCTTCAAGTTCGGCGTGACGCTGACGGGGTTTAGAAAACTGTGGTTCGCGTTGTTCTGTCTGCAGTCGTCCGCTGTAAATCCATGCTAGGGAGGAGAACTTCCGGATGCACTTCTACATCGGTGTGCGGGAATTACGCATGTGTGGAAGGGAACTATACGAAGGTATCGAGTGAGGCCGCGTGCAGTGCTCTTTCGCGCGGGAATGCGTGGGCGCAGTAACTTGGCGGGGAATTCTGAAACTCAGGGTTTGGGCAGCAGGGCGGTCTCGATGCAGTCCAGCAACTGGTCGGCCTCGAACGGCTTGGGTAGGCAGGCGATGACGCCGGGCATTTCGGTGTTGATGCGCGGCTTTTCGCCGGGGTAGGCGGTCATGAAGATCACTGGGAGTTCCAGGCCACGGCTGCGCAACACCTCGTAGAGTTCGACGCCGCACATGCCTGGCATCTGGATGTCGGAGATCAGGCAGCCGGCCAGTTCCGGGCCTTCGGAGTCGAGGAACTCGCGGGCACCGCCATAGGTGAGCGCCAGGTAGCCGGTAGCGCGCAGCAGGCCCTCCAGCGCGGTGCGCAGGGATTCGTCGTCGTCGACTACTGCAATGACAGCCTTATTGCGCATTTGCGTATTTTGCATCCTCTGGGGCGCTCGTGGCGGCGCCTGCCGTACTTGCAAGATACGCCGTCGAACAAGTCCGAGAAGTATACCTAGGTATAGTCGGGCAACACCTGGGTATGGATATCTCGGCTTGCAGTCTAGTCTCGATGATATTTATGTCGGCAAGTTTTCCGGAGCAATACCCAGGTATTAGTCCGCATAACCAATGGGTGGCGACATAGCACCCATGTACAACTGACTCGAAGGCTACGCCTGAATAATCTGCAATCACATCGCAAGCCTGGAGAAGTGAGCGGGCCCAGCGAAAGGCTGTTCGGATGCAACTTCACCAGGCGGGCGAAACCATGAACAGAAATGACCTGCGACATGCTGACATCAACTTGCTGGTTGTCTTCGAAACCATGATGCGCGAGCGCAACGTGACACGGGCGGGCGAACGCCTGTTCCTCTGCCAGACCACCGTCAGCAGTGCGCTGAACCGGTTGCGGACTATGTTCGACGACCCGCTGTTTATCCGTAGCGGGAGAGCGATGGAGCCCACCGCGCGGGCCGAGGAAATTCACGTGCGCCTGGGGCCGGCCCTGGAAGGCATTGCCCTGGCCTTGAGCTGCGCGCGGGAGTTCGACCCACGCACCAGCGAGGAGACTTTCCATGTCGGCCTCTGCGACGAAGTCGAGTACGCGTTATTGCCCTGGCTGATGCAGCAACTGCGCGCCGAGGCGCCGAACATCACCCTGGTGGTGCGCCGGGTCGATGCCTGGCAACTGCCGCAACTGCTCGTCGCAGGGGACATCTCTCTGGGTATCGGTCAGGCGCAGGAGCTGCCGGCCAGCGCCCATTGTCGCAGCCTGCGCCCGGTGCAGCCGATGCTGCTGCGCGCGGACTCGGCGGCGGGGCCTGTGAGCCTCGATGAGTTCTGCCGACGGCCCCATGTGGCGGTATCCGCGCTGGGCAAGGTGACCGACGATGTCGACCGCGCGCTGGCCCGTCATGACCGGCAGCGCCGGGTAGTGCTGGCGGTGCCGCAGTTCAGCGCCTTGCCGGCACTGCTGGCCGGCAGCGACATGCTCGCCATCGTGCCCGACTATGTGGCGCAGGCGATGGCGCGGGTGGAAGGCCTACGCGCCGAATACGCACCGCTGCCGCTGTCGAGCCCGGACCTGTCCATGGCCTGGCGCGGCACGAGCCATGCCGACCCACGCGAGCGCTGGCTGCGCGGCTGTTTCGCCCGTCACCTGGAGCTGCAGCCGGAGCGTTCGCTGGCGCTGGCCGTGGCCTGAGCACGGCTGAAATGCTCAGCGGGTGAAGCGACTGCGGTAGTCGCGCGGCGAGATCGACAGGTGGCGCTGGAAGGTGCTGCGCAGCCGCTCCTCGTCGGCGAAACCGCAGGCGCGGGCGATCTGCTCGATGTTGCGCGAAGAGTTTTCCAGCAGGCGTTTCGCCGCTTCCAGGCGAAACAGTTCGATGGCTTTGGCCGGCGTGCGCCCGGTGCGTTCCTTGTACACGCGGGAGAAGTTGCGCAGGCTCATCTTCGCCTGCTCGGCCAGGCGTTCCACGGTGAGCTCCGCATCGCCCAGATTCTCCGCAAGCCACAGGTGCAGCTCGTCGAAGGCCGGGCTGTCCTGGGTCTGCAATTGCAGCAGGGTGCTGTACTGCGCCTGCCCGCCAGGGCGCTTGAGGTACACCACCAGTTCACGCGCCGCCTGCATGCTGACCTCGCGACCGCAGTCGGCTTCCACCAGCGCCAGTGCGAGATCGATGCCGGCGGTGACACCGGCCGAGGTCCAGACCGCGCCCTGCTGGATGAAGATCGCGTCGGCGTCCACTTCCAAGGCCGGGAAACGCTGTTGCAGGGTTTCACACATGGCCCAGTGAGTCGCGGCGCGACAGCCGTCGAGCAGTCCGGCCTTGGCCAGCAGGAAGGCGCCGCTGCACACCGATGCAACTCGGCGCACTCTGGGCGCCGCGTGGTTCAGCCAGGCCGCCAGATCGCCGTGGCTGTCGAGGGTTTCGCAGATGTCCGGGGCGCCGGGGACAACCAGGGTATCGATTTCGGCGAGGCCGAGTTCAGCCAGGGCGCTTGTATCCACCGACAGTCCTTCGACGGTGCTCACCAGCCCACCGCGCAGGCTTGCCGTCAGCAGTCGGTAGCCCGGCAGGCCGCGCTGTGTCAGGGCCTTGCTGGCGGCCCAGAACACAGTCTGGGCACCGCTCAGGTCGAGCAGGCCCATCTGTGGGTAGGCGACGAAGGCGACGGTGATCGGTGTCGTCACGGGGAGTGGGTAAGGAGGAGTAAAGGCGCTTGCCATCGGGGTTCTGCCTGTTCGGGTGGCCGGGTGGAAGATAGACAGTGGCCGGGTACTTCAAGGGCCATAGGTGTGGCCGATATTCAGGGTTTTCTGGCCTGGCGGCGCTCCGCTTCGCCAGGCTAGCCTTGCTCGCAGCAGCGGCGTGGCGCGCGCCATGGCCGAATCTGCAGGCACCGCTCCGGCCCCCATGACCATTGGGCTGGCATTTTGCCGCGGGCCCCATCATGGACTAGATTTTTTGACCTGCACACCGCGAGTGTCGCGGTCCCAAAAGGAGGCAAGATGATCTCGTCGTCGCATTCCAACCCGCCGCAAGGCCCGAAGGAGCCGGTGGTCTATGTGGTCGATGACGACGAGTCCATGCGCCTCGCTCTCGATGGCCTGCTGCGCTCCATCGGGCTGCAGGTGCAGACCTTCGATTCGACCCAGGCTTTTCTGTCCTTTGCCCGGCGTAACGTTCCCAGTTGCCTGGTTCTCGACGTGCGCCTGCGCGGCGAGAGCGGCCTGGCGTTCCAGGAACAGATGGAGAAAAGCGGGGTGCGTATGCCCATCGTGTTCATGACCGGCCACGGCGATATCGCCATGACGGTCAAGGCCATGAAGGCAGGTGCCGTGGACTTCCTGGCCAAGCCGTTCCGCGACCAGGACATGCTCGACGCGGTGGCCAGCGCCCTGGCCCGCGATGGCGAACGGCTGCAGGCCGAGCAGGCCGGCGCGGCGCTGCGCCAGGCGTTCGAGGCGCTGACCCTGCGCGAGCGCGAAGTGCTGCGCTTCGTCGTGGCGGGGTTGATGAACAAGCAGATCGCTGCCGAGCTCAACCTCAGCGAAGTCACCGTGAAGGTTCACCGTGGTCAGGTGATGAAGAAGCTGGCTGCGCGCTCGGTCGCCGACCTTGTGCGTATGGCCGAGGCCCTGGGCGTCGAGCCGTTGCAGCGGACGACCTGAACCGATTGCAAGACAGTCGCTGACCGCCACTCGGGGGCAGCAGAAACCCCTGAGAGGTTGCCGAGCCGATGGCCAGCAAACAGAAGATCCTATGGGACGACGGCGAGCGGGTGTTCTGCCGCGCCCGCCCATCCGGTGATGGCGGTGTCAGCGTACTGCTGGTGCGCCCGGCCGCCGAACATCCACTGCCGGCCACGCTGGAGCGGCTGGCCCACGAGTACAGTCTGCGCGACGAGTTGCACAGCGCCTGGGCGTTGCGTCCGCAGGCGTTGCACCGCGAAGGCGGCAAGACCCGCCTGCTGCTCGATGATCCCGGCGGCGAGCCGCTGTCACGCTTGCTGCGCCAACCCCTGGAAACCGGAACCTGCCTGCGCCTGGCCGTGGACATCGCCGTGGCGCTGCGTCACCTGCACCAGCGTGGCTTGGTGCACAAGGACCTCAAGCCGAACCACATCCAGGTCAATTGCACCGATGGCCAGGCACGCCTGACCGGCTTCGGTCTAGCCTCGCGATTGCCGCGCGAGCGCCAGGCGCCCGAACCACCGGAGACCATTGCCGGCACGCTGGCCTACATGGCGCCGGAACAGACCGGGCGGATGAACCGCTCCATCGACTCGCGCAGCGACCTCTATGCCTTTGGTGTGGTGCTCTACCAGATGCTAACCGGCACGCTGCCGTTCATAGCCAGCGACCCGATGGAGTGGGTGCACTGCCACATCGCACGCAAGCCGCTGCCGCCCGGCGAACGGGTTGCCGGCGTGCCGCTGATCCTCTCGCAGATCGTCCTCAAGCTGCTCGCCAAGACCGCCGAGGAGCGTTACCAGAGTGCTGCCGGCGTCGAGCACGACCTGCGCCGCTGCCTGGACGACTGGCAACGGGAAGGACGCATCGAGCCCTTCAGCCTGGACGAGCAGGGCACGCCGGATCGCCTACTGGTCCCTGAGAAACTCTACGGCCGCGAACATGAGGTCGAGGTGCTGGTGGAGGCCTTCGCGCGCATCGTCGCCAGCAGCACGCCGGAGCTGGTGCTGGTATCGGGCTATTCCGGGATCGGCAAGTCGTCGGTGGTCAACGAGCTGCACAAGGTGCTGGTGCCGCCTCGCGGGTTGTTCGCTTCCGGCAAGTTCGACCAGTACAAGCGCGACATTCCTTACTCGACGTTGGTGCAGGCCTTCCAGGGGCTGGTGCGCACGCTGCTGGGCAAGAGCGGTGACGTGCTGGAGGGCTGGCGCAGTGCACTGCTGGAGGCATTGGAGCCCAACGCCCGGTTGATTACCGATCTGATTCCCGAGCTGCGGCTGATTATCGGCGATCAGCCACCGGTGCCGGAGCTTGAGCCGCAGCAGGCTCAGCGTCGCTTCCTGCTGGTGTTCCGCCGCTTCATCGGGGTGTTCGCCCGCGCTGATCACCCGCTGGCGCTGTTCCTCGACGACCTGCAATGGCTCGATGCGGCGACCCTCGACCTGCTGGAAGATCTACTCACCCATTCGGAGCTGCGCCACCTGATGCTGGTGGGCGCCTACCGCGACAACGAGGTGGACGCCAGTCATCCGCTGACGCGCAAGCTGCAAGCCATCCGCCAGGCCGGCGTGCGCATCGACGAGATCCGCCTGGCACCGCTGGCCCGCGCGCACATCGAACAGTTGATCGCCGAGGCCCTGCGCTGTCCGCCGCCGAGCATCGTGGCGCTGGCCCGGCTGGTGCAGGACAAGACCGCCGGCAACCCGTTCTTTGTCATCCAGTTCCTCCAGGCGCTGGCCGAGGAAGAGTTGCTGACTTATGACCATGAAGCCCGGCGCTGGCGCTGGGAGCCCGAGCGCATCCACGCCAAGGGCTTCACCGACAATGTCGTCGACCTCATGGTCGGCAAGCTTGCGCGCCTGCCGCTGGAAACCCGCGAGGCCCTGCAGCAGTTGGCCTGCCTGGGCAACATGGCGCAGATCGATACCCTGGCGACTGTGCTCGACCTGCCGTCGGCCAAGGTCCACTCGATACTCTGGTCTGCGGTGCGCCAGGAACTGGTGGAGCGCGTGGAGGGCGCCTGCGCGTTTGCCCACGACCGCATTCACGAGGCAGCGTATTCACTGATCGCCGAAACCTCCCGTGCCGAGGCGCACCTGCGCATCGGTCGTCTGCTGGCCGAGCAGACGCCGGCGCAGCGGCGCGAAGAGGCCATCTTCGAAATCGTCGGCCAGCTCAATCGCGGCGCTGGGCTGATCGAAGCCAGCGCCGAGCGTGAACAACTGGCCGAGTACAACCTGCTGGCCGGGCAGCGCGCCAAGGCCTCCAGCGCCTACAGCTCGGCGCTGGCTTACCTAAGCGCGGGCGCGGAACTGCTTGAAAGCGATTGCTGGGAACGCCGCCACGACCTGTGTTTCGCTCTGGAACTCAATCGCGCCGAGTGCGAATTCCTCACTGGCCAGTTGGCGCAGGCAGACGAGCGCCTCACCGCGCTGACGCAACTCGCCACCACCACGGTGGAGCAGGCGGCGGTGGCCTGCCTGCAGATGGACGTGTGCCTGCTACAGGATCGCAGTGACAGGGCGGTCGCCGTGTGCCTGGCTTACTTGGAAGCAGTCGGCATCCACTGGTCGGCACACCCGGACGACGACCAGGTGCGTGAGGAATACCAGCAGATCTGGACGCAACTGGGCGAGCGCAGTATCGAACAGCTGATCGACTTGCCGCTGATGGAGGATGCCGCTTCCCTGGCAACCCTGGACGCTCTCGGCAAGCTGTTCGCCCCGGCGCTGCAGAGCGACGCCAACCTGGCCAGTCTGACCATCTGCAAGGCAGTCAGCCTAAGCCTGGAGCGGGGCAACTGCGACGCCTCCTGCATGCTCTATGCGAATGTGGGAAGAGTTGCCGGCCGGCGGTTCGGCGACTACGAGGCCGGCTATCGCTTTGGTCGCCTGGGCTGCGAGCTGGTCGATCGGCGCGGCCTGAATCGCCATGAAGCGCGAACCTACCTGTGCTTCTCGATGTTCGTGGCGCGCTGGATGCGGCCGGTACGCGAGTGCCGGGAACTGCTGCGCCGTGCTTTCGTCGCGGCCAACCGCGTCGGCGACCTGGCTTACGCCGCCTATGCCGGCAACGGTCACAACTCCGATGTGCTGTTCCTCGGCGAGCCACTGGCGCAGGTGCACGAAGAGGCCGAGCAGGGTTTGGCCTATGCGCAGAAGGTGCGCTTCGGCCTGGTGGTGGATTTCATCAGCACACAACTGGCGCTAATCCGTACGCTTCGCGGGCAGACCTCGACCTTCGGATGTTTCGACGATCCGCATTTCGACGAGGCGCGTTTCGAAGCGCACCTAGAGAGCACACCCGACCTTGCGCTGGCAGCGGCCAAGTACTGGACGCGCAAGCTCCAGGCGCGCTACATGGCGGGGGACTACACCGCAGCCATGGACTGTGTGAGGCAGGCGAAGGCGCTGCTGTGGGTGGTGGAGTCCTTCACCGAGGAGGCCGAGTATCACTTCCACGCGGCGCTGACCCTGGCCGCCAGCTTCGATGTCATCGAGGCCGGCGAGCGGCCCGGCCTTTTGCACGAGCTGACCGGCCATCACGTGCAGTTGCAGGTGTGGGCGCAGCAGTGCACCGAATCCTTCGCCTGCCGCGTTGCACTAGTGGGTGCAGAAATCGCGCACATCGAAGGGCGGCTGGTTGACGCCGAGCTGCTCTACGAAGAGGCCATCCGCCAAGCCCAGGACAACGGCTTCGTGCAGATCGAGGCGCTGGCCAACGAGCTGGCAGGGCGCTTCTACGGCAGTCGCGGACTGGCCAAGATCGCCCGCGTCTACCTGCAGGACGCGCGCTACGGCTACCTGCGCTGGGGCGCCGACGGCAAGGTACGTCAACTTGAAGGACGCTATCGCTACCTGCGCATCGAGGAGCCCGCGCCTGGCCCGACCGCGACCATCGCCACCCCGGTGGAGCACCTGGACCTGGCCACGGTGCTCAAGGTGTCCCAGGCCGCCTCGGGGGAGATCGTCCTGGAGAAGCTGATCGACATGGTGATGCGCACCGCCATTGAGCAGGCCGGCGCCGAACGCGGCGTGCTGGTCCTCGCCGAAGCGGGCGAGCCGCGCATCGCGGCGCTGGCAACTGTCGGTGATGGGGCGATGCTGTTGTGCAACGAACCGATCAGCGCGGCCGCGCTGGCTGAAACGGTGCTCTACCAGGTGCTGCGCACCGGCGAGAGCCTGTGCCTGGAAGACGCCATGGCCGAGCCGGCCTTCACCACCGACCCCTATGTCCGCCAGCACGGCGCGCGTTCAATCCTCTGCATGCCGCTGATGAACCAGGCCAAGCTCACTGGTGCGCTGTACCTGGAGAACAACTTATCGGCCGGTGTATTCAGCCCGGCGCGGATCGCCGTGCTGCGACTGCTGGCCTCGCAGGCGGCGATATCACTGGAGAACGCGCGTCTGTACCGCGATGCGGCGGAGCGCGAGGCGAAGATTCGTCGACTGGTGGACGCCAACATCATCGGCATCATCGTCTGGAGTGCAGGCGGCGAGATAGCCGAAGCCAACGACGCCTTCCTGCGCATGGTCGGCTACGAGCGCGACGATCTGCTGTCCGGCCGCGTGCGCTGGCACGACATGACACCGCCCGAATCCCTGGCACTGAGTCAGGCGCATCTTGCTACGGCCATTCGGACGGGGCATGCGCAGCCCTTCGAGAAGGAATACATCCGCAAGGATGGCAGCCGCGTGCCGGTGATCGTTGGCCTGGCAGCCTTCGAGGCCAGCCTGCAGGAGGGTGTGGCCTTCGTGCTCGATCTCACTGAGCGCAAACGGGCCGAGGAGCGCGTGCGCGAGGGCGAACGCCGCTATCGCGAGGTGCAGACAGAACTGGCCCACGCCAATCGGGTGGCGACCATGGGGCAGCTGGCCGCGTCCATCGCCCATGAGGTGAACCAGCCAATCGCCGCCACCGTGACCAATGCCAATGCCGCCTTGCGTTGGCTGGGTGCGCAGCCGCCGGAGCTGGGCGAGGTCAGCCAGGTGCTGGGGCGCATCATCAAGGATGCCAACCGGGCCGCCGAGGTGCTGGGACGCATCCGCCAGCTGATCCGCAAGACCCCGCCGCAGAGGCAGCCCGTGGACGTCAGTGCGGCGCTGCGCGAAATGGTCGAGTTCACCCGCGGCGAGGCAGCCAAATGCGGCGCCGTGGTGCGCGTCGAACTTGCCGACGGCCTGCCGGAAGTGGAGGGCGATCGGGTCGAGTTGCAGCAGGTGATGCTCAATCTGATCGTCAATGCGCTGGAAGCCATGGGCGGTGTGCCTGCCAGCGAGCGCCGCCTGCTGGTCAGCTCCGAGTACGACGAAGATGGTGTGCGGGTGAGGGTGTGCGACAGCGGACCGGGCTTCGCCGAGGGCAATGCGGACCTGCTCTTCGCCCCGTTCTACACCACCAAGGCCACCGGCATGGGCATGGGCCTGTCGATCTGCCGCTCGATCATCGACAGCCATGGCGGTCGTCTCTGGGCCAGCGCCAACCAGCCCCGTGGTGCGGTGGTGCAGTTCACCCTGCCGGCGCATCCCGAGAAGGACGCCTGAAAAAGCCAAAGGGGGGCTTGACCTTGACACTAGCGTCAAGCCCTCAGAGTTCTCCCATCGGAGGTCAACATGCAAATCGGAGAGCTGGCCTTGCGCGCCGGCGTCAGTACACGGGCGCTGCGCCATTACGAGTCGCGGCAGTTGATCGAGTCGTCGCGGCTGGACAATGGTTATCGCGACTATGCCTCGTCCATGGTCCAGCGCGTGCTCTGGGTTCGTGAGCTGCTCGAGTGCGGCTTCAGCACCCGGCAGATCCACGGCCTGCTGCAGTATCTGGAGGAAGAGGAAGATAGCGAGGGCTTCCTCGCCTGCCTGCAGCAGCACCTGGAAAAGCTGGTAGCGCTGGATGCACTCCAGGCGCAACTAACCGAGCGCCGCGAGCGCCTGGCGGAGAAGATCGAGCGTTATCTGCCCCTGCACGAGAGCCTGGTGCGCGCCCCCGATCTGCGACCTCTTGAACGAGCTCATGCACAAGCCACGTTGGAGAGATGATGGGAAAGCTAAGCAACAAGGTCGCCCTGGTCACGGGCGGCAACAGCGGTATCGGATTGGCCACCGCACAGCGATTCGCCCTGGAAGGCGCCGAAGTGGTCATCACCGGGCGCCGCCGGGATGCGCTGGAGGAGGCGGTCGGCCTCATCGGTGAAAGCGCCGTTGGGATCTGCGCGGACGCCAGCCGGCTGGCGGATCTGGACGCGCTGTATCAGGAGGTGGGCGAGCGCTTCGGTCGCCTCGACGTGTTGGTCGCCAATGCCGGCATCATTCGCCCGGCTCCGGGTGATCAGGTTGACGAACAGCAGTTCGACGAGCAGTTCGACATCAACGTCAAGGGCGTCTTCTACACCATCCAGAAAGCGCTGCCGCTGCTGCGCGACGGCGGCTCCATCGTGCTGGTGTCGTCCATCGCCCACCTGAAGGCACTGGAAGCCCACGTGGTCTATGCGGCGACCAAGGCGGCGGTGCGCTCCTTCGCCCGCAGCTGGGCGGCGGAACTCAAGGGGCGCGACATCCGCGTCAACTGCCTGAGCCCCGGTCCGGTGCTGACCCCGATCATCGGCAAGATGGGGATCGGCGAGGCGCAGTTCGGCGCGTTCGAAAAGCAGCTGGCCGGGTTGATTCCGCTGGGCCGTCTTGGCCGGCCGGAAGAGTTGGCGAACGCGGCGCTGTTCCTTGCATCCGACGACAGCAGTTTCATCACCGGCGTCGACCTGTGTGTCGATGGCGGTTTGTCGCAGCTCTGAACCGCAAAAGGCCCGGTGCGAACGCGCCGGGCCTTTTGCGTTATGCCGCCGTCAGCTCCTGATGAAGGCCAGCAGGTCCGCGTTGATGGTGTCGGCGTGGGTGGTGCACATGCCGTGGGGCAGGCCGGGGTAGGTCTTCAGGGTGCCGTGCCTCAGCAGCTTGATCGAGAGCCGCGCGGAGTCGTCGATGGGGACGATCTGGTCGTCCTCCCCGTGCAGCACCAGGGTCGGCACCGCGATCTGCTTCAGATCCTCCGTGAAGTCGGTTTCCGAGAAGGCTGCAATGCAGTCGTAATGAGCTTTGGCGCCGCCATTCATGCCCTGGCGCCACCAATTGTCGATCACCGCTTCGGAGACCTTCGCACCCGGCCGGTTGAAGCCGTAGAAGGGGCCTGCCGCCACGTCGTGGTAGAAGTTCGAACGGCTGGCGGCGAGTGCCTCGCGGAAGCCGTCGAAGACCTTCAGCGGCAGTCCGCCTGGGTTTTTCTCGGATTGCAGCATGATCGGCGGTACAGCGCCGATCAGCACTGCCTTGGCAACGCGGCCGGCACCATGGCGCGCGACGTAGCGTGCGACCTCGCCACCGCCAGTGGAGTGGCCGATGTGCACGGCATTCTTCAGGTCCAGGTGCGCCGCTAGTTCCGCCAGGTCGGCGGCATAGGTATCCATGTCATTGCCTTGTGCCGTCTGCGTGGAGCGGCCATGGCCACGGCGGTCATGAGCGATCACGCGGTACCCCTTGGCGAGGAAGAACAGCATCTGATTGTCCCAGTCGTCTCCCGAGAGCGGCCAGCCGTGGTGGAACACGATGGGCTGCCCGCTGCCCCAATCCTTGTAGAACAGTTGGGTGCCGTCACGCAGTGTGAAATATCCCGACCCTTGCTCCTTGCAGCGTGCGCCCGTGGCGGCCGGTGCCTGGGCAGCGCTCGCCGGGCTTGCCAGCATGGGGACGGCAACCGCCAGGGTCGCGGCGGCTACGCCCGCGCTCATCAGGGCGCGGCGGGTGGTTCCTTGGGTCTCATCGGTCATGGTGAAAGCTCTCGTCAGGGTACCGCTCGCGCGGCGAATGGGACCGGTCTGGTTCTGAACTCGACTCGACTTTGCGCTCGTTCCGAATGCCAGATTGCCGGTAGACAAACCCTATTCGTTGGCTTGGGGCCTACACCATCGTCCATGGGTATCGCACATCCATACCTAGGTTTCACGGATGAACACTATATGACTAGAGCTCGTCGGTTTACCGAACGTTGATCCTTGGGGGCCGGGGATCCCGCACAGATGTGCTCAGTTTTCGAAGAGTTAAGCGGGAGTATTGGTCTGCTACCGACCCATTGCAGCCGTCCGTGACGGCAGGATCCGGTCGCTTTCAGCCCTTTGACAATGGCCGCGTCGACAAGGATTCCGGTCAGTAAGCTACCTGCATTCGACTTAACCGACCTAACGCGGAAACCCTGATTCGTGGGTAATCGCCAGTCTACCGCCGCCCGTATTCAGCGAGACATCAGCGACTGGTGTGCCGCGCAGCCCGTGCGTGCGCCGTCCCCCACGGCGATTGCGACATTGCCTGCGCCTATCGCTGCATCCCCGCAGGCAAACACTCCGGACACGTTGGTTTCGCGCATCGCATCGACCTTGATGAATTCGCCCGTCGGACCCGCTTCAAACTCACAACCCAGTTGCGCAGCCAATGGGCTGCCCATACGGGTCCGAGGCTGGGTGAACAATCCGGCAAGTTTGATCACTCGACCGCTGGCGAGGGTCACATCGGCTTGTTCTCCGCCGACCGACAAGACTGGCTCTGCCACTACCGTAACCCCGCGCCTGGTCAGATTGGCCAACTGATCGGCATCCGGCTCGAATACCTCGTTGAGGAATAATGTGGTTGGCCCCCAGTCCGGTAGCATCAGTGCATGGTGAATCGCCAGTGGCGATGCCGCCAATACACCAATTTGTCCGCCGTGAAGTTCATATCCGTGGCAATACGGACAATGAAACACTCGCTGCCCCCATCGTTCTGACAGCCCGGGAACCTCAGGCAGCTCATCCACCACCCCTGTGGCAAGGATCAAACGCCGCGTCGCGAATTGTTGCCCGTTCTCGATGGTTACCACAAAGCCACCGTCGCCCGTTTTCGCCTGGACGGCGGGTTGAGAAAGCCACTCCACCGTTGGGTAAGCCAGTAACTGGGCTCGTGCCTCACTGGCTATCGCACCGGGATCGCGGCCGTCCTGACCAAGAAATCCATATGAGTGGTTAGCAAACCGATTGCGGCGCTGACCTGCGTCGAGCACCAGTATTTTTCGGCGCGCCCGTGCCAGTTGCAAGCCTGCGGAAATTCCGGAATAGCTACCGCCGACGATGGTCACATCATGAACCATGGATCAATTCCTCTGGATGTTTGACCGGTCGAAAGAAATCTAGATACAACGTAAGTTACATTACATTGGGGTGTCAACAGTCTCGTAACTTTTGGTGTGTCGAGCGATACTCCCCGACAGTAATTCAGGAAACCGTCCTACATGAGAAATGACACGCGTCTGTCCCGCATGCTGCACGTATTGATCCATATGGCTCGCCATGATCAGCCCGCCACGTCCGATACCATTGCGCAGATGCTCGGTACCAACCCGGTGGTGGTCCGGCGGACCATGGCGCTGCTCAAGGACAAGGGTTATGTGCGCTCAGAAAAGGGGCACCGGGGAGGGTGGACGCTGGCGAAACCGCTGGCGGATATGACCCTGCTGGATATTCATCAGGCCTTGGGCTCGTCTTCGCTCTTCGCCATCGGTTTGTCGACCGACCATCCACAATGCCTGGTCGAACAAGCGGTGAACGCAGCGCTGACAGACGCGTTTGACGCGGCACAGGCGTTGCTTCTAAACCGCTTGGGAAGCATCACACTTGAACAGTTAGCCAGTGATTTCGAGCGGCGCTATCAGGGTCTTTGAACCAGTGTGATCTGCAAACCTGCGTTTCGATGGGACTGGCCGAAAGGCATGCGAATGTCTGCTCTTGGCTTGCTGCCCTTGGCGAGAGTCAGCTGCCTCCCCAGGTTGTGTGAAAACAGCAGAAGGTTTTACACCAGAACCGCTTTGGAGTTGGACCCAACGAAGATGGACGCGCCGATATCGACCAGAGGCTGTTAACAACTGCCAGAGTCTTCTGGGGGCGATCCACTGGGGCGATTTATCACCTGCCTCCAAATCGCCGATTTGCTTCTGCCTCTGCGGTGGTTTCCTAGCCGAAACATTGTCCCTTCCGCGCGCTTGGCCTCCCTCACCCTGTCGTGGCCGGCAGAGGGCGACCCAAATTCGGCAATTGTGACCGGCAAAGCGGGGGGCACGGTTCCCTATCCAAGACTGCGACGAATGCGGGCTCGCCCTTGGCTATGCTTCTCGCATTGAATTGTCCTGATCGACCGGATTCCGTGACCCTGCGCTTACCGGTTGGCGGCGCTATTCACTCTCTCCTTAATGGTTCGAGGAGCAACGAGCCTTGATTGACGTCCAACTCTATCGCTACCACCCGGAGCAGGCACGGCAGCCCTGGATGCAGTCATTGTCGTTGCCCGAGGAGTTCCGTGCACGAATGGTGCTGGATGCACTGGAGTTCCTACACGAAGCAGATCCGACGCTGGTCTACCGGCGCTCCTGCCGGGAGGGTGTTTGCGGCTCGGATGGCATGAATATCAATGGCAAGAACAGGCTGTCCTGCATCACGTCGGTAGCGGAGGCGCTAGACAAGACCAGCACACTGATCATCAGGCCTCTGCCCGGCATGCCGGTCATCCGTGACCTTGTGGTCGACCAGAGCCTTTTCTTTCGGCAATACCAGAGCATCAAGCCCTGGCTGATCAACCAAGAGCCAGCGCCAGCCATTGAGCGTCTCCAATCCCCCGAGGAGCGTTCCAGGCTCGACGGCCTGTATGAGTGCATCCTCTGCGCCTGCTGTTCCTCGCAATGTCCGTCCTGGTGGTGGAATCCGCAGAAGTACGTCGGTCCCGCCGGGCTGCTACAGGCCTGGCGCTTCATCATCGACAGCCGTGATCAGGCCACAGTGGAGCGGCTCGAGCAGCTGGAAGACCCATTTAGCCTGTTCCGTTGCCGCAGCATCGGCAACTGCTCATGGGTCTGCCCCAAGGGACTTAATCCCATGTGGGCCATCGGCAACATTCGCCGGGAGCTGTTGAAAAAATCCACCTAGGCCGTCGGATCGAGCGCGCATTCGCCCATTGCGCGAGGTTGATGCTGCCTCAATCCGAGGATGAAGCAATGGCTTCCGCAATGGTGAGGAAAACGTGACCGGCCGCCACGCTACGGCTGCATGGCAGGCGCGGCAAACGTGAGCAGATGCTGGGCGCCTAGTGGTGAGCGGTGTTTTCCACGTATGTGACTTTCGTCGAGCTGCGGCTACCAACGGGCAATTAGGCGGCAGCCAGTAAACGAGCCTTTATCCGGTTAGCGTTGTTGGCAATATGTCCGTACACGGGCCATGAAACCTGGGAGGCCGTCAGGTTCGAGATACGCCGTGTTCGGGTTCGTCTTCCAGATGGATGCCTTCGACGCCAATTTCCGCTTCCAGGGCCAGCAGGTACTGGCGCAACGCCTGGCGAGTGGCCTCTTCGCGCAAATAGTGATGGACCCTTTGTGCTACCTGGGCGAAGGGCAGGGGCGTGCTTTCGAGGCGCTCGTCGATGCTGACGACGTGCCAGCCGTAGCGTGAAGCCAAGGGCCGTTCGTAAAGACCTGGCGGTAGACGATGCAGGGCCAGGTCGAGTTCGGTGACGGTCTGCCCCGAGGCCAGCCAACCGAGTTCTCCGCCCTGGTCGCGGGAGGGGCACGCGGAATGGCGCTGAGCCATTTCGCTGAAGCGCTCAGGATGCTGCCGCAGTTCTTCCAGCAGGCGCTCGGCGAGATGGTAATGGGCGTCCCGTGCCTGCGCATCGTCCGGGGCCGCCGGCAGGAGGATGTGGCGGACCTTGACCCTGCTGGGCTCGGAGAAGCGTTCGCGGTGCGCCTCGAAGTAGCGCCGGCAGGCGCTATCGTCCGGCTCCGGGACCTTCAGTTCGCGCTCCAGCAGGCTCGCCAGCGCCTGGTCGTCGTCCTCGCTGGTCGGCGCCAGGCCGAGACTGGCGGCGCGTTGCGCCAGCAGTTCGCGCACGACCAGGGCGCGAGCCGCCTTGAGCTGCGCCTCGGCCAGGGAGCCCGCCGGGTGGAAGGGGGTTTCCCGGGCGATGTCGGCCTCACTGAACAAGGTGTCGCCAACGCGGATCACCGGAGCGGGCGTGTCCGGCAGGGTTTCGAGCGAGATCATTTCCATGCTGGGACTCCTCAGCCGCGCCGGCGAACGATCTGGTAGTTGCGTCCGAAGTAGCCCAGCGGAACGCTCCACACGTGCACCAGGCGGGTGAAGGGGAACAGCAGGATGATGGTGAGGCCGACGAAGATGTGCACCTTGAAGATCAGCGGGGTACCGATCAAGAAGCTGGCAGCGTCGCCGTGGAAGAACACGATGGACTGCGCCCATCCGGCCAGGGCCAGCATCATTTCGCCGTCGAGGTGGTGCAGGGAGAAGAAGATGCTGATCAAGCCGAGGCACGCCTGCAACAGCAGCAGGGCGATGATCAGGTTGTCCATCACGCTGGAGGACGCGCGTACCCTGGGGTTGAACAGCCGGCGCCAGAGCAGCATGGCGCCGCCGATCACGCAGAGCACTCCGGCAATACCACCGAAGACGATGGCCATGAGCTGCTTGTGGCCGGCGGAGAGGAACGGTTCGTAGACCCAGTGCGGGGTCAGCAGGCCGACCAGGTGGCCGAAGAAGATCGCCAGGATGCCGATGTGGAATAGGTTGCTGGCCAGGCGCATGTTCCTGTTGGAGAGCAACTGGCTGGAGCCGGTCTTCCAGGTGTACTGGCCGTAGTCGTAGCGCAGCAGGCTGCCGAGCAGGAACACGGTGCCGGCCAGGTAGGGGTAGTAGCCGTAGAGCAGGTGGAGCAGGTAGTCCTCGAACATGGCGAGCCTCCGTTCAGTGGCGGTCCGGCAGGGCGGACGGCATGACCTGGATGACCTGGGGCTGGGTCTCGTACTTGCGCTCGGCCAGGCGCCGGCCCTCGGCAGACTGCAGGCTGCAGTCGCGGTCGGATTCGGCGTTGAAGCGCACCACCTCTTCCTCCCAGACCGCGTCCAGGGCCTGGGGCGTGTTGTCCGGTTGTTCCGCTTCGACCGCCGTGCGCTGCGCGTCTATGGCGTCGGTGGCGCCGATCAGCGCGAGCAGGGCGCGTGGCACCAGCGCGTAGTCGCTGCCACGCTCCTCCAGGCGCGCGGCGAGCAGGGCAAGGATGTGTTGGATGTCGCCCAGCCACTGGCCGATCTCGTCGTGCTCACGGGTGGACAGGTATTCCAGGAACAGCGGCAGGTAGTCCGGCAGCTCGCGTGCGTCGAGCTGGAAACCGGCAGCCTCGTACTGGGCGAGGAGGTCGACCATGGCCTGGCCACGGTCGCGCGATTCGCCGTGCACGTGCTCGAACAGCAGCAGCGAGGTGGCGCGGCCGCGGTCGAACAGGTCGACGTAGTCTTCCTGCAGGTCGAGCAGATCCGTGGCGGCCAGTTCGCGGCACCACTGGGCCAGTTGCGTGCGCAACCCGGCGGGCAGGCGCTCCTCGGCGTCGAGGATGTCGATGGCCTGGGCGCTGGCGGCCTGCAGTTCGGCAACGGGGTAGTCGAGCAGCCGCGCCAGCACGCGCAGGCTGAGCAGGCCCACCGTCGCCCCTTCACAGGGTTCGTGGTTACCCATGGCGGCCGTCCTCCACGGGGTCGAAGGTCTGCACCGGCTTGACCAGGGTGGCGGTCTGCTTGCGTCCTCCGAACAGGCTGACCTGGCTGTTGCCGCCGTTGCAGCCGTCGCCAAAGGTGAAGCCGCAACCGCTGCGTTCGGCGTAGGCCTCGGGGATGTGCTCGCGGTGGCCAGTGGGGATGACGAAGCGGTCCTCGTAGTTAGCGATGGCCAGGTAGCGGTACATCTCTTCCACCTGGTGCTGGGTCAGGCCCACCTGGTCGAGCACTTCAGTGTTCAGCGTCTTGTCGACGTGCTTGGCGCGCATGTACACGCGCATCGCCATCAGCCGCTTGAGGGCCAGGATCACCGGCGCTTCCTCGCCGGCGGTGAGCATGTTGGCCAGGTAGCGAACCGGAATGCGCAGCGACTCGATCTTCGGCAGCACGCCGTCGAATTCCACGTGGCCGGCCTCGGTGGCGGACTGGATGGGGGAGAGCGGCGGCACGTACCAGACCATCGGCAGGGTGCGGTATTCCGGGTGCAGCGGCAGGGCCAGTTTCCAGTCGATGGCCAGCTTGTACACCGGCGAGGCCTGGGCGGCGGCGATCACGTTGTCGGGCACGCCGTCCTTGCGCGCCTGGGCGATCACGGCCGGGTCGTTGGGGTCGAGGAAGATCTCGCACTGGCGGTGGTAGAGGTCGCGGTCGTCCGGCGAGGCGGCCACTTCCTCGATGCGGTCGGCGTCGTAGAGCAGCACGCCGAGGTAGCGGATGCGCCCTACGCAGGTCTCCGAGCACACCGTCGGCTGGCCGCTCTCGATGCGCGGAAAGCAGAAGATGCACTTCTCGGATTTTCCGCTTTTCCAATTGTAGTAGATCTTCTTGTACGGGCAGCCGCTGATGCACATGCGCCAGCCGCGGCACTTGTCCTGGTCGATCAGGACGATGCCGTCTTCCTCGCGCTTGTAGATCGCGCCGCTCGGGCAGGAGGCGACGCATGCCGGGTTCAGGCAGTGCTCGCACAGGCGCGGCAGGTACATCATGAAGGTGTTCTCGAACTGTCCGTAGATATCCGCCTGGATCTGTTCGAAGTTGATGTCCTTGCGCCGCTTGGCGAACTCGGTGCCCAGCAGTTCCTCCCAGTTCGGTCCCCATTCCACCTTGTCCATGCGCTGCCCGCTGATCAGCGAGCGTGGCCGCGCCACCGGCTGGTGTTCGCCCTGGGCGGCGCTGTGCAGGTGCTGGTAGTCGAAGGTGTAGGGTTCGTAATAGTCGTCGATCTGCGGCAGGTCGGGGTTGGCGAAGATGTTCGCCAGCACCCGCCACTTGCCGCCGATGCGCGGGTTGATCGAACCGTCGGAATTGCGTACCCAGCCGCCGTTCCACTTCTTCTGGTTTTCCCACTCCTTCGGGTAGCCGATGCCGGGCTTGGTCTCGACGTTGTTGTACCAGGCGTACTCGATGCCTTCGCGGCTGGTCCAGACGTTCTTGCAGGTGACCGAACAGGTGTGGCAGCCGATGCATTTGTCGAGGTTCAGGACCATGCCGACCTGGGAACGGATCTTCATTTCGCGGCCTCCTGCTGGTAGTCGTTGCCTTCGCCGTCCAGCCAGTCGATGTTGCGCATCTTGCGCACCATCACGAACTCGTCGCGGTTCGATCCCACGGTGCCGTAGTAGTTGAAACCGTAGGATAGCTGGGCGTAGCCGCCAATCATGTGGGTCGGCTTGGGGCAGACCCGGGTGACCGAGTTGTGGATGCCGCCGCGGGTGCCGGTGAGCTCGGAGCCGGGGACGTTCAGGATGCGCTCCTGGGCGTGGTACATCATCGCCGTGCCCCTGCGGACCCGCTGGCTGACCACCGCCCGCGCGGCGATCGCGCCGTTGGCGTTGTACAGCTCGATCCAGTCGTTGTCGCTCACGCCGATGGCGCGGGCGTCGTCCTCGCAGATCCAGACGATGGGGCCGCCACGCGACAGGGTCTGCATCAGCAGGTTGTCGCTGTAGGTGGAGTGGATGCCCCATTTCTGGTGCGGCGTCAGCCAGTTCAGGGCGATCTCCGGGTTGCCGTTGGTGCGCGGCGCGGCGACGCTGGCGGCGGCCTTGGTGTCGATCGGCGGACGATAGACCATCAGGCTTTCGCCGAAGGCGCGCATCCAGGGATGGTCCTGGTAGAACTGCTGGCGCCCGGTGAGGGTGCGCCAGGGAATCAGCTCATGGACGTTGGTGTAGCAGGCGTTGTAGCTGACGTGCTCGTCTTCCAGGCCCGACCAGGTGGGACTGGAGATGATCTTGCGCGGCTGCGCCACCAGGTCGCGGAAGCGGATCTTCTCGTCTTCCTTGGGCCGCGCCAGGTGCGTGTGGTCGCGCCCGGTGATCTTCGACAGCGCCGCCCACGCCTTCACCGCCACCTGCCCGTTCGTTTCCGGGGCCAGGGCGAGGATCATCTCCGCCGCGTCCACCGCCGAGGCCAGCTGCGGTCGACCGGCGGCCGGGCCGTCGGGCTTGCGGTAGTTGAGCTTGCCGAGCAACTCAACCTCTTCCTGGGTCTGCCAGGCGATGCCCTTGCCGCCGTTGCCGATGCTCTCCAGCAGCGGGCCCACCGAGCTGAAGCGTTCGTAGGTTTCCGGGTAGTTGCGCTTGACCTCGATGAGCGAGGGCATGGTCTTGCCCGGGATCGGCTCACATTCGCCCTTCTTCCAGTCGCGCACTTGTGGCTGGGCCAGTTCGGCGGGGCTGTCGTGCTGCAGCGGCAGGGTCACCAGGTCGGTTTCCTCGCCCAGGTGGCCGACGCAGACGCGGGAGAAGGCGCGGGCGATGCCATCGTAGATCTGCCAGTCGCTGCGCGCTTCCCAGGCCGGATCGGTGGCGGCGGTAAGCGGGTGGATGAAGGGGTGCATGTCCGAGGTGTTGAGGTCGTCCTTCTCGTACCAGGTCGCGGTGGGCAGCACCACGTCGGAGTAGAGGCAGGTGGTGGACATGCGGAAGTCGAGGGTCACCAGCAGGTCGAGCTTGCCCTCGATGGGCGCGTCCTTCCATTGCACTTCCTCGGGCTTCTGCCGGCCCGCCTCGCCGAGGTCCTTGCCAAGCAGGCCGTTACGGGTGCCGAGCAGGTACTTGAGCATGTACTCGTGGCCCTTGCCGGAACTGCCGAGCAGGTTGGAACGCCAGACGAAGAGGTTGCGCGGATGGTTCTGCGGGTTGTCCGGGTCCTCGCTGGCGAAGCGCAACTGTCCGCTCTTGAGCTGCTCGACCGCATAGTCGACGGTGCTCTTGCCGGCAGCTTGCGCCGCGGCCGCCAGGCGCAGGGGGTTGATGCCCAGTTGCGGCGCCGAGGGCAGCCAGCCCATGCGCTCGGCGCGGACGTTGAAGTCCACCAGGCTGCCGCTGAAGTCCTGTGGACGGGCCAGCGGCGAGAGCAGCTCGCTGACCTCCAGCTTCTCGTAGCGCCATTGGCTGGAGTGGTTGTAGAAGAACGAGGTGCTGTTCATGTGCCGCGGCGGGCGGTTCCAATCCAGGGCGAAGGCCAGGGGCGTCCAGCCAGTCTGCGGGCGCAGCTTCTCCTGGCCGACATAGTGCGACCAGCCGCCGCCGCTCTTGCCCACGCAACCGCAGAGGATGAGCATGTTGATCAGCCCGCGGTAGTTCATGTCCATGTGGTACCAGTGGTTCATCCCGGCGCCGACGATGATCATGGAACGGCCATGGGTCTTGTCGGCGTTTTCGGCGAACTCGCGGGCGATGCGGATCATCTGCGCCGCCGGGACCCCGGTGATCGCTTCCTGCCATGCCGGCGTGTAGGGTTTCAGCTGGCCGTAGTCGGTCGCGCCGTCGTCCTCGCCGGAGCCTCCGACTGTGGCGGCGAGCCCCCGGTCGATGCCGTAGTTGGCGGCGGTCAGGTCGAACACGGTGACCGCCAGCACCTCGCGGCCATCGGCCAGTTTCAGGCGCTTGGCCGGCACGTGGTGGTAGATGACGTCGCGCATCGGCACGTTGGGGAAGTGCTTGCGCTCGATGCCGCCGAAGTAGGGGAAGGCCACCCGCGCCACTTCGTCATGGCGACCGAGTTGGGACAGGCGCAGGCTGATTTCCTTTCCATCGGCATCTACCTGCTCCAGGTTCCAGTGGCCGCTCTCGCCCCAGCGGAAGCCGATGGAGCCGCGAGGCATCACCAGGCGCTCGTCGGTCTCGTCCCAGGCGACGGTCTTCCACTCGGGGTTGTTGGCTTGCGCGAGGTTGCCGTCGAAGTCGCTGGCGCGCAGTTGCTTGCCCGGCACCAGGCTGCCGTCGTCGCGCTGTTCCAGTTCCACCAGGATCGGCATGTCGGTGTAGCGGCGGATGTAGTCGGTGAAGTAGGCGCTGGGTATCTCCAGGTGGAATTCCCTGAAGATCACATGGCCCATGGCGATGGCCAGGGCCGAGTCGGTGCCCTGCTTGGCGCTCATCCACTCGTCGCAGAGCTTGGAGATCTCCGCGTAGTCCGGGGTGATGGCCACGGTCTTGGTGCCCTTGTAGCGCACCTCGGTGAAGAAGTGCGCATCGGGCGTGCGGGTCTGCGGGACGTTGGAGCCCCAGGCGATGAGGTAGCCGGAGTTGTACCAGTCGGCCGATTCGGGCACGTCGGTCTGCTCGCCCCACACTTGTGGCGACGCGGGAGGAAGGTCGCAGTACCAGTCGTAGAAGCTCAGGCACACCCCGCCGAGCAGGGAGAGGTAGCGGGTGCCCGAGGCGTAGGAAACCATCGACATTGCCGGGATCGGCGAGAAGCCGGCGACGCGGTCCGGACCATATTGCTTGATGGTATAGACGTTGGCGGCGGCGATCAGCGTCTGCATCTCGTCCCAGTCGGTGCGCACGAAGCCGCCGCGCCCGCGGATGGATTTGTACCGGCGGGCTTTCTCCGGGTCCTCGACGATACTCGCCCAGGCATCCACCGGGTCGCTGTGGCGGCCCAGCGCCTCGCGCCACAGCTGCACCAGGGCCTTGCGCGCCATCGGGTATTTCAGGCGGTTGGCGCTGTACAGGTACCAGGAGTAGCTGGCTCCGCGCGGACAGCCGCGCGGTTCGTGGTTGGGCAGGTCGGGGCGGGTGCGCGGGTAGTCGGTCTGCTGGGTTTCCCAGGTCACCAGTCCGTTCTTCACGTAGATCTTCCAGCTGCACGAGCCGGTGCAGTTCACCCCATGGGTGGAGCGGGCGATCTTGTCGAACTGCCAGCGCTGGCGGTAGCCGTCTTCCCAGGCGCGGTTCTCGTCGCGGGTCTCGCCGTGGCCGCCGGCGAACTCCGCCGGGCGCTTGACCAGGTAGCGCAAGCGGTCGATGAAGAAGCTCATTTCCATCCTCCTTGGCAGGGAGCTGCCGACAGCTAGCAGCGAACCTCGGCGTTACCGCGGGTGTAGAAGAACCAGGTGAGCGCGATGCACAGCGCATAGAAAACGATGAAGCAGTAGAGCGCCCACTCGGGGCCGCCGGTGAGGGCGAAGGAACTGCCGAACGATTTCGGGATGAAGAAGCCGCCATAGGCGGCCACTGCCGAGATGAAGCCGACGGCGGCGGCCGACTCTTTCTCGCTGCGCAGTGCCTGCTCTGGCGCCGGCAGGTCGGGATACAGGCGCGGGGTCTGGATGCGGAAGATCGCCGGGATCATCTGCGTGGTGCTGGCGTTGCCCACCCCGGAGAAGAAGAACAGCAGCAGGAACATGGCGAGGAAGCCCCAGAAGGCGCCTGGCTGCTCCTTGATGCCGATGAAGAACAGCACGCCGAACACGCACGCGGCCATCGCCACGAACACGCAGAGGCTGATCCGCGCGCCGCCGAAGCGGTCGGCCAGGCCGCCGGAGAAGGCTCGGCTGAGGGCGCCGATCAGCGGCCCGAGAAAGGCGAACTTGAGCACTTCCACCGACGGGAACAGACGCCCGGCAAGCAGCGGGAAGCCTGCGGAGAAACCGATGAAACTGCCGAATGTGCCGGTGTAGAGCAGGCTCATCAACCAGGTGTGCTTGCGCTTGAAGATCGCCATCTGGTCGCGGAACGACGACTTGGCGCTGGCGATATCGTTCATCCCGAACCAGGCGGCGATTGCGGCGATGGCAATGAACGGCACCCAGATGAAGCCGGCGTTCTGTAGCCACAGCGGCGTGCCGCTGGCGG